>NZ_KI912266.1:7645129-7945129 GCF_000235425.2 Pseudofrankia saprophytica
CACGGCGTTGGCGGCGGCTGGGTCGTCGACGGTGGCGGCGCGGCCGGCGGCGCGGCCGGCGGTGGCAGCACGACAGTGACGTCGTCGTCGAACTCGTCCTCCGCGGCGGGCGGCGGAGATGGCCGCGGCCAGTCCGGCTGCTCCGGTGGCTGCGGGTGTGACTCAGAGTGAGGCCAGTTGGGCTCGGACACGGCGCACCTGTCGATCGACGTCTCGGCAGGTCCATCATCGGCCGCGCGGGTGGTCCAGGGGAATGCCGAAACGGCGACGAACCATCCCAAGGCGGCATCCGGGCGGCGCCGGAGCCGGACGGGCGGCGCGGCCGACGTCACTGGCGGTGGGCACCTCGATGCCCACCGAAGCGCCCAACTATGATCGGGCCGATCCGCGCCGGATTCGCGCGGGTTCGGTGGATATTTCGCGGCCCTCGTTGTCGCGGCCCCCTGGTTCCCAGCCAGGAGGCCGGGGGCGGCACAACCGACGGTGGGAGAAATGCGTAGCGTGGCCCAGCGAAAGCGCATGACTCAGGCGCAGGACCCGGTCGCCGCGCAGGCCGAGCGCGAATGGTTATCGGCCGACGCGGAGCGGCGCCGGATAGAGGCGCGGTCGCTCGAGGCACGGCGGCACGAGGCACGGCGGTTGGAAAGCCTCGGCAAGCTCGCCGGCGGAATAGCGCACGACTTCAACAACCTCCTCGCTGTTGTCACGAACTACGCATCGTTCGTCACCGAGGAGATCACCGCGGCGGCCGCCGAGTCCAGCGACGGCCGCTGGAAGGCCGTCCTGAACGACGTCGAGCAGATCCAGCGCGCGGCCGAGCGCGCTACCGTCCTCACCCGTCAGTTGCTCGCGTTCGGCCGCCGCGAGGCCATAAAGCCGCGGGTGGTGAGCCTCAACCGCGTTGTCGCCGACCTTGAGCAGGCGCTGCGCGACGTCGCCGGCGAGGGGGTGCGGCTGACGATCTCGCTGCACCCCGACGCGGGATCGGTGTTCGCCGACCGCGACCAGCTGGAGCAGGTGCTCGTCAACCTGGTGGCGAACGCGCGCGAGGCGATGCCCGACGGCGGGATGTTGACCATCGACACGGCGCAGGTGGACCTCGACGAGGACACCGTGGCCGCCCGGGTCGGTCTGCGGCCGGGCTCGCACGCCCGGCTGCGGGTCAGCGACGACGGCGTCGGCATCCCGGAAGATCTTCTCGACCTGGTCTTCGAGCCGTTCTTCACCACCAAGGTGAAAGGTGAGGGCTCCGGCCTCGGACTCGCGACCGTCTACGGCGTCATCAGCCAGTTCGGCGGCCACACCGAGATCGTCTCCGAGGCGGGCGCCGGGACGACCGTCACCTGCCTGCTACCCGAGGTGGACGCCGAGGCGGCCGAGACCGGCCCGCTCGCGGCGGTGCCCGAAAGCGTCGCGGCGGTGCCCGAAAGCGTCGCGGCGGTGCCCGAAAGCGTCGTGACGGTGCCCGAGAGCCCCGCGACGGGGCCGGAGAGCACGGACGACCGGGCGGGTGGTGGCGAGACGATCCTGCTCGTCGAGGACGAGGGCGCGATCCGCGAGATGACGCAGCGCATCCTGGCTCGCAACGGGTACCAGGTGCTGACCGCCTCCGGCGCCGCCGAGGCGATCGCTCTGGTCGGCGGCCGGCACGAGGCGCGGGACGACATCGATCTGCTGATCACCGATGTGATCATGCCGGGTATGCACGGCGGCGAGCTCGCCGGCCTCATCCGCGCGCTGCTGCCGACGGTCCGCGTCGCCTACATGTCCGGCTACGCCCATCCGGTGCTGGCCGCGCGCGGACGACTCGACGCGGACGTCGTCCTCCTGAAGAAGCCGTTCACCGAAGGCGTCCTGCTCGAGACGGTCCGCCGGACCCTCAGCGACGACTGACCGCCGGGCGGCGGGACGCGGCGAGTCGACGGGCGCGGAGTCGGGCGAACGGCTCCAGGGACCGAGAGGATGCGGCCGTGACGAGGGTCGGGCTGGTCGGGCTGGGCAGCCCGGACGGGTGCTTCGCGGGCATGGCGCCTGGCCGCGGACACCCTCACGACCCTGGCGAGCCCACCCGCGGCCCGTCGGTCGGCGGTCGCGGCCGGTCCGACGTCAGGCTAGTTTGTATACCGAATACTTGATGCGATGCCGGTCGGCGCGCCACCACCCCAAGGGGCGTCCAGTCCGTCATCACCGAGTGCCGCCAGGGAGAACCGTGAGCAGCCAGGACAGCCAGACCCAGGACCAGCCCACGCCCGGCGAGGAGGAGGACGCCCGGCTGACGGAGCAGGACGGCATTCTCACCCTGACCATCGACCGGCAGCGCAAGCGCAACGCGATCAGCAGCCAGGTCACCGAGCTGCTGTGGCGGGCCGGGGACATGCTCGCGGACCGCGACGACCTGCGCTGCCTGGTGATCACCGGGGTCGGCCCGTACTTCACCGCCGGCATGGACCTGTCCCAGCCGGTCGGTAACCGGCCGGGGAATCCGGAGACCCAGCATCTGCACCCGGGCTGGAACCTCCGGCGCGACTATCGCAGTCATCACCTGCTCTACGACGAGTTCGAGGCGATCGAGAAGCCCATCATCATCGCCGCGAACGGGATCTGCCTCGGCGCCGGCGTGGAGATGGCGGTGTCCTGCGACTTCCGGTTCTGCACGCCGCAGGCCGAGTTCGGCGTCCCCGAGGTGCACATCGGGACCATCGCCGGCAGTGGCGGCACCAGCCGGCTGACCAGGCTGGTCGGCCCGGGGTGGGGGAAGTGGATGGCGATGGCCGGCAAGAGGGTCGGCGCCGAGCAGGCCAAGCAGATCGGCCTGGTGCACGACGTCTTCCCGGCCGAGACGTTCATGGAGGACGTCTACGCGTTCTGCCGGGAGCTGACGACGATCCCGGCCGAGGTCCTCGGGGTGGCCAAGCTGGTCGTCGACATGTACGCCGACGTGCACGACCGCACGGTCCAGCGCCACATCGACCGTCTGGCGGTCACGAGCCTGTCGTACTCGCCCGACTTCCTGAACCGCGCCGCGAAGTTCGGTTTCAAGCCGAGGTACGCCGTCCCGTCATGGGAGCGCTGACGCCGGTTTCGGTTCCACCCTCAACCGCGCGGAGCCATCGGAGGGGTGTGGCGTCGCCGCCGGCCGGGGCGGCGTCCGCGGGACGGCGTCGCCGGCCGGTCCACGGGTGACGGCACGGCGGTGGTAACACCGTCAGACACCGTCACATATCCGACAACTCGCAGCTCATTTCGTCCAGCCCTGTCCGCGACTCTCCCTCTCCGAATAGCCTTCGTAACCGATAACCCTCCTGACGCGGCGGGAAAGGCGGGGCGTGGCTGCTGCGCTGAAAGTTCACTACGGCACGAGCGTCGTCAATGTGCCCCCGGACCGGCCGTTCGTGATCGGTCGCTCCAACGAGTCCGACCTGACGGTTCGCGACGGCCGGGTGTCGCGGCGACACCTGATGCTCGAGCCGTCGGAAGGCGGCTGGGCCGCGGTGGACATCAGCACCAACGGGTCCTGGTCCGAGGGCCGCCGGATGCCCAGCCGGGTCCAGCTGCCGCGGACGGCCGAGTTCAACCTCGGCGCGGCGGACGGCCCGCGGATCACGCTCGTGCACGACGGGGCGACCGGAACGGCGCCGGCCAGCGCCAGCGGTCCCGGCTCCGTCGCACCCAGCTCCGTCGCACCCAGCCAGCCGGCCGACCGCCAGCCGACGCCCGCCCGCCCGGCCGCGCCGGCCCAGCCCGCGCCAACCCAGGCCACACCAGCCCAGGCCACACCGAGCGCGCCGGCGCCCGGCCGGCGGCTGCCGGACCAGCAGCAGCCCGCCCCAGGCGCGCCGGCGCCCGTCCGGCCGGCCGCCGAGGCACGGCCGCAGGCGCCTGGTGGTCAGGCGTGGTCTGCGCCGGTCCCGGGCGCCGCTCCCCCACCCGCCGCGCCGGCACCCCAGGCCGCCACCGCCGCCCAGGCAACCCACTTCGCGCCGGCGGCGCCGGCGGGGGTGCCAGCGGGAGCATTCGCCCCCGACGAGGCGGCCGGCGACGCCGAGGTGCTCGGGATGGACGAGCACTACCAGATGCCGACCCTGAACCTGGGAGACCGCTGGCCGGGTACCGGCCCGATGCTTCCGCCCGGCGCCCAGGACGGCTCACCGGGCCGCCCGTCGACGGCACCGGGGGCCGACGGGCGCGCCCATCCGCTGCGCGCGGGGCGGATGGGCATCGGGCGGGCGCTGACCAACGACATCGTCGTCGGCGACCTGCTGGCCTCCCGGGAGCACGCCGAACTGTTCGTCGGCCGCAGCGGCCTGCAGATCGTCGACCTCGGCTCGGCCAACGGCACGTTCGTCAACGGCCAGCGGATCGACCGCCGGGTGCTCGCCCTCGGTGACACGGTCGGGATCGGGCATCACCTCTTCCGCGTCACCGAGACGCAGCTCGTCGAGTACCTCGACTCGGGCGACGTCACCTTCGAGGTCGAGGGCCTCTCGGTCGACATCGGCGGCACCCGGCTGCTGCACGACGTGACCTTCCAGCTGCCCGGCCGCGCGCTGCTCGCCGTCATCGGTCCAAGCGGCGCCGGCAAGTCGACCCTGTTGAACGCGCTCACCGGCTTCCGCCCGGCGGACGTCGGCAGCGTCCGCTACACCGGCCGGGACCTCTACGACGAGTACGACGAGCTGCGCCGCCGGATCGGCTACGTCCCGCAGGACGACATCCTGCACACCGCCCTCACCGTCCGCCAGGCCCTCGAATACGGCGCCGAGCTGCGGTTCCCAGCCGAGACCACCAGGCAGGAGCGCAGGGCGCGCGTCGACGCGGTTCTCACCGAGCTCGGCCTCACCGGCAGCGGCGACCTCGGCCTCGACCTGATCCTCGGCCCGGAGTTCGCCGACGGCCAGCCAGACGGCCCGCTGGCCGTCAACGAAAACGGAAACGGCGCCGACGACGGAAACGGCGCGGGCGGCAATGGCGGCCGGGCCAAGGGGCACGCCGTCGACCTCGTCGACCGGCAGGTCTCGACGCTGTCCGGCGGCCAGCGCAAACGCACCAGCGTCGCCCTCGAACTGCTCACCCAACCAACCCTGCTCTACCTCGACGAACCCACCTCCGGCCTCGACCCAGGCCTGGACTACGAGGTGATGGAGTCGCTGCGCCGCCTCGCCGACGGCGGCCGAACCGTCGTCGTCGTCACCCACAGCGTCGCCCAACTCGAACTCTGCGACTACGTCCTCGTCCTCGCAAAAGGCGGACACGTCGCCTACTTCGGCCCACCACAACACGCCCTGCCGTTCCTCGGCGCGGCCAGTTGGTCACAGGCCTTCCGCGTCCTGCGGTCCGACCGCGGCGCGGCCATGCTCGCGCGCCGGTACCGCGAGTCCGAGTACCACGTCAAGGCGGCCCGGGTGCCGACCGCGCGGCCGGCGCCACCGCCGCTGCCCGGCATCCGGCAGCAGTCCGTGCTGTCACAGATGCTCACGCTGTCCCGGCGCTACCTGCGGGTCATCGTCTCCGACCGGTCCTACCTGCGACTGCTCATCGCCTACCCGTTCGTACTCGGCCTGATCCCGCGAATAATCGACTTCCCGCGGAAGCTGGTCATGCTGCACCCGGGCGAGCCGAACCGGAACGCGCCGCTCGTGCTGCTGGTGCTCATCCTGTGCGGGATCTTCATGGGCGCGTCCAGCTCGGTGCGCGAGATCGTCAAGGAACGCGAGATCTACCGCCGAGAACGCGCCATCGGCCTGTCCACCATCGCGTACCTCGGCTCCAAGGTCTGTGTACTGACCGTCGTCATCACGGCGCAGAGCATCGCGTTCACTGTGGCGGGCGTCGCCTGGCGCACGCCGTCCACGGGCGTGTTCTCGGACTTCCCGCTGCTGGAGATGATGCTGGTGGTCGCCGTCGCGGCGGTCACGTCGGCGATGATGGGCCTGGTGGTCTCGGCGCTGGTCGACAACGCCGACAAGACGATGCCGCTGCTGGTGCTGATGACGATGTCGCAGCTGGTGTTCACCGGCGCCTTCCTGCCCGTGAAGGGGAAGATCGGGCTCGAGCAGCTCAGCGACCTCACGCCCGCCCGGTGGGGCTACGCCGCGGTCGGCTCGGTCGTCGACATCATCCGCATCCAGATGATCGGCGACCCCAAGCTCAACCCCGGCACCGTCGCGGACCCGATCTGGCGGCACAGCTCCTCGGTCTACTTCACCGACCTCGCGGGCATGGCCGGCATCGCCGTGCTGAGCATCATCGTCACCGGTATCCTCCTGCGCCGCCTCGATCCCCGCGTCACCCGCCGCCGCCGCTAAGGCCGGCCCCACGCGCCGGCCCGCCGGCCCGCGCCGGATGGCGGCGTGCCCTTTTCCCTCCTCTGGTGGTTAGCCGGGGTCCGGGCGGAGTTCCGGGAAATCACGGAACCGAGATGGCACGCGCCGCGTCGAAACGGACGTTATTCCCCTTCGGCGCGGACGGAGAACACATGCATGCCTTTACCAGGACGCGAACGGGTGCGGCTGGCACGATCGCCGTCGCCTGCCTGGCCGTACTGCTCGGCGGCTGCGGGTCCTCGTCCGAGGAACCTGAACCGCTGGGACCGGCGGTGCCCTACACGCTCTACACACACTGCGGCATCAGAGGGGCACATTACGAGGGCCGGTACTACGAGGTGGTCCCGCCGCTGGACGACCACGTCGGCCCGCCGGCCGGCTGGGGCCAGACCGTCCAGCAGGGAACCCTGACGCCGGTGAGCGAGACAGAGGTCGTCTTCACGGACGACGCTGGGCACCGTGTGACTTTCACGCTGCGGCCTGGCGCCACGGGGCCAAAGCTGATCTGCGCGTGACACGTCCCGCCGAACACGCGGGTCACCAAACACGCCAGAGAGCCACCACCGCTGCCGTGGCAGGTACCTGGGAAACCCGGACGTCCTGTCATACGTCAGTGCCACGAAACGGTGCTGGTCATGACCCTGAGGTCTGACAGGATTCCCCCTGGCGTCGGACAGGATGAGTGCGCGGCCACCCGATTCCTGTCAATCCCGAATTCTAGATCTCCACAAAGGTCAATTCGGCAAGGCTCGATGGTCGGGTCGATGCCCGGGTAGTCCGTCGGCGAGATCGCGGACGACGGCCAGGCGTACCCGGTCCGGGTTGGCGCGGAGTCGGTGGGCGATACCGGCGGCTCGGTGTGTGGTGGAGCCGTGGTTGTCGCCTTCGGCGGCGCCGGGCCGTTGTCGCCCGCGGGCGGGCGCCCAGAGTCAGCCGACTGTCACAGCGAGAAGCCAGGCCGCGGCGCATCGACCGTTTCTCGGCGCGGATCGGCCGGGGTGGTTTGAGCGCGGGCTTGCCCGGAAATCGTGGCGAGGCCACACCAAAATGCCGTTTGTCGGGCCACGCATCCACCGCCAAGATCCGTCCACGCCACCTGGTGACCACTTGCTCACACACAGCGCCAGCCGCTCGGCCGGTCACCTGCTGGATGCGCCGGTCCGGTCAACGGCTTGCGGGCAGCCAAAGGGTTGCGCGTGGTCGTCATGCGGTCGCGCCCACCGCGGCGCTGGCGCCGCCGGCCCGGCTGTTCGTCAGCCCAGAGGTTCAGAGTCGTCGCGTTCGGAGGCGTCATGACCGCGAGATCGCGGCCCCCAGTCCTTGTACTGATGGGTGTTTCAGGCAGCGGCAAGTCCACGGTCGCCGCGCTGCTGGCCGCCGGTCTCAGCTGGCCCTTCGCGGAGGGTGACGACCTGCATCCGCCCGCGAACGTCGAGAAGATGGCGTCCGGGCATCCCCTGACCGACGCCGACCGCTGGCCCTGGCTGGCGTCGGTCCGGTCCTGGATCCACGAGCGGATCGACGCCGGCGAGCCGGGCGTCATCACCTGCTCGGCGCTGCGCCGCGCCTACCGCGACGCGCTGCGCGGCGACGCGGTCGCGGGCTCGGGGATCGCCGCGGACGCCGACGTCATCGCCGGCGCGCACGAGGGCGCCGAGGTGTTCGTCTACCTGCACGGCTCCCGGGAGGTCATCGCGCACCGGATGGCGGCCCGTCACGGCCACTTCATGCCGTCCGGCCTGCTCGACTCGCAGTTCGCGGCGCTGGAGGAGCCCGGCCCGGACGAGAACGCGCTCACGGTGGAGGTCGGCCCGCCACCGGCGGCCATCGCCCAGACGATCGCCGAGAAGCTGGGCCTCGCCGACGCGGCCTCCTGGCGGCCGGCGGTGGGCCGATGAGCGCGACCATCCTGACGGCCGCGGGCCAGGCCGCCGAGAAGGCTCCCTGGGACAGCCACGACACCCGCCTGATCGTCGTCGCGCTCGCCGGGATCGTCCTGATCGTCGCCCTGATCGTCTGGGCCAAGTTCCACCCGTTCCTGGCGCTCGTGCTCGGCTCGGCCTTCGTCGGCCTCGTCGGCGGCGTCGGCCTCAGCAGCGTGATCAAGAATTTCGAGACGGGTGTCGGTAGCACCCTGCAGGAGGTCGGGCTGCTCATCGCGCTCGGCGCGATGCTCGGCAAGCTGCTCGCCGACTCCGGCGGCGCGAACCGCGTCATCGACACGCTGCTCGCCCGCGCCTCCGGCCGCGCCATCCCGTGGATGATGGCGCTGGTCGCGGTGATCATCGGGCTGCCGATGTTCTTCGAGATCGGGCTCGTCCTCCTGTTGCCCGTCATCGTGCTGGTCACCCAGCGGTCCGGGCTGAAGCTGATGCGGGTGGCGATTCCGGCGCTCGCAGGCCTGTCCGCCCTGCATGGCCTGGTCCCGCCGCACCCGGGACCGCTGCTGGCGATCTCGGCCGTGAACGCGCAGCTCGGTACGACGCTCGCGCTGGGCGTCGCGGTCGCCGTGCCCACCGTCGTGATCTGTGGCCCGCTGTTCTCGCTGCTCGCGGCCCGTTGGGTACCGGTCGGGCCGCCGGCCGTCGCCGGTGGCGTCGACACCGCGTCCACCCCGGCCACCCCGGCGGCCGCGGCCGCCGCGGCCGCCGCGGCCCAGCCATCGACGACCACCCCCACTGCCGCTGGGCCGACCGCCGAGCCGGCCGCGGCCACCGCCACCGCCACGGTCACCAGGCCGGCCGACCCGGGCACGGCTGCGCCCGAGCACGAGGCCACGGCCACGGCCACGGCCGCCGCCGAGACCCACCGCCAGCCGTCCTTCGGGGTGACGCTCGCGACGATCCTTTTCCCCGTCGCGCTGATGCTGGGCAAGGCGCTCGCGGACATCATCGACACCGACGCCAAGAACCCGTCCCAGGCGCGGGTGGTGTTCGACTTCATCGGCGAGCCGCTGGCCGCGCTGACCCTCGCCGTGCTGCTCGCGATGGTGACCTTCGGGTACGCGGTCGGGTTCAGCGGGAAGGACCTGTCGTCCAAGATCGGCGCCAGCGTGGGCCCGGTCGCCGCGGTGATCCTGATCGTCGGCGCGGGCGGCGGGTTCAAGCAGTCGCTCATCGGCGCCGGCGTCGGCGACTCGGTCGCCAAGTGGGCCGACAGCGCGCATATCTCGGTGCTGGTCCTGGGCTACCTGGTCGCGGTGGCGCTGCGGCTGGCGACCGGCTCGGCGACCGTCGCCACGGTCACCGCCGCGGGCATCGTCGCGCCACTGGCCACGGGCCTGAGCCCGACGCACGCCGCCCTGCTCGCGCTCGCGATCGGTTCCGGCTCGCTGTTCTTCTCCCATGTCAACGACGCCGGCTTCTGGCTGGTCAAGGAGCTGTTCGGCCTCACCGTCCAGCAGACCATCAAGACCTGGTCGGTGATGGAGACCCTGGTCTCCGCCGTCGGCTTCGGTTTCGTCGCTCTCCTCTACGCGGTCACCTGACGCCACCGGATTCAAACCTGGTCGTGGCCGCGCGCACCGGCCCACCGGGGCGCCGGCCCCACCGGCCCCGCCGGCACGCGCGGCCGGTCCTCGGCCTCGGCGGCCGACGCGGATAGTGGCTACCAGCCGCTTGCGTGGCGCTACGCCGGGTACATGGGCAGTCGATGGACGAAGGGCCGGACACGCGGACGTTCCAGGCGAGCCAGGGTGCCGTCGGCTGGGACACGGTCGAGCTGGACGCGGCCCGGCTGTACCGGGCGGTCTCGGGTGTCGGCATCGGGCTGTGGGACTGGGATGTCGCCACCGGGCGGGTGCTCACCGACTGCGCCGCCGCCCGGCTGCTCGGCCTGAGCGCGGAGCCGGGGCCGGTGTCGATAGACGACGTCACGGCGAAGGTGCACCCCGACGAGCGGGCGACGGTGCTGCGCGCCCGGGAGATCGCGCTGCAGACCCGAAGCACCTTCCTGGAGGAGTACCGGGTGGTGCACCCGGACGGCTCGGTGACCTGGGTGCAGACGCGCGCAGGCGTGCTCGTCGACACGGCGGACGGCACGCTGCGCGTCATCGGCTTCACGACCGACCGGACCTCGGCCCGCACGGTCCGGGAACGGGTCGCCCGGGCACTCGACCACGTGGGCGACATCGTGCTCGTGCTCGACGAGGACGACACGATCGTGTACGCCAACATCGAGGCGATGCGGCAGTTCGGCATGGCGCGCCAGGACGTCGTCGGCCGGGCGGCCGCGGACGTGCTCCTCTCTCCGCTGCGCGACCACGTCGCGGAGCTGCGCCGCCGCCGCGCCGGCCCGGCCGCGCCAGGGGAGTCGAACGCGGCCACGGTGCTCGAGGTCGAGGAGACCGATTCCGCCGGGATGTGGTGGGCGGTCCGCATGTTCACGATCCCCGAGGGCCTGGTCGTCACGATGCGCAACGTCGACGCGCGCCACCACGCCGACGCGGAGCGGGCGGAGCTGATCGGGTCGCTGTCGTCGGCGCTGCGCCGCTCCGGGCAGCTGATGGACGTCACGGTCGAACTCGGCCAGGCCCTGACGGTGGACGAGCTTGTCGACGTCGCCGCGCGGACGAGCGCGTCCAACCTCGGCGTGCTCTTCACCGGCGTCGTGCTGCTGGAGGAGGACGCCCCGCCTCGGGTCATCACCCGGCCTTACTCGGAGTTCCTCACCCGGGCCTGGACACGGATGCCCGACTTCGGCCCGGCCGTCACGTCCCAGCTGCTACATACCGGTCAGCCCCGGTTCGACGAGAACCGGGCGGGGTATCTGCGTGACTTCCCCGATCGGGCACCGAACCTCGACGCGATGAGCATCGACGCGATGGCCAGCCTGCCGTTGATCGTGTCCGGGCGTGCGATCGGCGTGATGCTGCTGGGCTGGCCCACACCGCGGACCTTCGACGAGGACGAGCGCCGTTTCCTGCTGACCCTCGTCGGCCCGTTCGCTCAGGCGATCGAACGGGCCCGCCTCTACGAACGGCAGATGTCCACCGTCGAGACGCTGCAACGTGCCGTCCTGCCGCGAACACTTCCGGACCTCGAGGGTGTCCGGCTGGCCGCCCGCTACCTGCCGGCCGCCCGCGACATCGGGATCGGTGGCGACTGGTATGACGCGACCGTGCTCGCCAACGGAACGGTGAGCCTCGTCGTCGGCGACGTCGGCGGCCACGGCCTGCCAGCGGTCTCGACGATGGCCGAGCTACGGCACGCGGCCAGGGCGTACGCGCTGCAGCTGCAGGCACCGGCGGACATCACCACCCAGCTGTCGGCCAACCTCGGCGACCGGGGGGCGGACGAGGTGCTCGCCACCGCGGTGGTCGCCCATCTGGATCCCGCCACGGGCTGGCTGACCTGGTCGTGCGCCGGGCACCCGCCGCCGCTGCTCCTGACCTCTGAGCAGGAAGGGAGCGAACCGGGAAGCGGGGGCGCGACGCGTTACCTGGAAGAGGTGCACGGCCCGATCCTCGGCGTCGACGCCACGGCCACCTACGGCCAGAGCAGCATTCTGCTCCCGCCGGAAGCGGGCCTCCTGCTCTACAGCGACGGCCTGGTGGAGCGCCGGGGCCGTTCGCTGACGGATCAGCTCGAGGCGCTTGCCGAGGCCGCCCTGGCCGGGATGCTGGCCTGCCAGGGCCCCGCCAACCTCTGCGACCGCATCCTGCGCGCGATCGCCCCGCCGGAGCGGGAGGACGACCTGTGCCTGCTCGCCGTCGCCACGCGCTGAAGCCACCGCCACGCCCTCGGCGGCGACTCCGCGCACCGGGCGCGGATCAGGCCGGGCCGGCGCCGGGAGCGGCGGCGGGAGCGGGCACGGCCCCGGGCGGTCCGCCGGGCAGGCCGAAGCCGCGGCCCACGTCGGGGCGGCGCAGCTTCCAGATCAGGCCGTCGTAGAACAGGTGCAGGCCGCCGGCGATGAGCACGAACAGCGTGAAGTAGGGGTAGCCGACCGAGGTCAGGCCGGCGAGAACCGCGCCGATGCCGGCCAGGTAGACGGCCAGGAAGCCGGTGCGGCCGGCCCGGGAGCGCACGACCGCCGAGACGGGCCCGGTCCGCACGTCGGCGGGGTCGGCGGCCGGCGCGCCGGGCTTGGCCCGCGGTCGGTAACGGCCCTCCAGGTGGTGGTGGACGATCAGGAAGTACTCGGCGGCGTGCGCGCCGACGTAGGCGACGAAGCCGAGCAGCGGGTTGACTGCGATGAGCGCGATCAGCGCGAGGGTTGAGCCGACATAGATCCACTTCGCCGGGTTGGCGGTGGCGTGCCGGCGCTCGGCGAGCACCCAGCGCGCGAGCGCGACCAGCGCGAACAGCGCGGCGAAGGGCAGCAGGACCCGGGCGACCGGCGCCGCGTCGGTGAGCAGGTCGAGGGCGCGCCGGTTCGAGCCGCCGATGCCCGCGCTGGCGACCTTGTCGGCGGTGCCATCGGCGGCGGCCGCGGCGAGCACCGCGGTCACCAGGGCGCTGTAGAGCAGCGTGCGCTCCAGGTTGCCGTGGGTGTCGCCGGCCTTGCGACCGTAGATCCGCGTGAGGCCGTAGCGCTGCTGCAGTGTGTGCACGGCGTTCCAGGTCGCGGCGATGACGGCGAGCAGCGCGAGGCTGACGTACATGCCGAACAGCACCAGCCCGGCCAGCACGAACGGGCTGACGACGAACACGGACTTCCGGGCGGCGAACTGCCGACGGTCGCCGTAGACCAGCAGGAGCGTCAGCGGCTGGTGCATGACCGAGAACATCAGCGTCGCCGCGACCAGCCAGCGCACGGCCGGCGCGTTGCCGGAGACCGCCCACGCGGCGAGCGCGAACGGCACCCACAGCGCCGCGACGGTCAGGTCGTAGCCGGGCGACCGGATCCAGCGCGGCCGACGGGAGGCGGGGGACCGGGGAGCGACCTGCGCGGTCGTCACGGCCGTCATGACCGGACGCTATCGAGGAACAGCGCCACGAACGGCGCGGGGACATGCATCAGGCCGACCTCCCGTGCGGAAGCGACGCTTCGCTATGAGGTGCTTATAGCTGACAACAGCCACATCGTCCACGGACAACGCCCCAGGAACGGCCGAACATCACCAGCCGTGGCCGACAGCTCCCGCCGGTTCCGTGGCGCCGGCACGGAACCACGGCACAGCGGCGGCTGGCGCTGCTCCATCCTTGGAGTGTGCGGAAACAGGATCGCCCGTTTGTCGGGCGGCGGGAGGAGATGCTGCTGCTGCGTTCGCGTTCGCGGACGGCGGCGGAGGGCCGGGGCGGCGTCGTGCTGGTGACCGGCCCGGCTGGAATCGGCAAGACCCGGCTGGTCGAGGAGGCGCTGCGGCCGGACGCGAGGTCCCCGGCCATCCCACCGGCGGGCGCGTCGACACCGGCGCCGGTCGGCCGAGGCTACTGCGTCGCCGATCACGCCGCGCCGGCGCTGTGGCCCTGGCAGCAGGCGCTGCTGGCCCTGACCCGCGGCGGCGGGGGGCCGGCGGGAATCGCCGCCGCGCTGGACCTGCTGGGCGCGGCCGGAAGGCAGAACGCGCCTGGTGACGCGGCGAGCGCCGCCTCGTCACGGTTCGCCGCCCTGGCCGCCGTCGCCGACGCGGTGCTGACCGCCGCCACCGTGCCACTGGTGATCGTGCTGGAGGATCTGCACTGGGCCGACACGAACAGCGTCGAACTGCTGCGGCAGGTCGCCGGCGGGATCGTCGACAGCCAGCTGATGCTGATCGCGACGTTGCGCACCCTGCCGGACGAAGCCAGTAACGCCGTGGGTGAGCTCTCGCGGCTGGACAGTGTCGACACCGTGCCGCTGCTGCCGCTGACAGCCGCGGCGATCCGGGAGTACCTCACGGCACTCGACCCCGCAGCATCCTTCGCCGCGCGCGCCGGGGAGGTGGCGCGGCGCAGCGGCGGGCTCCCCCTGCTGCTCGACGCCGCCGCCCGCGACACCGACTCTCCTGGGACGGTCGCGGTACGCGATCTCGTCGCGACGCTGCTGGCTCAGCTTCCGACGTCGGCACGGCGCGTCGTCCAGGTCGCCGCGCTGCTGCGGCCGCCGGTGGACGCCGAGCTCGTCGGCCGGGTTGCCGAGGTCGACGAGTCGACGGCCGGGATGGCGCTGGACGCCGCGTGCCGGGCCGGTCTGCTGGCCCGGGCGACCTCGTCGCTCGGCGTCGAGGGGCAGGAGTTCGCATTCACCCACGGCCTGCTGGCCGACGGTTTGACGGACCTTCTCGATCCGGTCGAGCGGCGTGGGATCCACCGGCGGGCCGCCGTCACGTTGCAGGCGCGACCGGCGACGGTTCCCGGGCTCGCCGCCGAGGTCACTCGTCATTGGCGGGGCGCCGGCGGCGACGAGGAAGCGCAGCGCTGCGCGGCCCGGTGGGCCAGGCAGGCGGCTGCCGAGTCGATCCAGGCCTCGGCCTACGACGAGGCGGCCTCGCACCTGCGCACCGCGGTGGCGGCGTTGCGGCAGGCTGGTGCCGGCGACGCGGAGCTCGCGGAGACGACGTTGGAGCTGGCTCGCTCCTGCTACCTGGCCGGGGCATTGGCCAAGGCGCTCCAGCAGTGCGAACAGACAGCCGCCGCGGCCGGGCGGGCGGGTCGGGCGGACCTCACGGCCGCGGCGGCGCTGGTGATGCGCTGGGTGGACTTCCCGCAGGCCACGGAGGCGATCCCCCGGCTGTGCCGGGTGGCGCTCGCCACGCCGCAGCCGGCGCACCTGCGGTCCCAGCTGTTGTCCCAACTCGCAACGGCCCTGGGTGAGGCCGGATCGACGGAGGCGGCCCGCCAGCACGTCGACGAGGCCATGGAGGTCGCGCGGGCGAGCGGTGACGCCCAGGCGCTGCTCGACGCCGCCCGCACTCGCGAGATGGCGCTGGATGGTCCGGACGACGCGCAGGAACGGCTGCGGATGGCCGCGACCGCCATCGAGCAGGCCGATCGGCTCGGCCAGCCGCTGTCCGCCGTCCTCGGACAGCAGTGGAAGATCAGAGCCGCCTACCAGCTCGGGCGCCTCGACCTCGTCGATGAGGCGATGACCGCCGTGGCGGCGCTGGCCGACCGCAGCGGCCTCCCGCTGGCGAGGTGGCATCGGTTGCGCGGCGTGGCGGCTCGGGCCGCGCTGGAAGGCAGGTTCGCCGCCGCGCGGTCGGCCGACCTCGAGGCCCGCCGGCTGGGCTCGCGGGCCGGAGACGCGCAGTCGATCGGCCTGAGCTACGCCTTCGCCGCTCACCTGGCCGCGCTGCGGGGAGATGCCACCGAACTCCCGGACGACTACTGGCCGGCGTTGGAAGCATTCCCGCCCTCACCGCTCATGACGGTGAACCGGGCCAACGGCCTGCTGCTCGAAGGACGCCGCGAGGAAGCCCTGGCCTGGTATGAGCGCCTGCGTTGGACGCTGGGCGAGCCGGTCGTCGGTACCCGGGGGCTTGGCGTTCTGATGCAGCTGATCGACCTCGTCGAGGCGTTCGGGGACCCGCCGGCCGCGGAGGCTCTCGCCGCCCAGCTGAAGCCCTACGCCGCCTACCCCGGGGCGGTCGGGGGACCAACGGTCTTCTTCATCGGCTCCATGCAGGGCCACTACGGGCGCGCGCTGGCCCACGCGGGAGAGCTGCGCGACGCCGAGGCGGCGCTGCGGGCCGCGATCGCGCAGGACGCCGCGCTCGGTGCGCGCGCCCACGTCGTGCTGGGCCGGCTGGCCCTCGCGGGCGTGCTGCGCCGCCTCGACGACCCTGACGCCGCCGCGGCCGTCGCGGGCGCGGCAGCGGCCGAGGCTCGCCGGTTGGACATGGCCGGGCCGCTCGCCCGTGCCGACCGGCTGCTCGCCGACCTGGCGGCTGCCCGCCGGGCGGCCGACCCGCTGACCCCGCGTGAGCACGAGGTGGCCGCGCTCGTCGTCCAGGCCATGTCCAACCGGGAGATCGCGGCGCGGCTGGTGCTCAGCGAACGCACCGTGGAAAGCCATATCCGTTCCATCCTCGCCAAGCTCGGCTACACCAACCGAACCGAGCTGGTCGCCCGCTGGCGGGCCTGAACAGGAGCCGTCATCCGATGTCGACCTCGATGGTGACGGCACGGGCGGGCCTTTCCCTGGCTACGCCTGGTATCCGGGCGCGGGAGTGCCGGGAGGGTTGTAGACGCCCGGCCGACCTGCCGGGTTCGGGACGCAGACCTCTCCCTCCAGCCCGTCTGGGTCCCGGAAGAACAGGCTGAGGGTCGGGCCGAAATCGGTCACGAAGCCGTCGGACGCGCCGCGGGCGATGAGTCGTCCGCGGATCAGGTCAAACGCCTCCAGAGAGGCGGCCCGCAGACCCAGGTGATCGAGACGGCCGCGACCGAACATCGACGTCTGACGCCGTGCTTCGGTGTTGCCGGGTATCTCGAAGACGTTGAGCTCGGTGGTCGGGCCGATCCGGACGAAGGACAGCCGACCTCCGCCGGGTCCTGGCATGTCGTAGGCGACGGTGGCATCGAACACCTCGCGGTAGAAGACGTGCAGCCGCTCACTGTCGCCCGTCATGAGTGCCACATGGTCCACGCCGTTCAGCAACGTCCCCGGCCGGCCGTCCAGTTCTACGGGATGTTCCTCGACCTTCATCGTCAGACCTCCGTCGATGGCGTGGAAACGGCGACGCCGGCGTGTTCGTCATGGAGACGATCGGCCACACGGCCGCCGGGCACATCAGTACCCGTACGCAGGTCGGCACGTAATCGGTTCTCGGTGTCCACATCGCGGCCCGGGCACCGTTGGCGGCTCCCGCTGGGTCAGCTGGCTGGGATGCCGCCCCGTTGTTCCACCGGCGCCGCCTCCCGCCGCGGATTGCAGTACTCGCCTACGTGCTCGTACTGAGGTCGAGAAGCCGCGGCGGCGCGAATGTGGCGGCATGGATCTGAAGGCAGCCATCAGCCACTCGCCCGAATCCGAGGCAATGCCCTCGGTCGTGCATGCGACCGCGCCATCACTGGTGACCTCGGCGGCCGCTGTCGCCGGAGGGACGCCGTGAAGGTCGCGTTCGTCACCGATCCGCTCGAATCCCTCGACGCGGTCACCGACACCAGCATCGGCCTGATGCGGGCGGCACAGGACAGAAACGCGGAGGTGTGGGTCACCGAGGCCCGCCTGCTCGAGGCCGAGAACGGTCGGGCTCGGGCACTGGCCCGCCGGCTTCGGCTTCCTGCGCCCCGGCCACGCACAGGTCAGCCATCGGCGGCCGCGAGCACCTGGTACACCGCCGGCGAGCCGCGACGCGTCTGGCTTGACGACATGGCCGCCGTCTTCGTACGCACCGAGCCGCCGCTCGACCAGACGTATCTCACCGCGACCCTGATCCTGGACCTCGTCGATCCAGCCGGAACCGTGATGGTCAACGATCCCCGCGGGCTGCGGACCTGCTGGGAGCACGTTCTCCCGATGCACTTCCCCGACCTGATTCCGCCGACGATCATCACCGCGGATCCGCGCGCCATCCGGGCGTTCCTCGCCGGGCATGAGGTCGCCGTGATCAAACCGGTGGACGGCTTCGCCGGCCGCGGTGTCCTGCGGCTGCACCGCGATGATCCCAATCTCACGTCCCTGCTGGAGCTGTCCACTCATGACGGCAGCCGGGCCGTCATCGCGCAGCGTTTTCTCCACGAGGTCTCAAACGGCAACAAGCGGATCTTCGTCGTGGAGGGCGAGCCGGTCGGCGCGGTCTATCGCTACCCGGCGGCCGGTGACTTCCGGATAGGCAATCCGGCCACCGAGGCGGCGGTCACCCACCGCGACCGTGAGATCTGCGCCCGGCTCGCGCCGGACCTGCGGAGACACGGCATCCGCCTTGCCGGTCTGGACGTGATCGGACCACACCTCATCGAGGTGAACGTGACCAGCGTGGGCGCGCTACGCAAGGCCGACACCCTGCTCGGCTGGAGCCTCTGCGCGGACCTCGTCGATCGCGTGCTGGGCACGCGCGAGCAAAGGGGAGTCGCATGACCACCGCCATCATCTGTACCGCGATCCTGGGCGCGATGGTGTTCGTCCTCGGTTTCAACGTCTCCCGGCTGCGGGGCGCGATCGCGAAGGCCGGCGGCTCACAGCAGCCCAGCGACCCGGCGAACCCGCTCTTCATCGCGGTCCGGTCGCACGCCAACCAGGCCGAGTACGTACCAACCCTGATCGTGTTGTTCTTGCTCGTCGGCGCCCGCGGCCCGGCCGCCGTAGCCATTCCACTGATCATCGGCGCCACCGTCGTGCGGGTGCTGCACGCCTACAACATGCTGACTTCCAAGGGCCAGGGGCGCCTCACTCCGCTTCACTTGGCTTCCGCGCTCGGTACCTACGCCTTCGGCGTCGCCCTCGCCGTCGCGGTCCTCTGCACCCTCTGATGACACGGCACCCTCTGATGGCCAGACCGTCCGCGCCGCTCCCGCTGCGCTCGTCCGCGTTCCGGCGCTACCTGCTCGGCCAGCTGGTGTCGGTGCCCTGTTCCTGGGCGCAGGTCGTCGCGCTCGCCTGGGTGGTGGTCGATCTCGCCCCGGCAGCCATGGGATGGGTGGTGACCCTGCAGTTCCTGCCCAGCCTGCTCCTCGGACCGTGGTTCGGGGCCGTCGCCGACCGGTACGACCGCCGCCGGCTGCTGATGGCCGCCGAGGCCGGCCTCGGCCTGGTAGCGCTGGCGTACGCCGCCGCGTCCATGGCGGGCGTCCTGACGCTGCCCGTCGTCTGTCTGCTCAGCGCGATCTGGGGCGTGGTCAACGCACTGGACACGCCGGCGAGGCGGGCCCTGGTGCCGATGCTCGTGCCGCCGGCCCACGCGCCGGGCGCGGCAGCGCTGAGCGGAACTGTCATGTTGGCCGGCATGACGGCCGGGTCAGGACTCGGCGCGCTGGCGTTGGCCCACGTCGGCGTCACGGCCACGTTCGCTCTGAACGCCCTCTCGTTCCTGGCCGACGTCGCGCTGCTCGCCACGATCCGGGTCGGGCCCTCGCCCCGGCTCGCGCGAGCGCCTCGACAGATCCGTGACGGGCTCCGCTATCTGTGGCACGCGCCGCGTCTCCGGACGCCGTTGGTCGCCCTCGCCGTGGTCGCGACCTTCGCCGCGACCTTTCAGGTCACCGTGCCGATCTTCATCCGGGCCGCCTTCGACGGCGGAGCATCCCTCATCGGCACCGCCTTCACGGCGGTGACCGCGGGAAGCCTCGTCGGCACGCTCGCCGCGGCCGCTCGGGGTATGCCCGGCCGGCACACCATGGCGCGAACGAACCTGGCCATGGTGGCCGCGATGATCGTGACCGCGACGGCTCCCACCGCGCCGATCGCGCTCGTCGGCCTGGCGGGCATCGGCATCGCGTGGTCGTTCTTCCTCATGTCCGTGATCGCCGTTCTGCAGACCGGCGAACCCGCGATGATGGGCCGGGTCATGTCGCTGTTCGCTCTCGTCATGCTCGGGGGCACCGCCGTCGGCGGTCCGATCGCGTCAGCCCTGACCACGGTCGCGGGAGTACGTGCACCGTTCGCTCTGGGAGCGACGGCCGCGGCAGTCGCCGTCGCCGTGTCGTGGCGACATGCTGCCGGCTCCGCTGACCGCGCCGGCCAGCACGTGACGGCCGTCGACGCCGGACAGTGCTGCGCCCTGTCTCAGCCGAGCCAGGCGCGCGCGTTCTGGAAGAGGCGCAGCCAGGGCCCGTACTCGCCGTCGCCACCGGCGGGGGCGGCCGGGGGACCCGGCTGATCGCGAAGCGATCCGCCGGGAGTACCGACGGGAAGCCAGGAGCGCTGCTGGGTCAGGAAGGCGCGCTCCGGGTGCGGCATCATCAGCGTCACCCTGCCGTCGTCCGAGGTGACGGCGGCGACGGCCCCGGCGGTGCCGTTCGGGTTGGCCGGGTACTCCTGCGTCGGCTTGCCGTGGTTGTCGACGTAGCGGGCGGTGACGGCGCCGGGGCCGGCCGGGCCGAACTCCATCCGGCCCTCCGCGTGCGCGACCGGCACGGCGAGCACCGAGCCCGCCATGCCGGCGAGCAGCACCGACGGCGAGTCCTCGATGAGCACGCTCGACACCCGGGCCTCGAACCGCTCGGACGCGTTCGGCAGCAGCGCCGGCCAGCCGGTCGCCCCGGGGATGAGCGAGCCGAGGCTGGCGACCATCTGGCAGCCGTTGCAGATGCCGAGCGTCAGCGTGTCCGGCCGGTGGAAGAACGCGCGGAACGCGGCGGCGAGCTCGGCGTGCGCGAGGATCGACTTCGCCCAGCCGGCACCCGCGCCGAGCACGTCGCCGTAGGAGAAGCCGCCGCACGCGGCGAGCACGGAGAAGCCGTCCAGTGTCACCCGCCCGGCGAGCAGGTCGGTCATGTGGACGTCGAACGCGTCGAAGCCGGCGGCGTCGAACGCCGCGGCCATCTCCACCTGGCCGTTGACACCCTCGTCGCGCAGCACCGCGACCCGCGGCCGGCTCGGGTACGACGGGCGGGCCAGGGTGAAGGTGAGGCGCTCCGAGATGCCCGGGTCGTCGTCGTCGAGGATCGCGTCGAACTCCTGGTCGGCCGCGTCCGGGTTGTCGCGCAGACGCTGGATCAGGTAGCTGGTCGTCGCCCAGGCACGCTCCAGCTCGGCGCGGCCGCGGTCGAGGACCACGGCGCCACCGTCGCGCAGGACGACCCGCTGCTGGCGGGTCACCCTGCCGAGCACGTGCACGTTCCGATCGCCGACCGCCGCGGCCAGGTCCGCCACCACGCGCCGCAGCGCCGCGTCGGCGACCTGCAGGACGGCGCCCAGCTCCTCGCTGAACAGCTTGCCGAGCACCGAACCGGGCAGCGCCGTCACGTCGGCGTCGACGCCCGCCCTGCCGGCGAACGCCATCTCGGCGAGGGTCGCGAACAGGCCGCCGTCGGAACGGTCGTGGTAGGCGAGGACGGCCGGGTCGTGAACCAGCGGCCGGGTGGCGGCGAAGAAGGCCCGCAGGCGGGCCGCGTCCGCGTCCGGGACGACGGCGCCGTCCCCGGCCCGGCCATATGCCTGCGCGAGCGCCGAACCACCAAGCCTGGCCTGCCCGTCGGACAGGTCGACGAACACCAGCGAGCTGGCCTCGTCCCGCGCCAGCGCCGGGGTGAGCACCCGGGAGACGTCGGCGACCGGGGCCGCCGCGGTGACGACCAGCGACACCGGTGAGGTGACCGCCGCCTCGCCGTCGCCGTCCGACCAGACGGTGCGCATGCTCGTCGAGTCCTTGCCGACCGGGATCGGCACGCCGAGCGCCGGGCAGAACTCCTCCCCCAGCGCGTGGACGGCGTCGAACAGCGCCGCCTGCTGCTCGTCGACCTGGACGGCCGCCATCCAGTTGGCCGACAGCGCCACGTCCGACAGGTCCGCGACGGCGGCGCAGGCCAGGTTGGTGACCGCCTCGCCGACCGCCATCCGTGCCGCCGCCGGCGCGCTGACGGTCGCCAGCGGGGTGCGCTCCCCCATCGCGAGCGCCTCGCCGGCACGGCTGCCGTACGCCGACGCGGTGACGGCGACGTCGCTGACCGGGACCTGCCACGGGCCGACCAGCTGGTCGCGCACGGTGTGGCCGCCGACGGTCCGGTCGCCGATCGTGATGAGGAACTTCTTGCTGCCGACGGCCGGGACCCGCAGGACCCGCTCCACGGCCTCGGTGACCGCGATGCCGGTCTCGTCGAACGGCGCCGCCGTGACGGGCCGCCGCTGGGCCGTGCGCGTCTGCCGGGACGCCTCGCCGAACAGCAGCGACATCGGCACGTCGACGGCCGCGCTGTCGAACAGCCGGTCGCGCACGACGAGCCGCGGCTCGTCGGTCACGGTGCCGACGACGGCGAACGGGCAGCGTTCGCGCTCGCAGAGCTCACGGAACGTGTCCAGGTCGGCGGCGGCGATCCCGAGGACGTAACGCTCCTGCGCCTCGTTGCACCAGATCTCCAGGCTCGACATGCCGGTGTCGGCGTTCGGCAGGTCGCGCAGCTCGAAGACGGCGCCCCGGCCGGCGTCGTGGACCAGCTCGGGCAGCGCGTTCGACCAGCCGCCGGCGCCGACGTCGTGGATGGAGACGATCGGGTTCGCGTCGCCGCGCGCCCAGCAGGCGTTGATGACCTCCTGGGCTCGCCGCTGCATCTCGGCGTTGCCGCGCTGCACGGAGGCGAAGTCGAGGTCCTCGTCGCCGGCGCCTGTCTGCATGCTGGAGGCGGCGCCACCGCCGAGGCCGATGAGCATCGCCGGGCCGCCGAGGACGACGACCAGGTCGCCGGGCTCGAGCCGGTTCTTGCGCACCAGCGCCGCGCGGATGTTGCCGATGCCGCCCGCGATCATGATCGGCTTGTGATAGCCCCAGCGGCCACCGGGGCCGCCGTCGGTCTCATACGCGCGGAAGTAGCCGACGAGGTTCGGCCGGCCGAACTCGTTGTTGTAGCCGGCGGCACCGAGCGGCGCCTCGATCATGATCTCCAGCGGGGAGGAGATGCGGCCAGGCCGTCGCTCCGGCCCCTCCCAGGGCAGTTCCTCACCGGGGATGCGCAGGTTGGAGACCGTGTAGCCCGCCAGGCCCATCTTCGGGGTCGAGCCGCGGCCGGTGGCGCCCTCGTCACGGATCTCGCCGCCGACGCCGGTCGCCGAGCCGGGGCCGGGCGCGATCGCGGTCGGGTGGTTGTGCGTCTCGACCTTGACGAGAATGTGCGCGGACTCCTCGTGCCGCCGGTACTCGTGGGTCTCGGGGTCGGCGAAGAACCAGGGAGCTACGGTGCCGCGCACCACGGCGGCATTGTCGGAATATGCCGACAGCACGTTCTCGCCGGACTTCTCGTGGGTGTTCCTGATCATCGAGAAGAGGCTCTTCGGGCGCGGCTCGCCGTCGACGACCCAGCTCGCGTTGAAGACCTTGTGCCGGCAGTGCTCACTGTTGACCTGGGCGAACATCATCAGCTCGACGTCGGTCGGGTTGCGCCCGAGCCGGCCGTACTGCTCGGCGAGGTAGGTCAGGTCCGCCGGGGCGAGCGCGAGGCCGAGTGTCCGGTTCGCTTCCTGGAGCGCGGCGATGCCCGCGCCGAGCAGGTCGAGCTCGGCCTGCGGGCGGGGCTGCCCGGCGGCGAACAGCGCGCCCGCGGACTCGACGGAGCCCGTCACGATCTCGGTCATCCGGTCGTGCAGCAGCGGCGCGAGGGCCTGCGCGTCGAGCGAGCCGGGGCCGGGCAGATGGTAGACGGTGCCCCGCTCGATCCGGCGGACCGCGGCGAGGCCCGCGGCCGCGGCGATGTCGGACGCCTTCGACGACCACGGCGAGATCGTCCCGAGGCGGGGCAGCACGACGAGCGTCCGGGCGGCGCCGGCCCGCTCCCCCGCGAACGGCTCGCCGTAGGTGAGCAGCCCGCGCAGCCGCGCCTCGTCCTCGGCCGTCAGCCGGTCCGCGCCGCTACCGCCAGCGCCGGGCCCGTCAGCGTCCTCGGCGAGATCCACGAAGTGGACGTACTCCGCGGACACGTCGGCGATGGCCGGATCGACGGCGCGCAGTCGGGCGAGTAGCCGCCGCCGACCCGGACCGGTGAGCGCCGCGATGCCCGAGTAGGTCTTCATATCCGCCGTTCGTCGAGGGTTGCCCGGCTGTGTCGTCCCACAGCGGTCGTCCCACAGCGCACCGGCCACAGCGCACCGGCCTGCCGCCCGCGGCGTCGCGGAGGACCCCGCGGCCAGTCATCCTACCCAGCGCCGCCGCCGAACCCGGCCGTCTTGATCGCCGCTCTGGGGGGGTGTCGAGCTTCCCGGCGCCACGAACGACCCACGAGCGACCGGCCACCGTTTCCCCGCCGGCGGTCTGGCGGCCACCGCGAGTTGCTGCTTTCTTGGAAAATTGTTTTTGCGTTGCCAGAACGATCGCGACGGATTCGAAGCGTGCCCGTCGCACGCCGTTCCGTGCTACACACTAGGGTCAGGACGCGACGATGGTGAACGCCATCCTGACCAGAAACGAGGGCGGCGCCACCTCGCACCCGGACGTCGCATTCTTCGTCCGCACGATACTTCTGCCGGCACCGACGGGCGCCGCGCACGCGGACCGCGCCGCACGAGAGTCAGCGGCCTGGTCGCCTGGAGGGCACGATGAGCGAGACCCGGTCCGAAGCCACGGCGATCGCGGACACCGCCGCCGCGGACACCGACCTCGCTCCGACGCGCCAGGACTGCGCCCAGGAGAAGCCCGTCCCCGCGGAGGCCGCCGCCGCGAACACCGACCGCGCGGGTACCGACCCCGCTCCCGCCGACCTGGACTCCGTCCAGGAGAAGTCCGACCCCGCTGACACCGACTCCGCGGACTCCAGCACGGCTCCCCCGCCCCAGGAATCCGTAAAGGAGGAGCCTGTCCCCGCGGGCGGGCCCGGCTTTTCCGGCGACGGCGCCGAGGTGCCCGCGCGCGGTGAGGATCTGGCCACCGACCTGTCCGGCCTGGAGCCGATCGGCGCACGCCACGACGACGCGCGGCACGACGACGCGCGGCACGACGACGCGCGCCACGACGACGGGTCCACCCCACCCGTCGCCAGGGCCAGGTGGCGCGGCCCGCGCCGAGGCGCGGCACGGGCCACATCCGGCCGGTCGAGGCGCCTCGTGGTGCCGGTGCCGGCGGTCATCGCGCTCGCCGTGCTGGTGGTACTGGCCGGCGTCGCTCTTCCCCTCGCCCTGCGTACCAACCACCAGAGCGCCTTCCTGGCCTCGAGTGGAACCGACGTCGCCGATGGCACCGCGACCGCGGCAGCTCCGCCGGGCAAGGCCAACGACGCCGCGGAAGGCGCCTCGGACGGCGTGCCGGTCGTCGTCCTGGGGCAGGACTCGGCCCAGCCGGGCCAGAGCCCGCCAGGCACCGGGTCGCCCGTCGGCGGACACAGCACCGCACCGTCCAGTGGCGGCGCGCGCCAGACAGCCAGTCCGAATGTCCAGCAGCCCGGCGGCAGCGGCGGCTCGGGCGTGGGCACCGACCCCCAGCACACCGCCGACACCCCGGCGACGCAGGCGCCGGGTACGCCGGGGACAGGGGCCCAGCCGGTCACGGTCACCGCGCCCTCGGTGCCTCGCGATGTCACCCTGACCAAGCTGCCGCCCCAGGCGAGCGATCCCACCGGGCACAACCTGGTGTCCTGGAGCCCGCCGGCGGACACGGGCGGCGCGGGTGTGGTGGTCGACTACATCGTCCGGGTCACCATCTCGGCGGACAACGCCACCTCCGTGAACAGCTACACGGTGACGGGCACGAGCTACCTGCGGAGCAACGCGTCCGGCCGCGACCCGTACACCAAGATCACCGTCGCGGCACGCAATTCCGCCGGCCAGAGCGCCGAGGTGGTCGTCTACCGAGGCAGCGGCCCAACGGACTTCACCACCGTGGCGCCCCTGACCCCGTCCCCGGCCCCGTCCGAGGCCTGAATTACCGATCGCTCAGTCGATCCGTCGTGATCGCCCACGACCGATTGCCATCTTCTTGGATCGTTGTCACCGCGTTGCCAACATGGCGACGAACGCCCCGGGGTGCGCCGACCGTGCGCCGTTCCATGCCGCATCCTGAGATCCGGACGCGTCGGGGCGCGGGCACCACCTGGCTGGAAACGGGGGCGACGGGGGTCGTGTTTTCCGGACGCCGCATTCTTCGTCCGCACACATAATTTGCCAGTGCCGGTGGGTAGCGCGCGGGAGGCGTCGCGTGGAACCGGCGTTCTGGTTACACGGGGGGCACGATGAACGAGGTCCAGCCCAAATCCGCGACGGGCACGGACGCCGCCGCGGACGCGGGATCCATCCAGGCGGGGGCCGCCGCCGAGCCGGGGTTTCCGCTGCGCGGCGGGGATCCGCGACTGATCGGCAGATACCGCGTTCTGCGGCTGCTCGGCGAGGGCGGGATGGGCTCGGTATTCCTGGCGGAGTCGCCCGAGGGACGCCGGGTCGCGGTGAAGGTAATCCGTTCCGACTACGCACGGGTGCCGGAGTTCCGAGCCCGGTTCGGCCGCGAGACGACGCACGTCCGGAGGGTGGCGAAGTTCTGCACCGCCGAGGTGGTCGACGCCGACCCGGACGCGGAGCTCCCCTATCTCGTCACCGAGTTCATCCCCGGGCCGACCCTGGGCGAGGCCGTCGCCGCGGGCGGCCCGCTGGCCGAGGGCGACCTGGAACGCCTTGGCGTCGGCATGGCCTCGGCCTTGACCGCGATTCACGCCGTCGGTATCGCGCACCGCGACCTCAAGCCGTCGAACGTGCTGCTCGGGGCGTCGGGGCCGCGCGTCATCGACTTCGGCATCGCCTCGGCGCTGGGCGCGACGACGATGGTCAGCCAGGACGTCACCCGGATCGGCACACCCGCCTACATGGCCCCCGAGCAGATTCGCGGCGGCAACGTGGGAGCGGCCGCCGACATCTTCGCGTTGGGCCGGCGTCATGCTCTATGCCGCCACCGGACGGCCCCCGTTCGGCGAGGCCGAGCCGCTCGCGTTGCTCTACCGGGTCATCCATGACGAACCGGACCTGACCGGTGTGCCCGATGGGATCGTCGAGCTGGTGCGGGAGGCGTTCCACAAGAACCCCGACGAGCGCCCCACCGCGACCGGCCTGCTGCTGCGCCTGCTCGGCGACGCGGAACCCATGGCCGACCAGTACCCGGCCATCGTTCGCGCCCTCGGCGGCTGGCGCGCCGGCGCGGCGGGCGTCGACGCGGCGGGCGTCGACGCCAGCTCACCCGCGGCGGCGCCTGGGGGCATCCGGCTGACGAAGTCCGCGACTGGGCCGCGGACCGCGCGGCAGGTGGTTCCGGCCGGCACAGGCACGGGTACGGACGTGTCGGATCACCCGACGTTGTTCGCCGGGTCCACGTCATCCGGCGCTTCTGGCAGGTCCGGCGCCGTGGCGTCAGGCGACGATCCGGCCGGCGAACTGTCGGGGCTGGAACCGGTCGTCGCGCCGCCCGGCGGCGGAAGGTCACCGTCCCTCCCGGGACGGCGTGGGTCGCGGATCCTGCCAGGCCTGGGAGCCGCCAGGAGGGCGGACCGGTCGAAGCGCCTCGCGCCGGCGATCGTCGCGCTCGTCGCGATGGTGGCGCTGGCCGGCGTCACCGTCCCGCTTGCCCTGCGTGCCTCCGATCGTGGCACCTACCTGACGTCCGACGGGCAGGGCCTCACCGGCGGCGCGACCGTGGAAGCGCCGCCGGGCAAGGGCCGGAACGTCAGGGACGACGGAGAGACGACCGGAGGCGGCGACGTTCCGTCGCCGGGCGGTGCGAACGCGATCGGCGCCGCGGGGCGGGGCCCGGTGCGCTCGGGCCAGAGCCGCCCGGCCGGCGGAACCACCTCGGGCCAAGGCGGTGCCTCGCCCTCAAACGGCGGCGCGGGCCAGTCCGCCGGTCCGGGCCAGTCAGCCGATTCGGGCCAGTCGAACGGCTCAGGCCAGGCGGGCGGCGTCCAGCCGGGCGGCGGCGGGAACACGGGCGGCGGACACGAAGGCGACTCGCCGGCCCTGCACGTACCCGGCACGCCGGGAATGCGGGTCGTATCGGTGTCAGGCGGAGTACAGGTGACGATCACGGCGCCCTCCGACGGGGGCACGCCGTCGACCTACGTCGTCACCGCCGACCCGGGCGGCACCAAGTCGCTGTCGTCCCCCGGCACCGTCACCATCCAGGTCGACGGCTGCGCCCGGACGACCGTCAGAGCCAGTGCCAGCAACGCCGCCGGCACTTCCCCAGCCGCGACGTCCACCGCTCTTGGCTGCGTGCAGCCCTCCGTGCCTCGCGATGTCACCGTGACGAAGGTGTCGCCATCGGGGAGCGATCCTACGGGGGACAACTTGGTGACCTGGGCGTCTCCGGCGGAGACCGGGGGCGCGGGTGTGGTGGTCGACTACATCGTCCGGGTCTACATGTCAGCGAACAACACCATCTCCGTGAACACTTACACGGTGACGGGCTCCAACTATCGGCGGACCAACTCAGCCGGCCGCGACCCATATTTCAAGATCACAGTCGCGGCGCGCAATCCCGCCGGCCAGAGCGCCGAGGTGATCGGTTACGGCGGCAGTGTCCCCACGGACACCAACACCGTGACGCCCTGACCTCGGACCAACCGAAGCCTCGGATGACGGCGGCTCGTCGCCCGCGGTGTGATCAGGTCCCGTCCTGGACCGTGGTCGCGCAGACCGGGGCGTCGGCGGGGCTGTAGGTGGAGACGCCGGCCTTGTTGAAGGCCCGGACCCGGAAGCAATACCGGGCGCCCCGGTCGAGGTCGGCCAGGACGAAGGCGGTCCTGTCCGCCGCGACGTCGTGCGTCGTGGTGCCGTCGTCGACCGTGAACCCGGTCTCGTCGTCGGAGTCGTCCTGCCAGCTGACGATGATGGCGATCGTGCTCAACGCGACGGCCGTGACGTTGCTGGGCGGGGACGGCGCGGCGGGCGTCGTCGCGCAGACGGACCGTTCGGGCGGGCTGTACGCGGACGCGCCGGTCGAGTCACGGGCACGCACCCGGACGCAAAGCGTGTCGCCGGCCGCCAGCCCGGACCAGACATAGACCACGGAACCGGTCCCGGTGTGCGCCGGGACGTTCTTCTGCCGGCCGGAGCCGCCGTCGATGGTGAACCCGGACTCGGTGCCCGAGCGGTCCGTCCAGGTGATCTTGATGCTGTTCTCGTCCTGGGCCGTCGCCGCGACGTCGGTCGGCGCGACGACCGGGCGCGGCTGGCTCGCCGTCGGGCCGGGCGACGATCTCGTGACGGTAGGCGTCGGCGTCGGCGTGGCGGTCGGCGACGGCGACGGCGGGGTTCCAGTGGGTGTCGGCGAGAACGTCGGGCTGGTGGCGCCCGTTGGACTCACGGTCGAGGTCGAGTCGGACGGGGGCTTCTCGGTGTACCCCAAGAGGCGCGGTACCAGCATGGCGCCGCCGATCGCGACGGCCAGCAGCGCCGCGACCAGCATCAGGGACAGCGGCCGGCGAGGCCGGAGCGGTCGGTACGGCCGGTACGGTCCCGGCACCGACCCGCTGGCGGGCGGCGGGCGGCCGTCGCCACGCCCCGGACCCGCCGGGGCGCCGCTGGTGTCACCCCACGAGATCCGCTCGCGCGGTGCGGGCACGGCGCCAACAAGGCGCGCAGGCCGGAACCGGTCGGCGGCCATCGCCGCGGACGCCGCGCCGGCTCGTTCCGTCCCTCGTTCCATCAGGCCGGCGCCGCCTGGTTCCGTCGTGCCGGCGCCGCCTGCTTCGGTCACGCGGGGAACGGCGGCACCCAGCGAGCTGGCGACCCGCGAGGCGGCATTCCGCCCGGCGGCCGCGGAGGTCGTGTCACGCAGGGCCACGCGGGCGGCGACGCGGACGGGGTCGTCCAGGCGGACGACGATCCCGGACCTGGCGAGCCAGTGCTGCCCGTAGGCCCGGGTGGCGGCGACGACGAGGTCCGCCGCGAAGGCCTGCGCGGACGGCTGGCGCTCCGCCGGGGTCTTCGCCAGCGCCCGCATGATCACAGCAGCGACCGGCCCGGGCACACCGGCCGGCGCCGCCGGTGTGCCTCTCAGATGGTCTCTGAGCAGGTCCGAGCCGTCGGAGTCGAACGGCGGGTACCCGGCGAGCAGCTCGTACAGCGTGACGGCCAGCGCGTACAGGTCGGTCGCGGGCAGCTGGCGCCCACCGGTGATCTGCTCGGGTGCCATGTAACCGGGCGTGCCGACGAAGGTGCCCCTGCTCACGCCCGTCGTCGTGAGCAGCTTCGCGATGCCGAAGTCGGCGACCTTCACCCGGTTGTTCGGGTCGGTGAGGAGGTTGGACGCCTTGATGTCCCGGTGCAGTATTCCGCGGCTGTGGGCATAGGACAGCGCTTGGGCGACGGATACCCCGACGGCGCAGGCAGCCGGTCCCGACAGGTCCGAACGTCGACGCGACAGCGGCCCACCGGCCATCATTTCCATGACGAGGGCGTACATGTCGTCCTGCTCGACGTAGTCGAAGATCTGGACGATGTGCGGGTGGTCGAGGCTGGCCAGTGTCCGCGCCTCCGTGTCGAACGAGGTCCGCGCCCCGTCGGAGGACAGGCGCAGCACCTTGATCGCTACCTCCCGGTCCAGGCGGCGGTGCCGGCCCGCCATCACCAGTCCGAAGGCGCCGGAGCCCAGTTCGCGGCCCAGGTCGTAGCCCGACAGCATCGCCGCGAGCAGCGTCCGGTCGATGGTCACGTCGCTCCGCCGATCGACACCCGGCCCAGCCCCGGCCGGCGGGCGCGGCAGCGCCCCGGCCGGCGCGCCCGACGAGGCCCCGGCCGGGCCGTCTCGACCGTCGACGCGGCACGCCCCGTCATACGCCCCCCAGATCTGGCGAGGTTCGGCGACCTCTGGTGAGAAGGGAAGGACCGCATGCTCGGACGAGCCCGGCCCGGCAGGTCAAGATGGTAAGAACAAGTGAGCACGCTGAAGACGATGTCGACCACGGGTTTTCACGGACCGGTATTTCCACGGGGACGCGGCCTGCCTGGGTAATGCACACCTGGGGATTTCCTCGCCCCCGGTCGTGGCCACCGTCGGCCGGTGGTTCGCGTGGCGTGAGAAGGCGGGCGGCGCTCGGGTGGACGATTTCGTGGGGCGTGCGGCGGAACTGGCTGTTCTCGCGGACGAGCTGGAGCGGGCGCGATCCGGCAGGCTGCGGGTGGTCATGGTGGAGGGTGAGCCCGGCGCCGGCAAGACCACGCTGGTCCGCCGCTTCCTCGACGGGCTGGGCGACGGCTGGGACACCGGCCCGCGGGTGCTGTACGCCAGCGGCGACGAGGCCGAGCGGTCGGTGCCGCTGGGAGTGGTGGCGCAGCTCGCCGCGGGTCTCGCGGACGAGGCACCGCCGCCGCTGGACCAGGTGGCCCGCGCGGGCACCGACACGGCCGACCCCATGCGGGTCGGCGGCGCGCTGGTGTCGCTGGTCGGCCGGTGGGGCGCGGCCGGACGGCTCACCGTCGTCGTGGTCGACGACGTCCCGTGGGCGGACATCCCGTCGCAGCAGGTGCTGGCCTTCGCGCTGCGGCGGCTGCGCGCGGACCCGGTGCTGTGCCTGTGCACGGTCGCGACAGGCGCGGCGGCGGTGCCGTCGGACAGCCTGCGCAGGCTGTCGGCCGAGGCCGGCCGGCGGCTGCGCCTGGCGGGACTGCCGGTCGAGGCGATCCGCGCGCTGGCCCCGGCGGTAGGGGTAGGCCCGATCTCCGCCAGGCTCGCCAAGCGGGTGCACGACCTCACCGGAGGCAACCCGCTACATGCCAGGGCGTTGATCGAGGAGCTGCCGGCGGAGGTCCTCGCCAGCGACGGCGAACGGTTACCCGCGCCGCGCTCCTTCGGCCTGGTGGTGCTGGGACGGCTGGCCGGCTGCCCGCCACAGACGCAGCGGCTGGTCGTCGCCGCGGCGGTGCTGGGCCGCTCCTGCCCGCTCGCCGACGCCGCCCGGTTGGGCGATGTCGACGACCCGTTGACGGCTCTGGAGCCGGCGGTCGTGGCCGGCCTGCTCACCGAGGTTCCCGACGGCGCGGGCATGCGGGTCGCGTTCGGGCACCCGCTGGTCCGCGCGGCGATCTACCACGACCTCGGGCCGGCGCGGCGCGGCGCGCTGCACCGCCAGGCCGCGCTGGCCGTCGAGGACCCGATGGCCCGGCTGCGCCACCGGATCGAGGCGACCCCACTGGCCGACGAGGATCTGGCGGCCGACGCCGCCGCCGAGGCCGCCGCCCAGGCACGGGCGGGCAGGTGGGCCGCGGCCGCCGACCTGTGGCTCGCCGCCACCCGGTTGACCGCCGACGCGACCGGCCGGGACGAGTACCTGACGAACGCGGTCATGGTCGGCCTCTATGGCGGGCAGATCGAGGCGGTGACCCGCGCGGCCGCCGCCGCGGGCCCGCTCGCGGATCCGGCCCGGCGGCACTTCGTGTCCGGAGCGCTCGCGCTGGTCCACGGCGACTCCCCCAGCGGCACGGCCGCGTTGCGGCGGGCCTGGGCCGAGCTCGAGCAGACGCCGCGGGTGCCGCTCGCCCGGCTCGTCGCCGAGTCCCTGGTGATCGCCCTGTTCCGGCATGGCAGCTACGACGCGGCCGCCACCTGGGCGGAGCGGGCCGCCAACGCGGACGAGGGCGCGGCGCTATACCCTCCGTATGTACTCGGCTACCTGATGGTTGCCGGCAACCTGCACTGCGGCCGGGTGGAGCCCGCCCGCGTCCTGGTCGACGCCGCCGCGGCACGGCTCGGTCCGGACCAGGCGGACGGCGCGGCCGCCGGCGCGGTCAACCTGACGCGCGGCATCCTCCTGCTCACCCTGGATCGACCGATCGACGCGCTGGCGGAGCTGCGGCTGGCCGCGGCCAGGCTGCGTCGCGACCAACCGACCCTCGGCATCGGGCTGTCCGCGCTGTTCGACCTGGCGGTCGCGGAGTACCACCTGGGCCACTGGGACGACGCGGTCGCGCACGGCGCGCTCGGCGCGTCCATCGCCCTCGACAGCGAGCAGGGCTGGCTCGCCGGCCCGCTGCTCTGTTGGACCGTCATACCGCTCGCGGGGCGCGGGGCCGCCGAGGCCGCCACCTACCTGGGACAGGCGGAGACCGTCTTCGCCGCCAGCGTCGACCCGGCGCCGGAGCTGCTGGTGATGGCGCGAGCCTGGGTCGCGCATGCCGCCGACGACCATGCCGCGACGGCGGCCGCCCTCGCCTGGTTCGCCGGCCTGACCGCCGGCAGCCAGGATCCGATCGAACCGACCGCCCTGCCGTGGCGGCCCCTGTACGCCGGGGCGCTCGCCCGCCTCGGCCACCCCGACGAGGCTCACCAGGTTCTCGTCCCGTGGGAGGAGGCCGCCACCGCTCGTGGGCACCTGCGCGCCCAGCTCGCCGGCCTGCGGGCCCGCGCCGCCATCCTGCGGGCGCACGGCGACCGCCCGGGAGCCGTCCGCGCCTACCAGCGGGCCGCAAAGCTCGCCGCCGGCCTACCGGCGCCCTTCGAATGCGCCCTGCTGCAGTACGACTACGGGACGTGCCTACTCGCCGAGGGCCAGACAGCCGAGGCCGTCACCGCACTGCGCGCCGCCCGCGAGCTGTTCGCCGGCCTCGGCGCCGCTCCCTACCTCGGGCGCTGCGAGGCGCTTCTGGCGGGCCGCGACGTGCCCGGCGCCGACAGGCCGGCCCGGCCCGCCGCCGTGACCGGCGGCCTCACGGCCCAGGAGCTCAACGTCGCCCGGCTGGCCGCCGACGGCCTGTCGAACAACGAGATCGCCGACCAGATGGTGCTGTCCGTGCGCACCATCGAGTTCCACCTCGGCAACGTCTACGCGAAGCTCGGTCTGCGCCGCACGCAACTTGCCGTCGCGCTCCAGCAGCGACCGCCGGTCGGATGAGCCTCACGCGGATGAGCCCCACGCGTACGCCCACGGCCAGCCCCGTGGAAAACCCCGTGTAATCCCCGGTGCCAGCGGCGGCCTCTGGAAGCTACCGTCAGGCCCTTCGGTCGACCTCGCGGCACAGGTCGAACTCCGCGCCCCGCGGAAGGAACCCTCACGATGCGGGTCATCGTCACGCTGCACCGCGCCACCGACGGCCGCCCCCACGGCGACGTCCGGCTCGACGGCGACCAGGACGTCCACCCGTTCTCCGGGTGGATCGAGCTCCTTCAGCTCCTCGAGCAGGCAGCCGTGCCGCCGCCGGCCGTCGGCACCACCGGCTGACGGGATGGGACGGCGCTGGGTCCGACGCACGAGATCGAGAGGTGCGGTTGGCCGGCGATGACGCTCAGTAGATGCCGGGGATGATCCGCCAGCGCACGCGAGAGCGGTACTCGTCCCAGAGCGCGCCGTACTTGGCGGCGCAGCGGCGGTCGTCGTCGATCTGGCGCGGCACGAGCAGGCCGACGTAGTAGAGGGGGTACAGCCAGGGAACGGGATCACCGGGCGCGCCGAGCGCGAGTGTGATGCCGGTGGCCATGAGGATCTCGCCGAGATAGTTGATATGGCGGGCGGCGCCCCAGAAACCGCCGCAGAGCAGCGTGCGTTCGCCGTCACTGACCGCGCGCGGCTCAAGCAGGCCGAAGGCGCGGGCGGTGGGATCGCGCTTGAAGAGGAACTTCTGCATGTTCGCCCCGCGCGCGAGCGTCCAGCCGGCGGCGAAGACGACGCCGGCGAGGACCAGCAGCCAGGCCGGCGCGTGCGGGTCGGGCTCGTCGGCCCGCGCCCAGAGGCCCACGCAGTAGAAGTACGGGTAGAAGACCAGGCAGCCCCAGCCGAGCTTGAAACCCACGCGCTCGGCGAAGAGGTCGTATGTATAGAGGTGGACGTTCTCGAAGGTGAGGTAGTCCACGACGAAGTAGGTCAGCAGCCCGGCCGAGAGCGCGATGGCGGCGCTGAGGTGGCCGGTGGCGAGACGCTGGTGGGCGGCGAACGACAGAACGTTGAGCTCGAGCAGTACCGCGCCCACCAGGTAGAGCCACATCTTCGCGTCGACCCTGCCGCCGCGCCAGCGCGGGTTCTCGCGGCGCCCGAGGTAGAAATCGGCGACGGGCGGCTTCCCGGTCGCCGCGGCGGGCAGGACGAGGGCGGCGGTGAACAGCAGGCCGAAGACGCAGGCGCCTGCGAGCTCGGCCCAGCGGTGGCGCCAGAGCTCGTCGGCCGGCACCGCGCTCACGGCGACGAGCAGCACGGCGATCCCGACCGCGGCCACGAGGACCACGAGGCCGTTGAGTCGGTAGCGCAGCGGTTGGCCGCGATCGTCGCGCACGTAGCCGTCGATCCAGCGGGCGGGGAGGACGACGTGCAGGGCGAGGATGGCGCCGAAGAGGATCCACGGCAGAAAGAACCCAAGGATCACGATGCGTCGAAGCCCTTCGTCGCGCGGCCCATGATGGCGGTGGCGGTGGCGCGCGGCAGCACACGGCGCATGACGAGCGCGGCGAGCTTGTTTGTGCGGCCCGGGGTCACGAGCGCCATCCGGCCCAGGCCCGCGAGGGCGGCCTCGACGACCTGATCGGGGTCGAGGGTTCCCGGCGCGTCGCGCCCCACGGTCGCGGCGTAGCCGGGCGTGCGCACGGCGCCGGCCACACAGGCGAGGACATCGACGCCGACGGGGCGCAGCTCGGCATGCAGGCTCTCGGCCAGGGACGTGGTGAAGGCCTTGCTGGCGGCGTAGGCGGCAAGGCCCGGGCCGCCCTGGTTGCCGGCCAGCGAGGACATCAGGATGACCGTGCCGCGGCGGCGCTCGACCATCGCGGGGACGAGCTGGTGGATGAGGGCCAGCGGGCCGCGAACGTTGACATCGACGAGGCGCTGGGCGTCCTGCGGCGGATGGTCCAGCAGGAGGCCCGTGAAGGAGAAGGCCGCGTTGTAGACGGCGGTGCCGATCTCGAGCCCGCTGCCGGCCGCGGCGAGGCGGTCCGCGAAGCCCGGCTCGGCGAGGTCGGCGGCCAGCGTGCGCACCTCGACCTCGTGCTTGGCGGCCAGGCGCTGTGCCGTCTCTTCGAGCGGCTTGGGGCGGCGTCCGATGGCCAGGACGTGCAGGCCGCGCCGGGCGAGGGCCTCGACCCAGGCAGCCCCGAGGCCCTCGGAGGCCCCAGCGACGACAGCCCACGGCCCATGCGGCATATGAGTGCGAAACGCGGCCATATGAACCAACTTTATCCAGGGCATCCCGCCTTGCGCCGCCGGCTGATGGGCCGGCCCACGTCCCGTGGCGCTATTTGAGGGTGCCGTCGGTGACCTTGGCGCGCAGGTCTGAGCGCGCCGCGGCCGTCAGACGCGGATGGGAGTCCGGGCCGAGCGTGGAGGTAACGGCGTATTCCGGGCCGGCGTGCCACGACTGCCCGCTCCGGGGAGGATCTGGGGCATGCGCATCGTAGGCGTGGCGGAGTTCGGGGGCCTGGTAGCCCGGTACCTGGGGAAACGGTCCGAGGGGGCGGCGGGCACGGCGCCGCTGGTGGTGGCGTCGGGGAACTTCGCGACGCCGGTGGTCGCGCTGCGGGCGGTGAACGACGCGGTCGAGGCGTACCGGCTGTTCGCGATCAACGCGCAACGCGACCTGCCGGTGCGAGCGGGCATCACCTGCGTCACGCCGTTCGTCGGCCCGGGGATGCGCGGCCAGCCGTCGCTGGAGTACGTGCCCTGCCGGCTCAGCCTCGTCCCCCGGCTGCTGGCGACCACGCACCGCCCGGACGTCGTCGTGCTGCATACCAGTGCCCCGATCGACGGCAAGGTGTCGCTGGGAACGGAGGTCAACGTCCTGCCGGCAGCGGTCGAGGCGGCGCGCGCCTCGGGCGGGCTGGTCGTCGCGCAGGTCAACCCGCGGATGCCTTACACCTACGGCGACGGCGAACTGAGCGTGGAGGCGGTGGACCTCGCCGTCGAGGCGGACGTCCCGCTCGCGAGCCCGGCGGCGGTGTCGTCCAGCGCGGCGTCCGACGCTGACGGCGTGCGGGCGGCGATCGGTGAGCGGGTGGCGGCGCTGGTACCCGACGGCGCGACCCTGCAGCTCGGCATCGGCGCCGTGCCCGACGCGACGCTCGCCGCGCTGACCGGCAGCCAGGGCCTGCGGATCTGGACCGAGACGTTCTCCGACGGGGTGCTCGCCCTCGACCGGGCCGGCGCGCTGGACGCCGGGGCCGAACTCGTCACCAGCTTCGTGTTCGGCTCCGCCGAGCTCTACGCCTGGCTCGACCGGAACGCCCGGGTCCGGCTGCTGCGCACCGAGACGGTCAACGACCCGGCCGTGATCGCCCGCCAGCCCGCCATGACCTCGATCAACACCGCGCTGCAGGTCGACCTGCACGCGCAGGCGAACGCCTCCTATGTGCGCGGGCGGATCTACTCCGGCTTCGGCGGCCAGCCGGACTTCGTCACCGGGGCGCTGCACGCCAGGGGTGGCCACGCGATCATCGCGCTGCCCAGCTGGCACGCCAAGACCGCCACGTCGACCGTCGTCGCGGACCTGTCCGAGCCGGCCACCAGCTTCCAGCACAGCTACGTCGTCAGCGAGCACGGCGCCGCGAGCCTGTGGGGCCGGACCCACCGGCAGCAGGCTGACGGCATCATCCGCCACGTCGCCCACCCGGCCGCCCGGGAGGCGCTGACGGAACGGGCCGCGACCTGGGACGCCGCGGGAACCGCACCCGGCGGCCCGCCGCCGGGCAGCGTCCCCACCGCCCGCGTCCCCGGCTCCCGGTTGGCGGACCCGGCCTGACACCTGGAGTGGGCTTCCGGAGGCGCGCTTCGCCACTTTCGCCCGTCCCGCGGCTCGGCACGGTTCCACCGTGCGCCAGCGTCAGGTGAACCCGAGGGGCCGGTGACCTGCCGGCCGGCCCCTCGGCACGGGCGGTTGGTACGGGTCCATGGGAGTAACACGCCTTTCATCCCCCGGTCGCCGACGGGGGACGCTGGAGGTGACGAGGCGGCAAGCGTCCGCTCCTGAGGACGAGAGGGGGCAGAGATGCCGTGGACCCACGAATGGGCGATGTGGCTGCTGTACGTGGTGGTCGTCCTTTACCTGCTGAGGCCGCCGTCCCTGCGCAAGAAGTGAGCGACCTGGCGGGCCTGACCGCGCTGGTCTCGTCGCTGCGGACCGACCTGGTCACGAGCTCCCGGCGGTACGCCGACGAGATCGCGCAGGTACACCCCGCGCACCGGCGGGACGCCGAGAACCTGCTGCACTACCTGGAGCTGCGCGGCCACGACATGCGTGAGCCGCAGGAGCGGCTGACCGACCTGGGGCTGTCGTCGCTGGGCGGGTCGGAGGGGAACGTCCTGGCGACGGTCGAGGCGGTGCTGACGGCGCTGCGCGCCCTGGCCGGCGAGGCGCCAGGGCCCGCCGTGCCCGATGGTTCCCCCGCCAACCCGGCCACCGGCGACCCGGCCACCGGCGGGGTCCCGACGTTCGCCGAAAGCCGCGAGATGCTCATCGCGAGCACCGAGGCGCTGCTGGGCCCGACGCCGGCGGGCCGGTCGACCCGGATCATGGTCACCCTGCCGGGGTCGGCGGCCGACGACTTTCCGCTGGTGCGCGCGCTCGTCGAGCGGGGCATGGACTGCGCGCGGATCAACTGCGCGCACGACGAGCCGCGTGACTGGGCGAAGATGATCGCCAACGTGCGGAAGGCGGCGGCCGAGATCGGGCGGCCGTGCCTCGTGGCGATGGACCTCGCCGGGCCCAAGCTGCGTACGGGGCCGCTCACGGCGGGACCCCGGGTCGTGCGCCTGCGTCCCGCGCGCAACGCCTACGGCCGCGTCACGGCGCCCGCGGAATGCTGGCTGGTCGACGCGGCCCCGCCGACGGCGGGCGCGGGCGCGGGCGCGGGCGCGCCGGATGATCCCGCCCTGGATGTCTCGTCGTCACCGTCGCCGGCCGACGCGCCGTCCCGCGACGAGGTCCCCGCGGGCGCGGTCACGGTGCCGGTGCCGGGTGCCTTCCTGGCGAGGCTGCGCCCGGGCCACCAGATCCGGCTGCGCGACACCCGTGGGGCCCATCGTTCGCTGCGGGTCACCGAGGTGACGGCCACCGCCGCCCGGGTCGAGACCGACCAGACGACCTATCTCGGCGTCGGCACTCCGCTGCGGGTCGACCTCGTACCCGGGGCCGCGATCGCGGCGCTGTCCGGCCGGCCGACGCTGTCCGCGGGCATCGGTGAGCTGCCGGCGCTCGAGCAGGCACTGCGGCTGGGCGTGGGCGACGAGCTGGTCCTGACTCGTGACCTGTCGCCGGCACAACCGCCCGCGCCCGGTGACGTGGCGCGCATCGGCTGCACGCTGCCGGACGTGTTCACCCAGATCCGCGCTGGTCACCGTGTGTGGTTCGACGATGGGAAGATCGGCACGGTCGTCACCGACGTCGGGCCCCACGACCTGCGACTGCGGGTCACCGACGCCCCGCCCGCGGGCGCGCGGCTGCGCGCGGGCAAGGGCATCAACCTGCCCGACACCGAGCTGCCGATCTCGGCGCTGACCTCGAAGGACGAGGCGGACCTGGCGTTCGTCGCCGTGCACGCCGACATCGTGTCGATGTCGTTCGTGCGCGACCCGGACGACGTCGCGCGGCTGCGGGCCGTGTTGGCCGCGGCCGGGCGGGCTGACATCGGCATCATTCTGAAGATCGAGACGCTGCGCGCCTTCGCGAACCTGCCGCAGCTGCTGCTCGCCGTGCTGCGCGAGCGCCGCGTCGGCGTCATGATCGCCCGCGGTGACCTGGCGGTGGAGTGCGGCTACGAGCGGCTGGCCGAGCTTCAGGAGGAGATCCTCTGGCTGTGCGAGGCGGCCCACGTGCCGGTCGTCTGGGCGACGCAGGTCCTCGACCAGCTGGCCCGCACCGGGCGCCCGACGAGAGCCGAGATCACTGATGCGGCGATGTCCGGGCGCGCCGAGTGCGTGATGCTCAACAAGGGCCCGCACATCACCGATGCCGTCACGGTCCTCGACGACGTCCTGACCCGCATGAGCGACCACCAGCACAAGAAGTCCCCGCTCCTGCGCGAGCTCCGCTCCTGGCACACCGGCCCCTGATCGCCAGCGGCGCCGGCCCCCGCGGACTGCCGCGCGCTCGTCGGCGGTCGCCCGAGAGCGCGGCGGCCGGCGGCGCTACTTCAGGGTGCCGTCGCTGACCTTGGCGCGCAGGCCAAGGCGGTTGAGCTTGCCGGACGGCAGCGTGGGGATGTCGGCGCTGGTCGCGACGATCCAGCGGGTGGGGACCTTGTAGCTGGAGAGCTGCTCACGGGCGCGGGCCGCGAGCGACCCGACGTCGAGGTCGCCGGACACCGGGACGACGACGGCGCACACCTCCTCGCCACGGGCCGGGTGATCGACGCCGAGGACGACGCACTGCGCGACGTCACCGAAGGTCTCGATCACCGCCTGGACCTCGAGCGGCGAGACGTTGGCGCCGGCGGCCTTGATGAGCTCGCTGGTGCGGCCGACGTAGAACAGGCGCGGGTCGCCGTCCTTGCGGTAGACCTTGTCGCCGGTGTGGTACCAGCCGTCCGCGTCGAACACGTCGGCGCGTTCCCGCTTGTTGTAGCCGGTCATCACGCCGGTGCCGCGAATGAGCAGCTCGCCGATGGTGCCGGTCGGCGTCGGGCTCCCATCGTCGTCGACGATCGCGGTGTCGGTGAAGGCGAAGCTGCCGGCGGTCTCGGTGAGGCTGCGGTGGGTCGGGAAACCGTCCGGCACGTCGTTCATCGCGAGATCCAGCGGGCCGCTGGTCAGCAGGGGGGCGCTGCTGAGGTCCCGCTCCGGGAACGTCGGATGCTCGCGCAGCTGCTGGGTGAACGCCGGCCAGCCGACGATTCCGTTCGCCCGCTCGCGCTCGGCCAGGTCGAGCGCCGCCCCGGCCTCCAGCCGTGGGAGCACCAGCAGGGTGGCCGGCTCGTGCAGCGCGCCGGTCGCGGCGAGCAGGCCACCGATCCAGAAGAACGGCATCGCGCAGAGCACTTTCGGCGCGCCCGCGACACCAGTCAGGTGGTGAATCGCGGCCGGCCACGTCGAGGTCTGGCGGACGACCGTGCCGTGGGTGTGCAGCACGCCCTTCGGGTCCGCGGTCGAGCCGGAGGTGTGAATCATGATGGCCAGGTCGGCGGGGGTGACCTCGTCCTCGACGGCCGCGAGGATCTCGGGGCTGGCCAGCGCCGGGCCCTCCTCGCCCCAGGAGCCCGCTTCCCAGGCGTCCGCCCACGGCCGGTCGGACGCGGCGGTGAGCACGATGCGGCGCAGGTATGGCGCCGTGGGCAGCTGGAGGCGCGCGGACTCCTGGCCGGACAGGCCGGGAAGCGCCGCCTCGAACCGTTCGGCCACGTCGATGGTGAGCACCTGGGTGGGCGCGACCAGCAGCCCGACGTCGGCGAGGCGCAGCACCTTGCCGATCTCGGCCGGGGTGTACAGCGTGCTGAGCGGCACGGCGACCGCGCCGACCCGGGAGACGGCGAGCCACCAGGTGACCCACTCGGTGTCGTTCGTGAAGAACAGCCCGACCCGGGAGCCCTTGCCGATCCCCGCGCCGAGCAGCCAGCGCGCGGCGGACGCGGAACGCCGGTCGGCCTCGACGTAGGTGAGCCGGTCGGTCGGCGTGATGACGTACGGCGTGTCGCCGAACTCGCGCACCGCGCGCCCGAGCAGCTCGGGAATGGTCGGCCGCCCGAGCGGCTCCGATGGCACCATGCGACCACTCTCCCCGGGAGCGAATCACAGCAGCGAATCACAGCGGACGCCTCCGGTGCACGGTCTCTGGGCCACCCGGAGACCGTGCACCGAGGTCGGACCGCGCGCCGCGACGGAGCGTGACATGATCGCCGAGAGGTCTGGAAGACGGCGTCTGGTTCGTCAGGGGGAATGTCGGGTGGCCGGGCGGGTGGGGTTCTTCGACGCGGAGACCGGCGGCGAGCTGGTGCTGGTGCTGCGGCGTTACGGGAACGAGTTCCAGATCATCCGCCAGTTCGGCTACTGGGACCCGAAGTACGACGAGCCGTTCGTCGTACCGGCCGACCCGGAGACGTTCCTGACCGACCTGGCCTCGATTCCCTCGGTGTTCGCCTGGCTCGTGCCCGGGCTGGGTTCCCACCTGCCCGCGGTCCTGTTGCACGACGGCCTGGTGATCGCCGACGGCGAGCCCTCCATCCCCACCCACCTCGGCCCCCCGGTCACCCGGGAGGAGGCCGACCGGATCCTCCGGGATGCCATGAGGGAGCTCGGCACGCCGGTCATCCGGCGCTGGCTGATCTGGACCGGGGCGGAGCTCGGGACGCTGTGGGTCGCCCGGCGGCACCGCTGGTGGTGGCGGATCCTGGCCACGCTCACGGTCACCGCCGTCGTCGCGCTCGGCAGCCTGGCGACTCTGGACCTGTTCGACGTGTGGAATGTGCTGCCCTGGATGGGCGACCGTCCGTGGTGGGTGGAGCTGCTGTCCGGCGCGGCGGCCGCGGTCGGGCTGCCGGCGGCGCTGTCGGTCCTCTGGGGGCATTACTGGCGGGTCGCCGCGATCACCGGCATCGCGATGGCGCTGCTGCTGCACGTGACCCTGGCGGTGATCGTCGTCTCGGGCGTCTACTGGGTCCTGGAGAGGCTCGTCTCCTGGCCCGAGGGCCTCAGCCCCAACGTCGCGAAGAACCTCGCCAACGTGCCCCCTGGAACGCGCGACGCCGGCGAGCCGCCGGGCGCGCCCGACTCGGCGCCCGACTCCACGCCCGACTCGGCGCCCGCCATCCCGGTCGAGCCGGGACGGCGGGCGGAGCCCACGGAGCCGTCGTTCTGAGCGCTGGTGTGCTGAGCGCCGGCGGCTACTGGTCGGTGAGTTTGTCGGCGATCTGGTCGATCAGGCCCTGCTCGGTGGTGGGCGGCGGCACGTCCTGGACGTTGGTGACCTGCAGCTCGACGGCCACCTGGCCGACGTAGAAGTAGACCGTGTCGACGACGTAGCCGTAGGTGCCGTTCTCGTCGGTGACGCCCATCGAGGTCCGGACGAACGCCGTGGCGCCACGCGGCGGGGCCGGCGTCTCGACAGAGACGATCTCGTAGGTGAACCCGCTCGAGTCCGCGCCCGCGAGCGCCTTCTCGAGGCCACCGCGGTAGCAGTCGCCGAAGCGCGGGCTGGTCACGATCTCCGCGTTCTGCCGAATCTGCTCCGCGGGCAGGATCTTCGCCCGGCTGGAGGCCTGGAACTCTGATTCCTCGGTGTTGACGAAGGTGTCGCCGTTGGTCTCGTCGGACGGGGCCGGCGGGTTGAAGTCGTTCACGCCCACGCACCTGGCGATCTCGGCCCGCGTCGCGCTGTTGCCCGGGTCCTCGTCCTCGACGCCACCCGAGCTTTCGAAGCCCTCGGTCTCCGCCCCCGCGGTGAGCACGTAGTCGCCCGCGCGCAGCTGGCGGGCCGGCGCGGCGGTGGTCGGCGCCGGCGCGCTCACCGGCGCGCTCACCGCCGGCGACGTCGCGGCCGGGGCAGCCGTCAGCCCACCGTCCTGACACGCCGTCGCGACGACCGCCAGGGCCGCCGCGGCCAGACCGCCACACACCGCCCGGCGCATGCGCCGGGCGTCTCCGATGCCGTGCACCGCTACCTCCGAAAGTCGGTCCAGCCGTCCGCGGCTGGCGATAACCCCCGTTATCTACGGTCGACAATGCACGAGCAAACGGCACCTTGGCCAATATCATGAATGTCATCCGCCGGACAGAAGAAAGCATGCGGAACAATTTCTACGGAATTTGTCCTGGCAGCCTGTCGCCGGCTTTCGGGGTGCCCCCCTTGACACCGCGGCGAAAACCGGCGGGTCGGTGACGCGCGGCGCGGTCTCAGAGCACGGCGTGCTGCGGCCGGGTCTCCACCACGATCACGGTGGGGGTGCTGGTCTCCAGCGCCACGGTGAGCTCCTTCTCCAGCTCCCCGGTGGTCTCGACGTCGACTCCTCGGCAGCCGAAACCCCGCGCCAGCGAGGCGATGTCCAGCCCCGGCAGGTCGAGGCCCGGCACGCCTGGCGTGTCCTCCAGCTCGGCGAAGGACTTGAGCACCGAGTACTCCCGGTTGCGCAGGACGACGTAGGCGATGGGCAGCGCGTGCTGCGCGGCGGTCCAGACGGCCTGCACGGAGTACTGGAACGAGCCGTCCCCGATCATGCCGATCACCGGCCGGCGCACGCCGCGAACGCGGTCACCGAGCGCCACGCCGACCGCCGCCGGCACCGCCCACCCGATACCACCACTGGCCGTCGCGAAGAACGAGTCGGGCTCGACGGTCGGCAGCCATTCGACCTGCTGGGCCATCGTCGACGTCGACTCGTAGACGAGGACGGCGCCCGCCGGGCGGATCTCGCTGACGGCCGCGTGCACCTCCGCGGCCGTCAGCGGCCTGCTCGGCGTCGCGGGCAGCGTCCTGGGACGGGGCATCGGCTCGGGGGGCGTGCGCCGGACGCCCTCGTCCACCAGCTCGGTGAGGAGCTCGAGGGTGGTCCGAGGGTCGCCGAGGATGCTGTCGCCGGCGCGGGCCGAGGCCGCCACCGCCGGGTCGGCGGTGACCTGGAGCAGCGAGGTGCCGGCGGGCAGGATGTCGCCGGCCACGTAGGGGTAGTAGCGGAAGACCTCGGCGCCGACGACGACCACGAGGTCGTGCCCGGCCAGCCGGGCACTGACCGCCTTCAGGGACATGCCCAGCGGCCCCTGGTACAGCGGATGGTCCTCCGGGAACGAGACGCGGTCCGGCAGCGGCGCGCCGTACACCGGCGCCCGGAGCTTCTCGGCGAGCGCGACGGCGGCGTGCCAGCCGCCCGCGCGGTCGACGTCGGGACCGAACACCAGCGCGGGACGCCGGCTCGCGCGCACGCGCTGGGCGAAGTCGCGCAGCCGCTCGGCGTCCGGCGCGACGGCGGTGCTCACGCCGCGCACGACGGCCGGGCCAGCCAGGGGGACGTTCCAGTCGTCGAGCGGTATGGACAGGTGTACGGGGCCGGCCGGGGGCTGGCACGCCATCGCGTAGGCACGCATGAACGCCTCGGGGACGTCCTCGGCGCGGGCGGGTTCGTAGGACCATTTCACCCACGGCTTCGGCATGGTCGTCGCGTCGCGGTTCCCGAGGTAGGGCTCGCCGATCACCAGCTCACGGTGCTGCTGGCCCGAGGTGACGACCAGCGGGGTGTGGCCGTGGTAGGCCGTGACCAGGTTGCCGAGGGCGTTTCCGAGACCCGCCGAGGAATGCAGGTTCACCAACGCCGGCCGCCGGGTGGTCTGCGCGAAGGCGTCGGCCATGGCGATGACGGACGCCTCCTGAAGACCGAGGACATAGGTGAAATCGGCGGGAAAGTCCTGAAGGAACGGCTCCTCCGTCGACCCTGGATTGCCGAAGACGGTCGTCATCCCCAGCGATCTCAGCAGGTCGTACGTCACGGAGCGAACAGTTGACCCGCGGCTCATCGGAAATCAGCCCGCCTCGGTTCGATGGGACGGCTGGGGCCTGCCAGCCGGCGCACCGGATGCTGCCACGCGGCTCTCCCCACCGCCACGCCGACGAGGAGGTATGGGCCGCTGTCCATTGGACCCGGATGGTTGGCCGACCATCCCTCGGGCAGACCCGGCTGGAGACCTGATGAGGACGTGATGGTGACGACGACGTTCGGCCCGCGCGCAAAGGTGATCGCACCGGACAGGAAGGTGACCGACCTGCTCGACGTGCTACGCCTGCATATGGACATGGATGTCGCCGTTCTGGGCATGTGGGACGGCGATCTGCTGGTCGTCCAGGTCATCGCCGGCGACGGAAGAAGGTTTCACCTGGCGCCCGGCACCACCATCCGACACTGCAGAGATCTTTGCCACGAGGTCGAAAAGGGTTTATTCCCCTCGATGTCCTGCAATGTTCCTCTGGATCCCGGGACGGGGAAGGCAAATATCCTGGCCTCTCTTGAGGTCGGGGCCTACGCGATGGCCGGGCTGACGGACCCTGCCGACGAGTCATACGGGTTGTTGCTCTGCCTGGCCCGGGGGGCTCGACCGGCGCTACAGGAACGCCACAACCAGTTCCTGCGCCTGACGGCCGCGTTTCTCGGTGACTCCCTGCTCGATCTGCGACATATGTGGGAGGCGCGCAGCCAGGTGTGGTCGGCGATCAGCGATCTCATCGACGCCGGCGGCCCAAGAATCGTGTACCAGCCGATCGTCCGGCTCGACACGGGCGCCATCACCGCGGTCGAGGCGCTCGCGCGTTTCCCCAACAGATGCGGCGGGCGGGTGCACAACACCGAGGACTGGTTTCTCGACGCCGACCAGGTCGGACTGTGCGTCGAGCTGGAGATGATCGCCATTGAGCGTGCCCTCGACGCGCTGCCGCACCTCACCCGTGGCACGAGGCTCGCCGTCAACGCCTCACCCAGCACGATCGCGACGGCGATCGTCGAGTTCGTCCATGATCTGCCCGTTCGCAACCGCCTGATCATCGAGATCACCGAACACGAGAACTGCATCGCCAAGCCGGCGGCCATGCGGGCCATCCACCATCTCCGCGACCTGGGTATCCAGATCGCGATCGACGACACCGGCACGGGATACTCCGGCCTGGAGCAGCTCGTCAAGCTGCGGCCGGACATCATCAAACTCGACCACATCCTCACTCGCGGCATCAACCGCGACCCCGCTCGCCGCGCTCTCGCGACCGGTCTGGTCCAGCTGGCCCGGGAGATCGACGGAACTGTCGTCGCCGAGGGCATCGAGACCTCCGCCGAATGCGACGCCGTGATCGATGCCGGCGTCTTCTACGGTCAGGGCTACCTGCTCGGGAAACCGGCGCCGGCCCTGCCGTGAACGCCTCCCGGCGGTCGGGGTCGCGGTGGCGCGGCGTAGCCAGACGCTCAGCGCGCCGCAGACCAGCGCGAACCCGAGAAGCAGCACGGGTACGAGCCGGACGCCGGCCTTGTCGATCATCGCGCCGAGTAGCGGGGGAAACGCCACGCCGCCGATCATGGAGGCGGCGATGACAAAGGCGCTCGCCGAGGCGACGGTCGGGGCCGCCCGGGTGAGCCAGGGCAGGGCGGTGGGGAAGATCGGTGCGATGAAGAGGCCGACTCCCACATACGCGTAAGGAGCGAGCGCGGGTACGGGCGCCGCGACCAGGCAGGCCGCCATGCCAAGGCAGCTCGCGGTCACGAGCAGGGGCGCCGGGAATCGCAGGCTGAGGGGTATGGCCAGGAAACGGCCCACGGTCATCGCGAACCAGTACGCCGAGGTGGCCAGCGCGGCGGCGGAGGCACCATAGCCGACCGCCTGCAGCTGAGTGGGTTCCCAGCCGCCCACTCCCGTCTCGATCGCCACATGCAGCACGTAGATGACGACGAACGCGGCGACGACGGGCACCAGCCTGGCCGGCACGGCGGCGGGTGCGGACGCGACGGATCCGGACGCGACGGATCCGGGCGCGGTGGATCCGGGCGTGCCGATGGGCGCGGCGGTGGGCGCGGCACGGTCGCGGGATCGCACACCACCCAGGCTGGGCAGGAGGAACAGGCTGAGCACAGCCAGGGCGGCGAAGAGCCACGGATAGTGCCGGGCACCGAGCCAGGCGACCAGCGCCGGTCCCGCGATGGCGCCAATGCCGAAATGGGCGTTGAGCAGGTTGAGCATCGCCGGGCTTCGTCGTCCGAAGCCGGTAGCGAACAGCTGGTTGAGCCCGTAGTCGATCCCACCGAAGCCGAGACCGATGACGGTCGCGGCCGCCAGCGCGATCGGCCAGGTCGGCGCGGCGGCGAATGCCAGCGACCCGGCGGCCATGAGGCTGTAGGAGAGGCCAAGCAGACCCCGGTTGCCGATCCGACCCCGTAGGCGGAAGAACAGCAGGACGCCGACCAGAGCACCGACGAAGTGGGCAGACAGGCCGAGACCGGCCGCGCCCGGCGCCACGCCGTACTTCGCACGGATCTCGGGGATCGCGGGGCCGTACAGGGCCTGGAGCGCCCCGATCACCATGAAGCCGACGCAGGAGGCGACCACGGCCACGGCGCTGACCGGACCGGACGTCGACAGGCGAGATCGCACGGGCATAGTGACCATACGAACATTTAGAATGTTTATATGTCAACGGATCGCTCACCAAGAAGACATGATCGACCATGGTTGGGCCCGGCGGGCCCCACGAGCCACCCGGAGCCAGCCCTGTCCGGGCAGAATCGACCCGTGAACGCTGCCGAGCGGCACCGGCTGGTCCTGACGGTGCTGGGCGAGCGCAACCGCGCCTCGGTCGCCGAGCTGGCCAAGGTCACCGGGGCATCCGAGATGACCGTGCGGCGCGACCTGGAGCAGCTGGAATCCCAGGGCGCGCTGCGCCGGGTGCACGGCGGCGCGGTCAGCGCGCCGCTCAGCGGAGTCGAACCGCCCTACGCCGTGCGCGCCCTCGCGGACACCGAGACCAAGGCCAGGCTCGGCGCGGCCGTCGTGGAGCTGCTCAGGGATGGCGAGACGGTAGCGCTGGACACCGGGACGACCGCCGTCGCCGTCGCCGCGGCCATGGCCGGCCGCCAGCTGACCGTCACGCCGCTCTCGCTGCACGCCGCCGGGCGCCTCGCCGCGCAGGACGGCATCCAGCTGCTCATGCCCGGCGGCCAGGTCCGCAGGGGCGAGCTGTCCTTCCACGGCGAGCTGGCCGTGCGCACGTTCGAGGAACTGCGCTACGACACGTTCATCCTGTCCTGCTGCGGGGTCGACGCCACCACCGGCGCCACCGCCCACGACCTCGACGACGTCCAGGTGAAGCGGGCCGCCGTCCGCGCCGCCCGGCGCACGATCCTCGTCGCCACCGCGGACAAGCTCGGTCACGTCACCTTCGGCCGCGTCTGCCCACCGGACCAGATCAGCCTGCTGATCACCGACGCCCCCAGGACCGCCGCCCCCGTCCGAGAGCTCCTGGCCGCCGGCGTCGAGGTCACCACCATTCCCTGACCAGCCGGAACCACGGAACCAGCACGGACCCGGCTACTGCGAACCGTGGCCGAGGACAATGTTCCGGAAGTCTCCACCGCGTGACCGGAACACCGAACGCCCAAGAGATCCAAGGGGACGATCGTCCGTCGACCACCTCAGGGGACGTGGCCTGATGGCGACCGCGGCGGGTCGGGGGGCTGTCCGCGGGGGCGCCAGAACTGCCAGCCGAAGGGCGCCTTCGGCCAGGAGGGATCGGGGCGCCAGCCTGGATAGGGAATCCAGCCGTCTGGTGGCCGCGGCCAGCGCGGCGGTGGTTGGAACACAGGCCGTCGGACGGGGTGGTAGCCACGATTCGCCGAGGCCGCGACCAGCAGTATGAAGATCAGCAGGTCCAGGATCAGGGCGGTCACGCCCAGGCCCGGCGTCGCCGCGACCCACTCCCGCAGGGTTTCGGCGTGCGGTCCCGAGAGGTCGGCGCGGTCCGACGGCAGTGGGTAGGTGAAGTAGGCGATCAGCAGGCCGATGTACGCGACCACGATCGCTACCAGGGGCACGACCGGTTGGCGGCGCCAGAACGCCGCGCCAAGCACCGTGAGTACCAGTGCGGTGCTCGCCGCTCCCGGCGCGAGCCACGGCGGTGGCGGCGAGCCGACCGAGGGGTCCCGGTAGGTGGCGGAGGCGTGGTCGCCGGTGGCCGCGTTGTCTGGATGCATCGTGAGCTGTCCGGTGGGGATCGGGCCGACGGCTGTGACGTCCGACCACGACCAGGTGGGGGCGGGGACGAAGTGGTCCCCGTCGTCGTCCGGCTGCCGTGACCACCGCGCCGTCGCCGGCCAGGGGCTGGAGATCTCCAGGTCCACCCAGTGGTAGCCGAGCCCGTGCAGGCCTGTCACCACCTTCGTGGGATCGAAGGCGAAGGCCGGTTCCGGCGTCAGCGGGTAGACGTCATCCAGTCGTGTTTCGGCGGCCCACCACCCGCCGTTTCGGAGCAGCGGGCCGCCATCGGGATCGACGACTCTGGGGAGCGTCTCTCGCGGTTCGGTCAGGATCAGCCGGGCAACCGACTGGGCGACCGTCCTGGTCTGGCGCCAGTCGGCCTCGTCGTCGAGCCAGACCTCGAGCACGGCGCCGCCACGTGAGTCGAGGTGGAGGCTGACTGACGCGTGCCCGGATGCCGCCGGCCCCCCGCCTCCCGGATCGCCCATCGTCATCAGGCCCGTGATCATGATGCCGATGAGGCCGATCGTCGGAGGCAGCGCCGTCGGCAGGCTGCGGTCGGGCGGCCACAGAGACCGAAGTCTTTGGATGCTTGGGCCGGTCCACCCACTGAGCAGACGAACCATCGGGCAATTATGGAGCGAAGGGAGCGCCGCCATGGGCGACATCGATGTGCGAACTCTGCTCGGCGGTGTCGACCTCCGAGAACCGCCGCGATGGTGAGCGGCTCGCACCGATGTTCACGGCTCATGAGGCAGTAGCGTTGGTGCCGCCGTCGTCCAGTGAGCGCCGACCGCCTCAGCGAACGCGCTCCAGCAGCCGGATGCGCATGACCAAGGTCACTATTCGCTCTGCACTTCGCCATTCCGCTGCGGGGCATGCACGACGAAATAGTCCTCACGCTCGCCGGGCGATGGTGCCGATATGGCCGGAGGCGCTGGTCCGCGGCGTCAGATGTCGTCGACGACTGGGCAGTCGGCTGAGGCGCAGGTGGGCTGCCCGGGTGCGGGCGACTGTCAGCGGGGCTCTGGCGGCCGATCATCGGGCTGGCTGCTGCGCGCCCTGTCGCCCGCCGCGGTCACGAGCGCGGGAAGAATCGCGTCATGACCGTGCTGCGGACCGCGCGTCTCGTGTTGAGGCCTGTCGAGTCTGGTGATCTGGCCGCGGTGCTCGCCTACCGGAACGATCCCGACGTGGCGCGCTATCAGGGGTGGCCGTTGCCCTACACCAGCGAACATTTCGCCACCCTGCTGAGCGCGGACGGCGGGCCAGACAGTGGAGGCTGGGTCAACCAGGGCATCTGCGACCCGAGCGGCCTCGTCGGCGGGATCGCTCTGCGCCTGGACGGCGACGAGGCGGAGCTGGGCATCTCCCTGGCGACAGCAGTCCAGGGCAGGGGCTACGCCACCGAGGCGCTCGCGCGGCTCACCGAGCACGCCTTCACCGACCTCGGCCTGCGGCGCCTGCGCGCCAACGTGGATCCGCGCAACGAGGCGGTCATCCGTCTCCTGCTGCGCGCCAACTGGCATCACGAACGCACGTCATGTGCGACGTACTGGCATCGCGACCACTGGGCCGACGAGGCCTGGTACACCCTCGACCGCCCGCATTGACGCGCGCCGCGGAACGCGAAGATCTCAGCGCCGCCGCGAGGGCGATCGCCGATGGCGTCTATCAGGGGGTCGCAATCAGAGCCTGATCACACCGCCGCGAGCCGAAACAGCGATCTATCTCGTGGCCTGGCTTGGCATCTCGTGGCCTGGCTTGGCCGTCAACCAGTCGCGCACCTGCTGATCCTCCGGGTGGGCCGTGCGGCAGACGAGGCGCGACACCGGCCAGACCGTTGGCCGGAACTCAACGCGCGCCGGTGTGACCCGCACCGCCATGCGCCATGCGCTTCGCCGTTTCGCTGCGGTCGATGACCGATGGCAGATGACAGCGCTCCGCCACATCGAACACCGCCGGTCTCCAGATGGCGACGTCCACGGGGCGCCGACCGCTGGGCTCCGCACCCTGCCAACCAGCCAGACCTCCGCGCTCGACGACTTTGATCGCCAGTTCTGTATCCGGATCCGAACTGGCCACGGCCCGGAGTTCGGATCCGGATACACATCTGGCGATCTTCGAAGGCGGGGGTGGGATGAGGCTGGGAAACAGCGCCGGGGCGGGTTGGGATCGGCGTCGCGGGGTGTCGCTGCCTGCCTGGCGTCCGTGCGGTCGCTAGGTGGCCCGGCGCCGGCGAGATCCACATCGCCGACTGGTTTGCGGTTCGTCGTTTCGCTGTGGCGACGGACGGATCTGTGCGGATCTTGTGATCAAGCCGCCGTCGACAGAGACTTGATCACTGTTTGTGCCCTCCGGTGGCCGTGATCCGGGCCCGCATACAGCCATCGGAGGGCAGGAACGGCGATCAGCGACCGCCGCGCCGCGACGCGACGCGACGCGCCGACCGGGGTAGGTCCACCGTGGTGAACATCGCGGTTGCGGTCAGGGCCGGCGAGGGAGGAAACAGGTGAGGGAGTTGGTCCCGCGCAGCGAGGCCCGGGGGCGGCGAGGCGCGGCGGGCTCTCCGGCTGGCGGTCGAGCCGTGGACGGTGACAGGTCTGGCACGCAGGCTCGGTGATCCGTTGGGCACGCTGCCGGTGCAACCCCCAGCGCCGCCGCTGCCGCGTCGGGCGTAGTCCGCCCACCCCGCCACCCCTGAAGATCGCCAGATCTGTAGCCGAATCCGAACCGCGAGCCCTCGTTGGTTCGGATTGCCATACAGATCTGGCGATCAAGCACACCCATCACGGTCTGGCGGGCGCGGGGGTGGTTCAGAGGCCAGCCGGCCTGTGAACTGGGCCGGCATGCGCTATGTGGTCCGCCGTTTCGCCGCGGCCACTTCCCACTGGACGTCGTCGCGGTCCCCGACAGCGACACGTCGTAGATGGGCGTCCGCCCGGGCCGGGGAGGAGCCGACGGCTCGTCCCCGGCCTGAGCCCGCGCCCATGGTTTCAGGCTCAACCGATTCCGGCGCCGCCGTCATTGCCGGCGTCGGCAGTCGGCGCGAAGACGGTCGCCCGCTCTTGTCCGGGTGGAAGATCTCCGGACTCCGGCGAGGGACTCCGGTAAGCCGCCGGCGGTTTCCGCTTCAGCTGAGGATCCTGTCCTTGGCCCGCCGGAACTCGTCTTCGGAGATGGTGCCGTTCGCCCTGAGCTCGGCGAGCCTGGTGAGGTCGTCCACACCCTTGCTCGGGCTGGCAGCCACATCGCGGATATAGGCATTGAGCAGCTGCTGCTGGTCCCGCGCGCTCCTTACCTCGCGCTTGGTCATGTCCTGGCCCTTCACGATCAGATAGGCCAGGACGCCAATGAACGGGAGGACGAGCACGAGCGCAAGCCAGCCCGCCTTGGCCCACCCACTCGCCTCCTTGTCGCGGAATATGTCGATGAAAACACGACAGACGAGCACCAGCCACGCGACCCAGACGAAGATCAAGAGCAGGGTCCAGAATGCGCCGAGCACCGGATAGTCGTAAGCAATGTAGTTGCTAGCCATTTGCCCCTCTCCCGCCTCTCGGGTCAGGATCCCGAGCTCCTACCCGAAGCGGGCCGGTCGACGCGATGGGCGGCGAGGACCAACCCTCCATGGGTGAGAGAACCGGCCATGCCCTATTGCCTGCTGGGCCGCGGCCGATCGGCGGGAGGCATCGACAGCCGCCCGAGGATCTAGGGTAGTGAATGCTCACTTGTCTGCCGCGGCGGCGTCGGCTACCGTTCTCCCCGGTCAGCGAGGGTTCAGGGAGTGTGATGGCGCAGCGTCGAGGGCGGGTCGAGGGCAAGGTCGCGATCGTGACCGGGGCCGGTTCGACACCCGGGCCCGGGATGGCCACCGGCCGGGCCTGCGCGATCGTGCTGGCGCGCGAGGGCGCCCGGGTGCTGCTCGCCGACATCAGGGGAGAGCGCGCGCAGGAGACCCGGGAGATCATCGAAAACGAGGGCGGCACCGCCGCCGTCTTCGCCGGCGACATGACGAGGGCCGCCGACTGCGACGCCATGGTCGGTGCCGCGCTCGACGCCTTCGGCACGGTGGACATCCTGATCAACAACATCGGGGTCGCCATCGCGGGAAACGTCGTCGACACCAGCGAGGCCGACTGGGACCGGATACTCGGCCTCAGCCTGAAGACGATGTTCCTCGCCAGCAAGAGCGCGGTGCCCGTCATGGCGGCGAAGGGCGCCGGGGCGATCGTCAACATCGGGTCGATCACGGGCTCCCGCGGCGGGAACTACGCCGGGTACGCGGCGGCCAAAGGCGGCGTGAACGCGCTGACCGTCGACATGGCGTACTCGCACGGCCGGCAGGGGATCCGGGTCAACGCCCTGGCCCCCGGCCACATCACGACCCCGCTGCTGTACTCCGTCAACGGGGTCACCCCGCAGACCGAGTACCGGCAACGGCTGGCCGCCGCTTCGAACCTGCTGGGCACGAACGGCGACGGCTGGGACGTCGGGTGGGCGGCCACGTTCCTGGCCAGCGACGAGGCCCGGTGGATCACCGGCGTGGTCCTGCCGGTGGACGGCGGGGTGATGGCCGTGACACCGCTGATGATGGCCGGCCATATGCAGGCGGAACCGCCGCCGGCCAGCTGACGGTTTCTCGACCGGCTGACGATTTCTCGACCAGCCAACGGGCCAGCCAACATTCGTCAGGCGAGAGCGAAGGTGCGGAACATGGTCGCGGAGCAGGGGTCCAGCCGTCCCGAGTTATCCGACCGTCCCGAGTTATCCGACCGTCCCGAGTTGGTCGAAGCCACCGACGAGCAGATCGACGACGCGGTGAACTACGCGGACCCGATGGCGCTTCGGGGTCTGCTTTACCAGCTGACCGGGGACGAGAGCGTCGCCGCCACGAAGATCGAAGCGGTGCCGGGCTACGTCGGCGGGAATCTCTCCTTCGGTCTGACGGACCCGGCCGACATCGCGCTGCTGCGCGCGCGGGCCGCCACCTTCCTCAAGGCCCACCGCGACTCCGGCGCCGGACCGATCGGCCCCGGCCCGCTCGAGCGGCTGCCGCACAGCCTGGCGCTCGCCGGTGGCGTGGAGGCGCTCCCCGAGGAGGACGTGGAGCTCTGGGTCGAGGAGCTTTCGCTCGACCCGTGGGCTCGCGGGCTCAACTGGGAGGAGCCGCCGGCGCCGGACGTGCTCGAGGAGTTCTCCGTCATCGTCATCGGCAGCGGCATGGGCGGCCTGAACGCGGCGGCCCAGCTCCTGCACGCCGGGATCAGCTTCACGGTGCTGGAGAAGAACTCCGGCGTCGGCGGGACCTGGTTCGAGAACCGCTACCCCGGCGCGCGGGTCGACTCGCCGAGCCGGGCGTACACGCACATCCTCGGCGTCGAGTTCGACACCCCGTCGCCGTGGTGCTCGCAGGCCGAGAACCAGCGCTACTTCGACTGGTTCGCCGACCGGTTCGGCGTGCGCGAGCACATCCAGTTCGACACCGAGGTCACGACGGTGACCTGGCACGAGGACACGGCGACCTGGGAGGTCGAGGCGAAGGGACCGCAGGGCCGGCAGGTGCTGCGGGCCAACGCGGTCATCAGCGCCGTCGGGCTGCTCTCGCGCCCGAGCCTGCCGCGGATCACGGGCATGGACGAGTTCGCGGGCCCGTCGTTCCACACCGCGCGGTGGCCCGGCGGTCTCGACGTGAGCGGCAGGCGCGTCGCCGTGATCGGCACCGGCTGCTCAGGGGTGCAACTGGTGCCCGAGCTGGCGAAGCTCGCCGGCCACGTGACGGTCTTCCAGCGCACGCCGCAGTGGCTGTTCGGTCACGACGGATACCTGTCGCCGTTCCCCGAGCAGGTGCACTGGCTGGACCGGAACCTTCCGTACCACGCGCACTTCATGCGGTTTCGGACCAACTGGCTGCTCGGCCCGTACCTGTCGGGGCCGCTGCGCGAGATCGACCCCGAGTTCGAGGACCCGTTCGCCCGCAGCGCGGTCAACAAGCAGATCCGCGACGAGCGCGTCGCCTTCATCAGGAACAAGCTGGCGAGCCGGCCCGACCTGGTCGAGAAGATGATCCCGCCGCACCCGCCATTCTCGGCGCGGCCGGTGCAGGTCGACAACAGCTACAACATGTATGACGCGATCATGCGTGACGACGTCACCCTCGTCACCGAGGGCATCGAGCGCATCACGCCGACCGGCATCAGGACCGTCGACGGTGCCGACCACGAGGTCGACGTCATCGTCTACGCGACCGGGTTCCGGGCGAACGAATGCCTGTGGCCCATGGAGGTTCTCGGCCGCGCCGGGCAGTCGGTGCACGACCTGTGGTCGAAGGACGGCCCGCGGGCCTACCTCGGCACGATGCTGCCGGGATTCCCGAACCTCTTCCTCATCTACGGGCCGAACATGAACCCGTACGGCGGCCTGGGCGTCGTGAACCACCAGGAGATGGCGACCCGGCTCCTGCTCGACTGCCTCAAGGAGCTCCTCCTCACCGGTAAGCGCACCGTCGAGGTGACCGAGGAGGCGTACTGGCGGTACAACGACCAGCTCGACGAGCGCGAGAGGTTCAAGATCTACAAGGACCCGCGCGCGAACAGCTACTACCGCAACGACCACGGCCGCTCGGTCACGAACTGCCCGTTCCCCGGCAACGAGATGTGGCACCGCCTGCGCAGGCCGAACTACGACGATCTGATCGTGAGGTGATCACCACCACGGCGAGGGAGGCCGGACGAGCCCGTCACGATCGACAGTGAGCGACAACAAGTAACATGCTGTTACGATGAGCCTTGTCCGGCACCTCCCGGGCGGTTCGTTGTCCGCGACCGTGCCGACCTCGTGCCGAGGAGGGCGGCTCATGGGGAACCTGAGGCGAGCCAGGCCACCCACCGCCGACGGGCTGATCTCGTCGCTGTCGCAGGCGCTGGTGCGGTCGCGCCGCCTGCTGGCGACCACCAGCGCCCTGGGCACGGTCCTGACCGTCGACGACGTGGCCGATGTGGCCTTCCGGACCGCCGCCGCGGACGCCGCCGTGACCTTCGCCGGCTTCGTCCTGTTCGGCGAGGACGACTCCCCCTGCCGGGTCCTGGCCTGGCCCACGCTGACCACGCCGGAGTTCACCGACATCTGGGTACGCCCCCGCAACCCCGGCCCGGCCGCCACCGGTGAGGTCGTGCGCAGCGGGCAGCCGCGCTTCGACCCGACGCGGGTGGGCTACCTCAACGACTATCCGGACCGCCGCGCCGTCTTCACCGCGATCGGCATCGACGCGTCGGCGACGCTGCCGCTCACCGTGTCCGGCCGCATCATCGGGGTCCTGTCCCTCGCCTGGTCCGGGCCGCGGTCCTTCGACGAGGAGGAACGCGCGTACCTGCGCACGCTCGCCGGCGTCTACGCCCAGGCGATCGAACGGGCCAGGCTGCACGAACGGCAGCGATCGGTCGTGGAGACGCTGCAACGCGCGATCCTCCCGCGGACGCTGCCCGAGCTGCCCGGCATGGAGCTCGTCGCCCGGTATCTGCCGGCCGGCCGCGACGTGGAGGTCGGCGGCGACTGGTACGACGCGGCCGTCCGCCCGGACGGCTCCGTCACCCTGGTGGTCGGCGACGTCGGCGGCCACGGGCTGCCCGCCGTCTCGGCCATGGCCGAGCTGCGGCACGCCGCTCACGCGTACGCGATCGAGGGGCGCGTCCCGGCCGCCATCACCACCCGGCTGTCCGCCCACCTGCTCGCCGGGCAGGACGACACCCTCGCCACCGCGATCGTCGCGACGGTCGAGCCGGACACCGGCCGGCTCACCTGGTCGTGCGCCGGCCATCCGCCGCCGCTGCTGCTCACGAGCACCGACGCCACCTTCCTCGACGACGTGCACGGCCCCATGCTCGGCGTCGAGCCTGGCTACGACTACGGCCAGGGGACCATGACCCTGCCACCCGCGAGCGACCTGCTGCTCTACAGCGACGGGCTGGTGGAGCGCCGGGGCACCTCCCTGACCGACCGGCTGGCGACCCTCGCCGCGACCGCGGCGCAGGGGCTGAACGCCGGCACCCCCGAAAACGCCGGCACCCCCGAAAAGGCCGACACTCCGGGCAACGCCCACACCCTCGGCCTGGACGCGCTCTGCGACCTGCTGCTCGCCGACGTCGCCGGCCCCGCGACCCGCGAGGACGACCTCTGCCTGCTCGCCATCCGCGGCTCCGGCTCCTGAGCTCGTGCCCGCGCGGCGAGGGCGCCGCGCCGCCGGGTGCCTCCCCGCTGACCGATCGTGGACCAGCGGGGCTGTGACCTGCGCCGGGCCGGGGCGGGGCGCGCGGCCGCAACGACGCGGAAACAGCGAGGACACGGCCGGCTGGAAGCTTGCGGATGGGGAGTCCCGCGCACGGGCGCGGCCGGCCGCCGCGCGGCCTCGTCCCGCGCCGGTGGCACGCCGGCCCCGCGCCAGTGACACGCCGGCCCCGCGCCGGTGGCCTGCCGGCGCCGACCTGGACCTGAGCATGGAAGAGACCCACGCCTGTGAAGATCACCCGTATCGTCCCGCTGCCGCTCACCTACCCCGCGGCGCTCACCCAGATGAGCTTCTTCGTGGTCCGGGTCGAGACCGACGAGGGGCTGGTGGGCTACGGGGAGGCCTGTGACTGCTTCGGCGTCTCGTACCCGCGGGTGCTGGCCGCCGTCGTCGAGGACGCGTTCGCGCCGCGCCTGCTCGGCCGGGAGGTCGACGGAATCGACGCGCTGATCGACGGGCTGCGCACCGGGGTGCGCCGCGAGCTGGGCGAGACGTGGTCGGCGGCGCAGGCGCGCAGCGCGGTGGAGATGGCGCTGTGGGATCTCGTCGGGCAGCGGACCGGCCGGTCGCTGTCCGCCATGTTCGGCCGGGTGCGCGACCGGATCCCGGTCTACGCGGGCAGCAGCCCGTTCCTCGACGCGCACGACGTCGACTACCACCTGGAGCGGCTCGCGCCGCTGGTCGAGCGCGGCGTGCGCTCGGTGAAGATGCGCATCGGGCCGGACCCGCGCCGGGCGGTGGCCGTCATGGCGCAGCTGCGTGACCGGCTCGGCGACGACTATGAGCTGCTCGTGGACACGAGTGGCTGGCTGGACGGCCCGACGTCGGCCTACGTCGCGGACGCGCTCGCCGCGGTCGGGGTGCGCTGGCTCGAGGAGCCGCTGCCGCAGCGCCGCCACGGCGCGATCCAGCGGGTGGCCCGCCGGTCGCCGGTGCCGATCGCCTACGGCGAGCACCTGTACAGCCTGGACGACGCCCTAGACGTGCTGACCTCCGGCGAGGCATCGGTGATCCAGCCCGACCCGGCGATCTGCGGGTTCGCGGACGCCTACCGGATCGCGCGGGTGGGGCCGCACTACGGCGCACGGGTGGCGTTGCATTACCACAACGGCCCGATCGGCTTCGCCGCCTGCCTGCAGCTGGCAGGGGCGGCGCCGACCGCGGACATCCTCGAGTTCCCGTTCCACCTGGCGCCCGTGCTCGCCGCGTTCTCGCCGGACTTCGAGGCGGGCCTGGACCTGATCGTCGATGGGCAGGTCGCGATCCCCGACCGCCCTGGCCTCGGCATCCGCTACGACGTCGACCTGGCGCTGGCCTCGCTGGTCGGGGGCCAAAGGGCGCGCGAAAATGATCTATCTTCGCACGCCCGGCGGCCTTCGCCCCTGGGACTGTCCGGGGGTGCCGCGTGAGGGTCCTCGTCACCGGTGTGCGGGGCAAGGTCGGCGGCGCGTCAGCGGCGGCCCTGGTCGCCGCCGGCCACGACGTCGTCGGCACCGACCGCGGCGCGCCCGTCTACGACAGCGCCCTGCCCGGCGAGCTCCCCTACATCCAGGCCGACCTGACCGACGCGGGCGACGCGTTCGCCGTGGTGCGCGGCTTCGACGTGGTGGTGCACGCGGCGGCCATCCCCGAGCCGCGCCAGAACCCGGCGCACACGGTGTTCGCGAACAACGTCACGTCCGCCTTCCACATGGTCGAGGCGTGCGCCCACGGCGGCGCGGCCCGGCTGGTGAACATCTCCAGCGACAGCGTCCCCGGGTTCACCTTCGCGCCGGTGCCACGGATCCCGGACTACTGCCCCATCGACGAGGAGCACCCGAACCTGCCGCTCGACCCCTACGCGCAGGCCAAGTACTTCGCCGAGCAGCTGTGCGACGCGCTCGTCGCGCGGTCCGCGGTGACGGCGGTGTCGATCCGGCCGGCGTGGGTGCAGTCGGCGGGCAACTACGAGCGCAACCTCGGCCCGTTCGTGCGGGACCCGGACCTGCCGAGCCCGGTGTTCTGGTCCTACGTCGATCTCGACGACCTGGCGGAGCTGGTCGTGCTCGCCGCCGAGGCGGACTCGGCCGGCCACCGGGTGGTACTGGCCGCCCAGCCGGACAACATCGGCGGCCGGGACCTGCGGGCGGCGGTCGCGCGGCACTACCCGACGGTCCAGGTCCGCGAGCTGGAGCGGCCGGACGCGTCCGGCTACTCGATCGCCCGGGCACGGGAGCTGTTCGACTGGGACCCGCGCCGCTCCTGGCGGGACCACCTGGACGCGCAGGGGCAGGCCCGCTGACCCTGGCGGGTGCCGCGCCCCGGCTGAGCGCCGAGGCCGTCCAGAACGCCGCGACCCTCCGAGCACCGGGCCGTCCGGGCCGTCCGAAGCACCGCGACCGTCCCGACCTGGGCCTTTACCGACGGTCGATGTGTGCTCGGACACGGTCGCGGTCGGTACGGGGGTGCAACTGTCGAGAAATCGCGGCGCAACCAGGTCCTGGAATCTTCATGTCACGAAGAATTTCGTGGCACGAAGAACGTGGCACGAAGAACGAGGCCGGCCGGCCTCCTCCTCGACCTCCAGGGAGCAAGCCATCATGGACCGCCGTTCGTTCCTTCGCGCCGGGCTCGGCGCCGCCGGTGTCGCCGCCGTCGGGCCACTGCTGGCCGCCTGCGGCGACGACTCGTCGTCGACCACCTCGAGCGGTCTCACGAAGATCAGCTACCAGTTCAGCTGGATCAAGAACTTCCAGTTCGGCGGCGAGTACATCGCGGACAGCAAGGGCTACTTCAAGGCGCAGAACCTGGCGGTCGACCTGCTCGCGGGCGGCCCGAACACCGCCGTCGACCCGATCATCCAGTCCGGCAAGGCGCTCCTCGGACAGAGCTCGCCCGACTTCACCGCCAACGCCGTCGCCAAGGGCGCCGACCTGAAGATCATCGGGGCGAACTACCAGAAGAGCCCGTTCTGCATCATGTCCCGGCCGGAGAAGCCGATCCGTACACCCGCGGACCTGGCCGGCAAGAAGATCGGCATCCAGGCCTCCAACGAGGTCGCCTGGGCCGCGTTCCTCAAGCTGGCGGGAGTCGACGCGTCGACGCTCACCAAGGTCCCCGTCCAGTTCGACATCACCCCGGTGGTCTCCGGCGATGTCGACGGCTTCTGGGCCTACGTCAACGACGACGTGATCCGGATGAAGGAGCAGGGCACCGAGCCGGTCGTCATGCTGCTGGCCGACTTCGGCTACGAGGTGATGACCGCGACCTACACGGCCCGCGCCGACTCGCTGACCGACAAGACCAAGCGCGACCAGATCGTGCGCTTCCTAAAGGCCGACCTCAAGGGCTGGCAGGACGCCGTCGCCGACCCGCAGCTCGTCGCCGACCTGACCGTGAACACCTACGGCAAGGGCAACGGCCTGGAGCTCGCGGAGCAGAAGGAGTGCGCCGCGTCCACCAACGCGATCATGGTTACCGACGACACCAAGGCGCACGGCCTGAGCACCATGAGCGAGGAGCTGATCGCGGGCACCATCACGTCGCTGGCCGCAGCGGGCATCACCGCGAAGCCGGACCTGTTCGACACCTCCGTCCTCGAAGAGGTCTACGGCGGCAAGGCGACGGTGAGCTGACCATGCCCAGCCCGGACCAGCACGAGGACATCTGGAGCCGCGCGGTCACGGTGAACGGCTTCCGCGTCGACGAGATCCGGTCCGTCCTGCAGAAGTCGATCCGCCGCGGCCTGGTCGAGGAGGCGGTGCTCGCCGCCTGGGAGCTGTTCGAGACCGGTCCGCAGACCGAGGAGCTGCTGTGGCGGCGGCTCGAGATCATCGCCGTCGAGGACGTCGGCATGGGCCTGCCCGAGGCGCCGATGCTGCTGGCCGCGATGAACGACCAGCGGATCCGGCAGACCGTCGACATCGAGCGGTTCATGTACTCCGTCCACGCCGTCCGCCTGCTGGCCGCCGCGAAGAAGGACCGCACCACCATGGAGCTGGCCTTCTGGGCGAAGACCGTCACCGAGCGCGGCGAGCGGCGGGTCGAGGTCAAGGACATGCACGTCGACCACCACACCCGCCGCGGCGTGCGGATGGGCCGCGACCAGCGGTTCTGGTGGGCGGCCGGCGGCTACCGGCTCGAGAACCAGCTCGACCCGGCCGGATCCCCGTGGAGCCAGTACGTCCGCGAGGCGATGGGCGCGCCCGCGGAACCCGACGAGCCGGCCGCCGCGCCGGCGACCGAGACAAAGCCGCAGGCTCCGCCCGCGGACCTGTCGACCGACGACGTCCTCACGGAGATGAGCGAGCGGTGACCCGGCGATGGGGGCGGACGGCCAGTGGCCTGGCCGGCACGGTCGTCGTGCTGGCCGTCTGGCAGCTCCTCGGCAGCGTGCTGGTCGGACGCGACAGTGGCCTGCCGGGACCGTGGCAGGTCGCCCGGCAGTTCGGCTCCGACGGGCTGAGCCTCTACGCGAACTCGGCCAGGGCGACGCTGGGCGCGGCCGCCCAGGGCTGGCTGTGGGGCAACCTGCTCGCCGTCGCCGCCGCCATGCTGGCCCTGGTCGTTCCCCCCGTCGAACGGGTTCTGCTGCAGATCGGCGTGGTGTCCTACTGCCTGCCGATCGTGGCGATCGGCCCGGTGTTCGCGATCGTGTTCTCGTCGGGCACGTCCCGGATCGTGCTCGCCGGCATGGCGGTCTTCTTCACCACCCTGATCAACCTCGCCACCGGCCTGCGCGGCGTCGACAGGACCTGGCTCGCGGTCGTCTCCGCCTCCGGCGGCGGCCGGGTCGCCACCCTGCGCAAGGTCCGGCTGCGCGCCGGCCTGCCGAGCCTGTTCCTCGGCCTGCAGATCGCCGCCCCGGCGGCGCTGCTCGGCGCGATCATCGGCGAGTACATCGGTGCCGACGACGGCCTCGGCGTCCTGATGATCAACTCTCAGCAGGGCTTCAACGTGGAGCGGACCTGGGCGACCGCCGTCACCGCCACCGTCGTCGCCGGCGTCCTCTACTGGCTGATCGGGTTCGCCGGCCGCCGGCTGCTGCCCTGGGCGGGCGAGCTGAACGTGCGCGACGTGCAGGCCTCCACCGCCTCCACCTCCGGGCGCCACCGCGGCCTGGCCGCCCGGGCGGTGGGCTCGGTGGGCACCACCGTCGCCTCGTTCGTCGCGGTGCTGGCGATCTGGTGGCTGTTCCTCGTCGCCTTCGGCGTCTCGTCGTTCATCGGCAAGACCCCGCCGCAGGTCTGGGAGTACCTCACCGGCAAGGACGCGCCGATCGGCGACATCCTCGGCCAGGCCGGGACCACGGCCAAGGACGCGCTCATCGGCCTGGCGGGCGGCGCTGGGGTGGCGGTCGTCGTCGCCGTCGCCTTCTACCTCTGGCCGGTCGTCGAACGGTCACTGATCGGCGTCGCCCTGGCGATGCGCTCCATCCCGCTGGTCGCGATGACGCCGGTCATCGTCCTCATCTTCGGCCGCGGGCTGCTGGGCGTCACGGTGATCGCCGGGACCGTCACCTTCTTCCCGACGCTGGTCAACGTCGGCGACGCGCTGGCCACCTCCTCCCGGGACGCGACCGCCATGATGCGCGCCCTCGGGGCGTCCCGCTGGCAGACCCTGCGCAAGGTGCAGGCGCCGACCGCGCTGCCGGCGTTGTTCGTCTCGCTGCGCACCGCGGCCCCACTCGCCATCACCGGCGCGCTGCTCGCCGAATGGCTCGCCACCGGCCAGGGCCTCGGCTACGGCACGGTGCAGGCGCTCGTCCAGTCCGACTACCTGACGCTGTGGTCGGAGGTCGTGGTCGTGACCTGCCTGTCCGCCGTCCTCTACATCGGCATCGGGCTGCTGGAGAAGGCGGTGATGCTCCGCTTCAACGGCCAGCCCGCCGCGACCGCCGCGTCCGAGCCGGCGCGTGCCGCGGTCCCGGGCACGTTGGTGGGCGCCACGGGCGGTGCCAGGGCATGAGCGCCGGGTACCCGCGGGAGATAACGTGAGTCGCCGTGCAGAAGCCCCAGTCCGTCCAGCCGGGCCCCGCGGATGCCTTCGGAGACATCGGCATCCGGCTGGGGGCGGTGATCCGGAAGCTGCGGCGCGAGCAGGGGCTCACCCTGGTCCAGCTCGCCGACCTCTCCAAGCTGTCGAACCCGTTCCTCAGCCAGCTCGAGCGCGGGCTGACCAGGGCGAGCATGGAGTCGCTGCACCGGATCGCCCGGGCGCTCGGCAGCACCGCGCCCGGCCTGCTCGCCGCCGCCGGGGAGGACTCGACGGCGCCACGGGTGTCGCTGCGCCGCAGCGGGGAGGGGCAGGTCCATCGGCACGCCCTGGGGGTCACCCGGCCACTGGTGTCGGGGACCCGCGGAATGTACCCGGTGGAGTTCACGGTCACCTCCGGCCGCTACGAGGAGTACTTCGAGCACGAGACCGCCGAGATGATCTACCTCCTCTCGGGCCAGCTCGAGGTGGACCTCGACGCGGAGGGCACGCACCTGCTCGGCGTCGGCGACGTCCTCTACTTCTCCGGCGGGGTAAGGCACCGCTGGCGCGCCTGCGCTGGCCGCACCGCCCGGGCACTGGTGGTGCAGGCCGGCCACAACCCGCACGCCTGACACGTTCCCCGGCCTCCGGTTGCCCGCTCCCGGGTCGGGCGCGGTGACCGGCCGGATGATGCACCTCAACGCGTTCCTGCAGGGCATCGGGCAGCTGTCGGTCCTGCTCGACTTCGACCTGACCGGCCACCCGGTCGACGGCCCGCTGCCGGACGTCGGCGCAGGCACCGAGGGCGGGCAGAGCCGGTTCGACATGATCGTCACGATGGCCCGCCGCGAGGACCTGACCATCCGCCAGCTCGCCGCCCGCTTCGCCGCCTCCCGCGGCCACCATCTCGTCGTCGGCACCCCGGGCGACATCGCCGACGAGATGCAGGCCTGGTTCGAGAGCGGTGGCGCCGACGGGTTCAACCTCATGCCGCTGCTGCTGCCCGAGAGCCTCGCCGACTTCGTCGAGCTGGTCGTGCCCGAGCTGCAGCGACGCGGCATCTTCCGCACCGAGTACACCGCCACGACGCTGCGCGGCCACTACGGGCTGGCGCGGCCCGCCGCCGTGCGCGCCGCACTCGCCTAGCGGGCCAGAGGACTCGCGAAATGATCTCCGCTCACGCGCCCTCTGGCCCCGGGCCGGGGCCGAGCCCGGTACCGGTACCGGTCCCCAGATCGCTGAGGAGCCTGCTGTGCCTGTCCTCTCCGGCCACGTCGCCCTGGTCACCGGTTCCAGCCGGGGGCTTGGCGCCACGATCGCCCGCCGGCTCGCCGCCGACGGGGCGACCGTCGTCGTGAACTACCGCGCCCGCCAGGACCTCGCGGACGAGGTGGCCGCCGGGATCCGCGCCGCCGGCGGCAGCGCCCTGGCGATCGGCGCCGACACGACCGACGAGGAGGCCGTGCGGGACATGGTCGCGCGGATCGTCGCCGAGGCGGGCCCGGTCCGGCTGCTGGTCAACAACTCCGGGATCATGAGCCGCTCCTCGGTCGAGGAGATGGACGTCGCCAGCTGGGACGAGATGATGACCTCTCACCTGCGCTCGGCGTTCCTCGTCACCCGCGAGTGCCTGCGCGCCGGCACGTCGACGCTGGCGCCACTGCCCGGCCGGCGGATCGCCGCCAAGGTCGTCAACATCGGCAGCGGGATCGTCACCGCCACCGGCCGCGCCAAGATCGGCGCCGTGCACTACGTCACCGCGAAGGCCGGGCTGGTCGGCTTCACCCAGGCGCTCGCGGCGGAGCTCGCCCCGCGCATGACGGTGAACCTCGTCGCCCCGGGGATCCACTTCACCGACATGAACGGCGGACCGGCCGACGACGCCACCCGCGAGACGCTCGCCGGCATCTTCCTGCTCGGCCTGCCCCGGGACGAGGACGTCGCCGCCACCGTCGCCTACCTGCTGTCCCCGGACGCCGACCACGTCACCGCTGAGACGATCACCCCGAACGGCGGCGCGGCCTGACGCCGGTGGCGCCGCCGGCCGACACCCGAAAGGCAGTAAACATGAACCAGATCCAGATCCAGATCCCCGTGATCGACCTGGGCCAGGTGCTCGCCGGCGCCGACACGGCCCCGGTCGTGGCCGAGCTGCGCCGGGCCCTCGCCGAGGTCGGCTTCCTGCAGGTCGTCGGGCACGGCGTCCCGGCTGCCCTCGTCGAGGCCGCGTACGCCACGATGGACCAGATCGCGGCGCTGCCGGACGACGAGCGGCGCGCCCTGGTCCGGCCGCGGGCCAGCCAGCGCGGCCTCTTCGAGGAGATCGACGGCCAGGGCCGCGTCCTCAACCGGGCGCTGCAGTTCATCACCTACGACGACCTGGCCGCCGCCGAGGCCGACGGCGCCGTCGGCGGGCACCCCGACTACTTCGTGCCCAACGTCTGGCCCGAGGCGATGCCCGGCTTCCGGGCCACCTGGCGGCGGTACGCCGAGGCCACCCGCGAACTGGCGCGTACCCTCATGTCGCTGTTCGCCCAGGCCCTGGACCTGCCCGCGGACCATTTCGCCGCGCCGTTCGCCAAGGACGTCACGCTGTTCTCCGCCAACCTCTACCCGCCCCAGCCCACCCGCGCCGACCACGAGGACGTCCTGCTCACACCGCACGCCGACTCCGGCGGGCTGACGGTGCTGCACCAGCGGGGCGACTACGAGGGCCTGCAGATCCGCGGCCTCGACGGCGGATGGATCACCGTGCCGCTGCGCGAGGACGCCTTCGTCATCAACATCGGCCACCTGCTCAGCCGGTGGACCAACGGGCGCTACCCGGCCACCGTCCACCGCGTCGTCGCCGGCCCGACCCCGGCCAACCAGCGGCAGTCGATCGCCATGTTCTTCCTGCCGAGTGTCGACACGGTCGTCGCCCCGGTGCCGACGATGGTCGGCGCGGACGGCCCCCGGTTCGAGCCGGTCACCGCCTACGACTGGCAGCGCCAGTTCATGGAGAAGTACGTCCTGACCAACACCTACGCCGAGCCCGCGAACGCCTGAGCCCGGCGCGCCTCGCGGGCCGCCGTTCCGGCACGCCTCGCGGGCTCAGGGGATGGCACGCCAGGACTGGATGCGGTGGTGGTCCGGGGCGAATCCGTGGTTGACGCCCCACAGCACGGCCTGGGAGCGGCTGGCCACACCGATCTTGCGGTAGAGCGCGCGGATGTAGGACTTCACCGTGTTCGGGCTCAGGCAGGTGATCTTCGCGACCTCGAGGTTGTTGCGCCCCTGGGTGATCAGTGCGAGGACCTCAGCCTCCCGTTCGGTGAGGCCCTCGTTCCGGCCCGGCCAGTCCTGGCCGGTGGTGGCGCGGGAGCGCGGCGACGGGCTCACGACGATGTCGCCCGCGTGCACGGCCTCGAGCGCGGAGACGAGCTCGCGGCCGGTGAGCGTCTTCGACAGGTAGCCACTCGCGCCCCGGGCGAGGGCACCCTCGACCAGGCTCGTGTGGAAGTTCCAGGTGTAGATGACGAGCCGGCCCGTGTGCCGGTTCGCGAGGATGTCCGCGATCTCCTCGCCGCCGGCCTCCGGCTGGGCGAAGGAGTCGTACAGCACGATGTCGACGTCCTGGGCGACCGGGCGGTTCGTGTCGATCTCGACGACGAGGACGCGATCCAGATAGGGCGCCAGGATGCGGGCTACGCCGGCCAGCACCACGTCATAGTCGTCGACCAACGCGACGGTGATCGGTCTGGATGCTCCGCCCGTCACCTGTAGGACGTATCACGGATCCGTCTCGGCGGTCTCGCTAAAGGTCCGAGACCGCCGTTCCGCCTCCAGGTTGCCGCCGAACAGCCGCGCGTCGCCGCCGTCGGGCGCGCCCGCGCGGGGCGGCCCCGTCGCGGCGCCGCGCTCGCCGTCCGGCCCGCGGCCCGCGGCCACGCCGACGGCCACGCGCTCGCCGGTCCGATGCCCGTTCGCCGTCCCGGTGGCGGCGGGTGAGCCCGGCCGTCCCGGGCTCTTGACGAGGTCCGGGTAGGGCGGCTCGATCCGGGTCCGCGGCAGCGACGCCGGGCTGTTCTCGCGCAGCCACCGCACCATCGCCTCGCGCACCAGGCAGCGCAGGTCGAAGACCGTCGGCCCGTCCTTCCCGCTGACCAGGACGCGGACCCGCACGTATCCGGCGACCGCGTCGGTCACCTGCAGGACGGCGACCCGGCCGTCCCACAGCTCCGTACCAGCCAGGACCTCGTGCAGCTGCGCGCGCAGGTCCTCCGTGGGCACGCTCCAGTCGAGGTCGAGCTCGACGGCGCCGAGGACGGCGGACTCCCGCCTCGTCCAGTTCTGGAACGGTGTCGTCGTGAAGTAGGTCGACGGCAGGATCATCCGACGGTCGTCCCAGATGTGCACGACGACGTAGGTGAGGGTGATCTCCTCGATGCGTCCCCACTCGTCCTCGACGACGACGACGTCGTCGACCCGGATCGCGTCGGTGAACGCCAGTTGCAGGCCGGCGAACATGTTGGCCAGCGAGGTCTGCGCGGCCAGGCCCGCGACGATGCCGACGACGCCGGCGGACGCGAAGATGCTCGCGCCGGCGACCCGGACGCTCGGGAAGGTCATCAGCATCGCCGCGACCGCGATGACCGTGATGACGGCGGTGGTGATCCTGCGCACCAGCGTGACCTGGGTGCGGACCCGGCGGGCGTGCCGGTTGTCGGCGACGTCGGTCCGGTAGCGGGCGAGCGCGAGATCCTCGAGCACGAACGCGGCGACCGTGGTCAGCCAGGCGAACCCCCCGATGAGCGCGAGCCCGAGGATCCGGATGAGCGCCAGGGTCCAGTCCTCGCGCGGCGCCGCGTTCGCCGCGACGAGCAGGCCGAGCAGGACCGCGGTGATCCGCAGGGGCCGCCGGCCGCGCCGGGACATGTCCGCGGCGATCTCGTAGTGCCGTCCGGCGCGCCGGACGAGCCAGTCGAGGACGAACGCCAGCAGGAAGCCTGCGGTGCCGGCCACGGCGAGGATGACGAGCACCGCGGGCGTCGAGTCGAGGGCGGGCAGGGACATCGCGGAGGGACTGCTCACGGGCACGGCTCCCGAGGTTGGTTTCCGCCGGCACGGCATGGCGTGGCCTGCCGCTTTGAACGACTCCCTCGGCTCTGCCCCGGTTTGCTCCGGATCAACACGTGATGGCCGCCACAGCCGCCACCGCGGTAGCGGTAGCGATAGCAGCCTTGGCTCACGGTCGAGCCGCGGGTTCCTTGTCGCCCGCGCGCAGGACGGAGAAGACCCGGTCGACGGTTTCCCGCTTCTCCCCCGCCGGGGCCACGTAGTCGATCGCGGCGCGGGCGGCCGCCTCACCGAGCGTTCTGCTGATCACCCAGGCGGCGAGGTACTGCGACGCGAGACAGCCGCCCGCCGTGGCGATGTTCCCGACCGCGCGGAACGGCGCGTCCACCACCTGGACGCCGCACGCCTCCACCCACGGGCGGCTGGTGACGTCCGTGCACGTCGGAATCGACGCCAGGAGGCCCAGCCGGGCCAGAACCAGGGCACCGGAGCACTGCGAACCGATCAGCTGCCGGGTCGCGTCCAGCGAGAACGATCCGAGCAGGTGGTCGTCCTGGATCACGTCCCGCGTCCTGATTCCGCTTCCGACCAGCACCACGTCGGCCTCCGCGGCGAAGTCGAGCGGGCGCTGGCCGGTCACCTCGACGCCGTTCATCGAGGTGACGACCGGCGTCGGGGTGGTGATGTACGCCGTGAGCCCGTCCGGACGGCATCGGTTGATGATCGCGGCGGCGACGAAGCTGTCCAGCTCGTTGAACCCGTCGAACGTCAGGACGGCGACCCGCACGACCATCTTCTGCCTCCCCTGCAGCCGGCCCCGATACCCGGACCGTACCGGGCCCACCAGCTCGGGTCGTGCCCCTTTTCGCTCTGTCCATAGACGCCGGGCGAGCGGGCGAAATCTTCTAGCATTCGGAGGGTGCTCGGAAGAAGGCTGAGGACCGCCTGGTCGCGCGCGGCCACCACGAGCAGTCCGCTGCCGGAGTACCCGCGCCCGCAGCTCGCGCGGTCGTCCTGGCTATCGCTGAACGGCCACTGGGAGTTCCGGGGGGAACGAGGGCCGGCAGGCCCAGCGGGCCTCGGCGATCTCGATGACCTCGCTGACCTCGATGGTCGCGGCGGTCACGGCGAACCACCCGTGGGCCGGCGGCTGCCTCGCCGCATCCTGGTCCCGTTCCCGGTCGAGTCCGCGCTGTCCGGCATCGGGGAGCCCCACGAGCGGATGTGGTACCGCCGCACCTTCCAGGTGCCGCCCGACTGGGCGGCCGACCGGGTTCACCTCAACTTCGGCGCCGTCGACTGGGAATGCCGGGTGTGGGTCAACGGCGTCGCGGTGGGCGCGCACCGGGGCGGCTACGACGCTTTCAGCTTCGACATCACGCCCCACCTGACCGGGCGCGAGGAAGAGGTGCTCGTCCACGTCCTCGACCCGACTGATCGGGGCGGGCAACCGCTGGGCAAGCAGCGCCGGCACCCTGGCGGGATCTTCTACACCTCGGTCTCGGGAATCTGGCAGACGGTCTGGCTAGACCGGACGCCGCCCCGCTACGTCTCCCGGCTCACGCTCACCCCGGATCTGGCCGCGGGCGCCGTTCACGTCGTCGTGAACGCGGTCGATGCCGACCCACGGCCGGCGCCGGACATGGGCCCGGACCAGGCCCGAAGCTCGGCCCCCGACGTCGCAGCCCCCGACGTCGCAGCCCCGGACGTCGCGGTGCCCGTCCGGGTGGAGGTGCGCGCCGGGCTGGCGGCCGAAGCCGCGACGGTGGCCGCCGGGACGGGGGTCAGCGGCCGGCCGTTCACGGTGGCGATCCCGGACGTCCGGGCCTGGTCGCCCGAGGACCCCTTTCTCTACGGGGTGACCGTGACGCTTGCCGACGACCGGTCCCCGGGGCCCGACAGGGTGGACAGCTACGTCGGGATGCGGTCGATCGAGGTGACGGAGGTGTCCGGCGAGCCCCGGCCGCTGCTCAACGGCCGGTTCGTCCTCCATTTCGGGCCGCTGGACCAGGGCTACTGGCCGGACGGGGTGTACACCGCGCCGACGGACGACGCCCTGCGGCGCGACATCGAGGTGGCGAAGGAGCTCGGCTTCACCTGCATCCGCAAGCACGCGAAGGTCGAACCAGCGCGCTGGTACCACTGGGCGGATCGGCTCGGCATGCTCGTCTGGCAGGACATGCCGTCCATGCCGCACGACCGGGAGCCGGACGAGGCCGCCCGTGGGCAGTTCGAGGCCGAGCTGCGGGCACTCGTCGAGCAGTGCCGTGGCTTCCCGTCCGTCATCGGGTGGGTGCCGTTCAACGAGGGCTGGGGGCAGTACGACGTCCAGCGCATCGCCCAGACGGTTCGGGACCTCGACGCGACCCGCCTGATCAGTGAGAACAGCGGCAGCGCGGACCCGGGAAACCACTGGGTCGACGCGGGAGCCGGCGACGTCGCCGACCTGCACGCCTACCCCGGCCCGGCCGCCGTCGCGGCCTCGGCCGGTCGCTGCCGCGCGCTCGGCGAGTTCGGCGGCATCGGCCTGGCGGTGACCGGTCACACCTGGCACGCGGCCGACGGGTTCAGCTACGAATGGGCCGCCTCGCGCGACCGGCTGACCGACCGTTACCTGGGAATGGTCGACGAGCTGTGCGCCCTCGTCCGGGACCAGGGCCTCAGCATCGCGATCTACACGCAGGCGACGGACGTCGAGGGCGAGTACAACGGCCTGCTGACCTACGACCGCGCCGTCCTCAAGGTCGATCCCGACCGGGTCCGCGCCGCCCACCAGCGGTTGTACGACACCACCCGCGCCATCTCCCCCGCCACCGGGAGCGACGCGGGGTGATCCCGCGGGCCTGGGTCAGCCGTTCCTTGCGCCCGAGTGCTGCCGCGAGACCGGCCGCGCTCAGGGCAGGCCGTCACCCGGAACGCGGACCCGCACCGTCTCGATGACGGACGTCCTGGCGCCGCCGAGAGCCGCGGAGTTCCAGTCGCGGGCCGAGAGGAGGAACAGCGTGCGGCGGTCCGGACCGCCCAGTGTGCACGCGATCGCCATCCGCTCCCCGAGGTGGATACGGTCCGTGATCTCACCTCCGGGCAGTATCCGGCGGAACTCGTGCGCGAGGGGGAACCCGGCCCAGATACCGCCCAGCGCGTCCAGGGCGATCCCGTCGGGGGCGGCGTCGGGCGTGGTGGCGACGACGCGGCGCCCACTCAGGTTCATGCCGGCGTCGAGGTCGAACGCCGTGAGCTGACGTCGCTTGGACTCGGCGACCGTCAGGGTCCGGCCGTCGGGCGAGATCACCGTGCCGTTGGGGAAGCTCATCCTCGCCGCGGCGACCGAGACCTGGCCGTCGGGCGTGACCCGCAGCAGGGCGCCGGTGTCCGGTTCGAGCGAGTAGGTGCCGACGAAGGCCGTGCCGTCGGCGGCGACGACCAGGTCGTTCAGCTCGTCGTCGACGAGATCGCCGAGCCGGGCGTGCACGGAAAACGACCCGTCCGAGGCGAGCCGGAGCAGCTCCCGCTCGGCCATGGACACGACCAGCGCCGAGCCGTCCGGGAGGAAACCAAGGCCCGACGGTTTCCTTCCCGGTGTACGGAGCACGGGGATTACCTCGCCGGCCAGCGTCGACGTGTAGACCGCCTCGCCGTGCATGTCGGAGAACCAGAGCCTGCCGTCATGCCAGCGGGGGCCTTCGGTGAACACGAACCCGTCGGCGAGCAAGGCCGGCCGGGCATCGGTCTCGAGCACTGTCATGGTCGCCTCCCGTATCTCCTGTAGCCCACCCCGTCGTAACCATGCCACCACCAGCTCGCTAAGGTTCGCGGACATCGAGGTCGACGTCAATGTCGACAGCAGGGTAGGGAGCTGGCTTGTCAGTGCACAGAACTCGGTTTTCCGCGCGCCTTGTTCGGCTCGGGCCTCGAAGTGGCGGGTCGAGGCCGACGGCGCTAATCACCGCCCTGGTCGCGGTGCTGGCCGCGGGCTGCACCGCCTCCGGCGGGGCCGACGCGGGTAGCGGCCCCGGCCCGGCCACCGGCTGCACCACACCCGGATTCAGCGACGACCAGATCCAGCTGGGCTTCGTCTATCCCGGCAGCGGCGCGGGCTCGACCTCGCTGACCGCCGCCAGGGGCGGGTTCGTCGCGCGGCTCGAGGAGGCGAACGCGGCCGGCGGGATCCACGGCCGCAAGCTGGCCTACACCTGGCGCGACGACGCCAGCGCGCCCGACCAGAACCTCGCGGTCGTCCGCGGCCTGGTCGAGGACCAGAAGGTCTTCGGGCTCGTCGAGGCGTCCATCGCCGCCGCCCAGGGTGCCGGCTACCTGCGTGAGCACGGCGTCCCGGTCACGGGCATTCCGGCCGAGGCCTTCTGGGCGGACCACGCCTACCGGAACATGTTCGCCTACGCGTACCTGTACAGCGACGGCCCGCCGGTCTCGACCTTCGGCGACTTCGCGAAGGCCCAGGGCGGCACCAGGGCCGCCATCATCCAGAACGACCTCACCCCGTCCGGCAACGACATCGGGGCGAAGATCGGCGCCAGCCTGGCCGCGGCCGGGATCCCGACCGTGCCCGGCCGGTTCGTCTACAGCCCGGACGGCACCAACCCGGTCCAGCTCGGCCAGCAGCTGAAGCAGGCCGGCGCCGACGTCGTGACCGCGGCCTTCGCCGGCACCGACCTGGCCGAGGTCGTCCGCGGCCTCCAGGAGGCGGGCGCGCCGATGAAGGTCGTGCTCGCGCCCAGCGGCTACGACAAGTCGCTGCTCAAGACATACGGCCAGACGCTCAGCGGACTGACCGCCGCCGTCAACTACATCCCCTTCGAGATCGGCGGACCAGCCCACCAGAACTATCTGAAGGCGGTGAGCAGCTACGCCCCCGAGCTCCAGCCGCCCGACCAGGAGCTCGCTCTCGTCACCTACATCCTCACCGACCTGTTCCTCTACGGCCTGGACAAGGCCGGCCCCTGCCCGACCCGCGCCCAGTTCATCGACACCCTGCGCGCCAGCACCTACGACGCCGGCGGCCTGCTGCCCGGCCCCGTCGACATGACCAAGGACTGGGGCCAGCTCGCCACCTGCTACACCTTCATGCGCGTCAATCCCGCCGGCACCGGCTACGACATCGTCCGCGACCCCACGGGCCGCGACCGCTGGTGCGGTCACCGGCTCGACCAGTAGCAACCGGCAGCCGCGAGGCGAACCGGCCGCGGGGGGCGACAACCCGCGGCCGGTTTCCCGCGGCCAGGCGGCCAGGCGGCCAGGCAACGCCAATCAGACAACGTGGTCAGGCCGCCGAGAGGGCCAGGACCTCCAGCGCGTTGTCGTGGGAGATCTTCCGGACGTCGCCTGCGGGCAGGCTGGAGAGCGACTCGGTGACGAAGTCGACGGGCTCGGCGACGCCCTCCGCGTGCGGCCAGTCGGAACCGAGCAGCAGCCGGTCGACCCGCACGTCGGCGAGCAGGGCGTCGACCTGGTCCTCCCAGAACGGGGTGACCCAGACGTGCTCCCCGAACACGTCGCGGGGATGCTCCTTGAAGTAGCCGGGATTGCGGCCGGCCACGTCGTCGAGCCGGTGCAACAGGTCCGGGATCCAGCTCGCCCCGTTCTCGACACTCGCCATCCGCAGCCCGGGGAAACGCTCGAAGATCAGATGGCAGAGCGCGGCGCCGTAGAAGTCGCCGACCGCGCGGCCCTTCGTCAGCACCCCGCGCAGCGGCGAGCGCAGGACCGACTGCTCCTCCCGGCCCGGCTCCCACATCTGCACCAGCGCGTCGTAGCCGTCGACACCGGCATGGGTCGCGACCACCACACCCGCCTCCGCGGCGAGCCCCCAGAACCCGTCGTACACCGGGTCGAACGGCGACCGGAAACCACCCGGCACCGGCACCGGCGCGTTGCGGACGTTCACCGCCACCGCCCCGGCGTCCAGCACCGCGCGCAGCTCCGTCACAGCGCCCACCGGATCCAGCAACGGCACGTACGGAACCGCGTACAGCCGGTCCTGATACCGGAAGCCCCAGTCCTCCGCCAGCCACCGGTTGAAACCGTGAAAGACCTTCGCCGCCGCGTCCGGGTCGTCCTTGAGGGCCTCCTCCAGGCCGACCCCGAGCGTCGGGAACAGCAGGCTGCCCGTGACGCGCTGCCTGTCCAGGGCCCGGACCCGGGCGTCCCGGTCCCGGTACTCCGCCCGGATCGGCTCCAGCGCCCCGAACGCCTCCCGAATGCTCTTACGCTCGGGGTTCCCGCGGTACCACGAGTACAGCGCCCCAGGCCGGGCCACCGGATCGAACGTGGGATTCGCGATGTAGTTGTTGACCCTGCCCCCGACGATCAGCCGGGTACGCCCGTCGATCTCCGCCCACCGCACCCCACGACTGCCCAGCGAGCGGTCCTGGTGCCGGGTGAACGCATCCCGCGCCTCGTAGTAGTGACTGTCGAAGTCGAAGATCCACGCGTCCTGTCCCACGCCTGCCATGAGACCGCCCCGTTGGTCGATTTGTCAATATCGATGTCGACATTACTGATGATCATGGCTATGGTCGTAGCCGTCCACCGGCGACGGCCGCCGGGCGCTCCCAGGCGCGGCGACGTCCGGCCGGCGCCGGCTCCCGGCCCAGGGCGGCCGTCCTGGCCGCGCCCGTCCCGACAGCAGCTGTCACGAAAGGTGCCGAGGTGGCCCCAACCCTCCCGTCGGACCCGTCCGCCGCGCGGCCCCGGCCGTTCGACGTCGCGGTGATCGACACGATGGTCGGGTTCCCGCAGGATCCCGCCGCGCTCTACCAGCAGATCCGCGCGGTGCTGCGCGACCGGCAGTCACGCGAGGAGTTCGCGATGCCGGCGCAGTACATGTTCCACGACATCCCCGCCAGCCACGTCCCCGACGACGTCGACCCGGTCGACCTCGTGCTCGGTGAGATGGACCGGCACGGCATCGAGATCGCGCTGGTAAGCGTGAGCGCGAACGAACAGGTCGCCGGCCGGGCGCTGACCGACCATCCCGGCCGCTTCACCGGATCGTGGACCTGCGACCCGAACAAGGGGATGGCCGGCATCCGCGAGCTCGTCCGCGCGCACGAGACATGGGGCGTCCGGGCGGCGGCCGTCTTCCCGCACGGCGGCCAGCCCCAGGTCCCCATCGACGCGCCCCAGATGTACCCGATCTACGCCAAGTGCGTCGAGCTCGGCATCCCCATCTTCGTCACCGTCGGCATCGCCGGGCCCCGCGTGCCGTCCATGGCGCAGCGCGTCGAGCTCATCGACCAGGTCATGTACGACTTCCCCGACCTCGTCTTCGTGATGCGCCACGGCGCCGAGCCGTGGACCGATCTCGCCGTGAAGCTCATGCTCAAATGGCCGAACCTGTACTACTCCACGAGTGCGTTCGCCCCGCGCTACTACCCGGCGAACATCATCGACTACGCCAACACCCGCGGCGCCGACAAGATCCTCTACGGCGGCTACTTCCCGATGGGCCTCACCCTCGACCGCATCATGGCCGAGCTGCCCCACGTCGGCTTCAAGGACGACGTCTGGCCCAAATTCCTGCGCCACAACGCCGCCCGCGTCCTCGGTCTGACCACCGGGCAGGAGCGGTGAGGAGAGGAGGGAGCCGCGCCGCGAGGCGCCTCGGAGGTCGTAGCACCGGGTGGCCCGGCTGGTCACGATCGGCGGTGAGGTCGGGTCGACGCTGCTAGGCTCGATTTCCCCCAGCAGCGACTGATCACCACCGCGAGCCGGGCTCCCGAACGACTGTGGCACCGGTCGGAACGGCGGCCCATCAAGGGCAAACATCATTGCCGCGCGCACGATCCTGTCCCCGAACGACAGGTAGCCGAAATCAGGGGTGCCACGGTTCATGTCGTCGGAGAGGACTGCAGTGTCTGAAGGGACCAGACCCGTCGAGCAAATGGCCTCCATTCCCAACGCCAGCCGCGGCTGGCAGGGAGAGACCAGAGCCAAACGGCGCGGCACCGGCCGCACCAGCCGCGGCCGACAAACCCGCGACCAACTCCTCGACGCCGCCCGGGCCGTCTTCGAACGCGACGGCTTCCTGCACGCCCGCGTCGCCGACATCTGCGACGAGGCCGGCACCTCACACGGCTCCTTCTACACCTACTTCGTCTCCAAAGAAGAAATCTTCCGCAAGGTCGTCGACTCCGTCGAGCTCGACCTGCTCGCCGTCAGCGCCGGCAGCGCCGGCGCCGGTGACCCCGTCGAACGCATCCGCGCGGCGAACGAGCACTACCTGCGCACCTACGCCGCCAACGCCGGCATCATGCGCGTCATCCACCAGGTCGCCACCATCGACGTCGACGTCTGGCGCATCCGCTTCCAACGCCAGGACGCCTTCGCCCACAGCATCGAACGACGCATCCGCCAACTCCAACACGACCACCTCGCCGACCCCGACGTCGAACCCGCCTACGCCGCCCAGGCCCTCGGCGGCATGGTCGCCTACTTCGCCGAACTCCTCTTCAACTCCCACGACCCCGTCGCCTTCGACACCGACAAGGCCGTCGACGAACTCACCCGCATCTGGCTCAACGCCCTCGGCATCAAACACCCACCGCGTAATCCCCGTCAGGGCGGTGAGCCGGCACCAGACGAAGACAATCCTCCGGTTTCCTCCACGGGGAAGGAAGAGCGATGAGCGGCACACCCCCGGAATGGGTCGGCGTCGTCACCGGCGCGGCGAACGGCATCGGCCGAGCGGTCGCACGCCGGTTCGCCGCCGAAGGCGGAAAGGTCGTGGGCGGGGATATCGATGAAGCGGGTCTCGCCTCGCTCGGCGCCGAGCTCGGCCCGGACGTGTTCGCCGCCGCCCGGTGCGACGTGACGGTCGAGGACGACGTGGCGTCGCTGATCGACACGGCCGTCGCCACCTTCGGTCGCCTCGACGTCGTGGTCGCCAACGCGGGCGCCGGGTATCTCTCCGAGATCCCGGACCACGATTTCGACGCGTGGCGACGGGTCGTCGACCTGTGCCTGCACGGAGCGTTCCTGACCGTGAAGCACGGCAGCCGGGTCATGCGCGACGCCGGGCGGGGCGGGGCGATCGTCACGGTCGCGAGCCTCAACGCGGTGCAGCCCGGGCGCGGAGTGGCCGCGTACTGCGCGGCCAAGGCCGGCGCCGTGGCGCTCACCGAGGTCGCCGCGCTGGAGCTCGGGCGGTACGGCATCCGGGTGAACGCGGTCGCCCCGGGGCTGGTGCGCACCGGGCTGACCGGCGGGCTGTGGCACCTGCCGGGTCTGGTCGAGGAGTTCGTCGACAACGCGCCGCTCGGCCGGTTCGCGGAGCCGGACGAGATCGCCAATGTCGTCTACTTCCTCGCCTCGGACCAGGCCTCCTACGTCTCGGGCGCGCTGTACGGCGTCGACGGGGGCGCGCGGACCCGCCGTTACCCCGACATGGTCGCCGCGATGAGGCCGCCCGCCCCGCGCTCGGCCTGACGGCAGGCGGCAGGCGGCGAGCCTGCTCAGGCCGGGCCGACGAGTGCGCGCACGACGTATCTGTCGACGAACTCCCGTTTCCGTGCCGGCGACCAGCCGGACCACGGTGGGCTCATGATGATGACGCCCGCGGCCATCATCCACCGGACGGTCTCCCTGAGGTCCAGGTCGGTGGCAAGTTGCCGACCGTCCTGCCACTGTCGGAGTAGCGGCCGGAGGTGGCGATACACGGCGTCCACTATGGGTTCCGCGGTCAGTTCCAACGACTCCGGCAGCGATCGGCTTCCCGTGGCGAAGAGCGCCTCGTTGATGGCGTCTCCGTTGATCAGGTCCGTGCACTTCAGGAACACGTCACAGATCGAGCTCGACGCGTCTTCTGGCCGCGAAAGTGAACTGAGAACGCCCTGCATGGCGACGTCCACTCTGCTCAGCAGGACGGCGAGGATCAGTTCGTTGCGGCCTTTGAAGTATCGGTAGACCGTGGAGCGGGAGACGCCCGCCTCGACGGCCACCTCCTCGACGCGGATCCGGCTGGTGCCCCGCCGGGCGAGGCAGCGACCCGTGGCCGCGACCAGGCGCCGGCGGGCCTCCTCGTCGTCGAGCAGCGCGCTGTCGCTCCCCCACCACCCCGGGGTGCGCTGGCCCGCGCCGTCCTCCTCGGCGACCGCTGTCATGGAGCCATGGTAGGGGCGGCGCGGCATCCGTCCGTGGCTCGTCTCATGGGCCGGTACGGGCCGGCTCGGCCCTCCCCAGCAGGGCGTCCTTACCCCCGAACCGGGGCGCGACCAGGGTCGAGTAGTCCGGGCCCCGGCGCAGGGAGAGGCCGCCGTCGACGTTGACGATCTGCCCGGTGACCCTGGCGGCGCGGGACGACAGCAGGAAGCTGACCAGCTGCGCGACGTCGTCGACATCGGAGGCGCCCCCGAGCGGCGTGTTCTCGTCGTAGCTCTCGTAGACCGGCGTGCCCGGCTTCGCCCAGCTCATGATCTCCGTCGACGTCAGCCCCGGCCGGACGGCGTTGAACCGGATGCCCGCCGCCCCGTACTCGTCGGCGGCGTTGCGGATCAGTTCCTCCACGGCCGCCTTCGCCACCGGATAGGCACCGAAGTATGGGTGCGTCACGTGTCCGGCGATCGACGAGATGGCGACGAACGAACCGGCGCCGGCGCCGGCGAACAGCGGAACCGAATGCTTGACCAACAGCAGCGTGCCGATGACGTTCAGCGTGAGGACACGGTTGAACTCGTCGACCTTCTGGGCGTGCAGCGGGGCCAGGGCACCACCACCGCCCGCGTTCGCGACCACGCCGTCGAGCCGGTCGCGCCAACCGGCCGCGAGCTCGACGAGCTGCCGCACGTCCGGCTCGCTGGTGACGTCCGCGACGTGGAACTGGACCGCCTCGCGGCCGGCGTCGGCGTTGATCGAGTCCGCCGTCGCCCGCAGGGTGTCCGCGGTGCGGCCGCAGATCGTGACCCAGGCGCCCTCGGCCACCAGCCGCCGCGCGATACCCGCGCCGATGCCGGTACCGCCGCCCGAGACCAGCACCGACAGTCCGTCGGCCTCGTTCGTCATGTCCATGTGTCCGTCTTCCTGTGATCACGACTCGTCTGATCGCCGGCACGCCGGCGCATGTCCGAGGGCTGTCAGCGGGCCGGGCCCGCGGACCTCTCGCGGGCTTCCTGAACACGCTCGGGCCGGGGCTCGACGGGTCCGGAGGGCAGTCGCTCGTCGATGCCGAGGTCGCGCAGGGCCCGCCGGACGTAGGGCGCGATGCCCAGCCCCATGAGGCTGAACCTCGGGTCGTCCGAGTGGCCGGCGTCGAACAGCATGGCGCCGACGAGGAGGATCACGCAGGTCTTGAACGACTGGAACGCCCGGTACCACTCCCGGTGCCGGACCGGTATGCCGGTGAGCTCCTCGTAGTACGCGACCGCCTCGTCGGAGGTGAGGGCCGACGGCCGGCTCGTGAAGAAGCCAGGCGTCTTCCAGAGAAGGTCGAGGTACCCGACGTCGGCGAGTGGGTCACCGACCCCGGCCATCTCCCAGTCGAAGACGCCGGTGACCTCGCCGTCCACGAACGCGAAGTTCCCGGGTTTCGGGTCGCCGTGGACCAGGGTGGCCCGCTCGGACGCCGCGGGCTTCCGGTCCCGCAGCTCGGTGAGCAGCCGCTCCAGCGCCGGGAGCTCGTCGCGCTGGACCCGGCGCATCTCGGCCGTCCAGTGGTCGAGCTGGTCGTCGACATACGTCCGGCCGTCGCCCAGGGCGGCCAGGCCGCTGCCGGAGAGGTCCACCGAGTGGATCGCGGCGAGCTGTTCGACGAGTGCCAGCGTCATGCGTCGAATCGTCGCGGGCCGCGCGTCGAGCCACTCGGGTATCTCCTGCTCGTAGACATCCCCGACCACTCGCTCCATCACGTAGAACGGCCGCCGCAGCACCTCGCCGGACTCGTCGAGCCACAGGACCGCCGGGCTCTGCACGTCGGTCTTCTCGAGCGCTCGCAGGATGGTGAACTGCCGGGTCATGTCATACGGCTCCAGCAGGCCCGGAAACGGCGGGCGCAGGCGCAGGACGACATCCTGGCGACGCTGCTCGGTGCCGGCGCGCCAGGCCAGCGTCAGCGCGAGCATCTCGGCCGAGTGACCGAAGGTGACCCGGCTGGAGTTCTCGACGCGGACGTCGGTCGCGGGCGCGAGCCGGTCCCGGAACCATAAGGTGAGCAGCTCGAGAGCGTCCTCGGTTCGCATTGCTCGCCATGCTCCTTTCGCGCCGGTCAGCTCGGGGTGAAGCGGATGCGGATACGGTCGTAGGCCCTGGCGAAGGTGGCCGCCAGGATCTGGGGCTCGTCCGGGTCGACCAGCTCCCAGTCCGGCATCCTGCGCAGCAGCTCCTCGAACATCACGCGAATCTCGAGGCGGGCGAGGTGGGCGCCCAGGCACACATGGGTGCCGAAACCGAAGGCGACATGCCGCTCGGACGTTCTCGTCACGTCGAGGACGTCCGGGTCCGTGAAGGCCCGCGGGTCACGGTTGGCGGCCGAGTAGAGCAGCAGGATCTGGTCGCCCGAGCGGATGTGCTGCCCGTGCAGCTCGTGGTCCTCGGTGGCGGTGCGCCTCATGTTGAGGACGGGCGACACCCACCGGATGAACTCCTCGACCGCCGTGTGCGTGAGCAGCTCGGGCTGCTCGCGCAGCAGCCGCCGCTGCTCGGGGTGCAGCGCCAGGTCGCGGATCATCGTGCCGATCACGGTCCGGGTCGTCTCCGCCCCGCCGTCGAGCACGAGGATGGTCTCGTCGAGAACGCGTTTGGTGTCCCACCCCGGGGTCGTCACCCACAGCGAGATGAGGTCGTCGCGGGGCTCGGCCCGGCGGGCCTCGATGATCTGCACGGTGGTCGCGACGAAGTCCTTGATGACGGGGATGATCCCGGGGTGGGTGACGTGCGGCGGGCCGTCCGGTGACGTCTTGCCGGACAGCAGCATGATCTGCTCCGACCAGTACCGGACCTTCTCCCACAGCTCGCGCGGGTATCCCAGCAGGTCGCCGATCACGATGGCCGGAAGCCGCGAGGCGATGGACTCGATCGCCTCGCACTCCCCGAGCGGCGTCACCGCGTCGAGGATCTCCGCGACGACGCCGCGAACGTGCTGTTCATGGCTACGCATGGCACGCGGGGTGAACCGCCGGGCCACCACGTTGCGCTGGTCCTGGTGGTCCGGATCGTCCATATTGATCATGGAACGGTCTTCGCGCAGGTCGATGTGCGGCCGGGAGCCGTAGAACGACGAGTACCGGGCGCCGTCCTTCTCGACCGCGAGGACGTCGGAGAAACGGGAGACGACCCACAGCTTCTGTACCGGGTCCCAGAAGACCGGAGCCTCGTCGCGCAGCCAGCGGTACGCCTCCCACGGGTCCACGTAGAACTCGGGGTCGAGAACGTTGATCCGCTCTTCGGCGGCGGTCCCGGTCGTCATGCGAACGACACCTGGTGGTCGGAGGCAGCCGTCAGGCCGAGTTCGGGCCACTCGCCGTGGATGAGGCTCTCCAGGATGCCGTAGCCCACCGCGTCGCCTTCCCGGACCCGGACCGGCGTGTCGCGAAGCTGGCCGAGGACGCGCAGGTTCTCGTCGCTCCAGCAGTCCTCGAAGTACTCGCCGTCGAGGTGCAGCTTTCCCAGCCACGACCCGTGGATGTGCCCGCCCCAGGATCCGTATCCCCCGGTCTTCAGGAAGAAGCCGGACTCGCCGAGGGCCTCGACCTCGATGACCCGCTTCTCACCGGAATCCATCGTGAGGTGCAGCTCCCCACCCCTCACGAACCGCGTACGGCTGTCGTACTCGATGCGCGGCTCGGCCTCACGGATCTTCAGCTGGGTGCCGTCGGACTCGTTGAGATACGCGGAGGTGTATCCCCAGACGCCTTCGGCGATGAAGATGGCGGTCTCGTAGTACGAGCCGTCGGGGCGGCGCAGGAAGGCCGGCGCCCATTTCATCCCGCCCTTGACCTGTGTCTCCTGCCGCGGCGCCCGACTCCGGATCAGATCCGTCGGGGGCGCCCCGACGGCCTGCCGGACACCCCACGAGTGGTCCCGATAGCCGAACCACGCCTCTGGGCGGACCTCGTGGGTCTCGCCGTCGACCGTGACGGTGCCCGACACCCAGCCACCCTGGTGATAGCGGACGACGTTGACGTCCACCCGGCCGGTGCGGCGGTTGCGAACGAGGTTGCGGTCCTCGAAGAACGGTGGAGTCACGCCGGACAGGACGAGGTCGAAGGAGATGGGCTGGACATCGTTGGGCTCCAGCCGGAACCGCACCTGGTCCAACGACGCGACGATCTCGTAGTGGATCGGGCCGACCGCCGTCTCCTCCGGGTCGCTGCGCAGTTCCCGGCTACCTCGGACCGTCCACTGCGAACGGCCCCGGGAGACACCCGCGAAGCCGTCCATGATGCCCCGGTTGTGGTACTTCCCCAACCCGAAGCCGACCTGCAGCGAACCGTCGACGCTCGCCAGCGAGCCCCAGATCTTCTCCGTCCAGGCAAGATCGGACTCCGCCACGGTGGCGAACGTGTCCGCTAACTGATGGTTCAGGGTCTCGTCGGCGCCACGCAGCGCTCCGATGTCCTTAGGTGCCATCTGTCCCGTCCCCTCACGACGCAGCACGACTGCGACTCACGACGGCAAGCATGTCGCATGGCAACACACTATTGCACTCATGTCTCATCTTCTTCAAGAAGCGGGCGAGCACCGGCCAGCGGCCCCGGACGCCGCTGACCAGATCGAGGCCGACCGGATCGAGATCGTCGGCTGGCGCTCAGAAGACGATCGCCCCGCGGAGGATCTGACCGGCCTCCAGGTCTGCGTAGCCGTCGTTGACCTGGTCGAGCGTGTACGTCCTGGTGACGAGCTCGTCGATCTTCAGGATGCCCGCGCGGTACAGGTCGAGCAGGCGCGGGATCGCCACTCGTGGGCTCTGCGAGCCGTACAGGCAGCCGCGGATCTGCTTGTTCGTCATCGCGAACATGAACAGGTTGACGTCCGCCTGCGCCTGGCCCGCCGGCGCCACCGCGGTGATGACGCACGTGCCGTCCTTGCCGGTGAGGCCCAGTGCGGGCTCCAGCAGCTCGGAACGCATCACCGAGAACGCGCAGATGACCGCGTCGCACATCGCGCCCGCGGTCAGCCGCCTGATCTGGTCGGCTGCCTCGTCCAGGGACGCGAACGCGTGGGTGGCACCGAGGCGCAGCGCCTGGTCGCGCTTGAACTCCACCGGGTCGACGGCGAACACCCGGCGGGCCCCCGCGATACGCGCGCCCTGCACCGCGCTGACGCCGATGCCGCCGACGCCCAGGACGGCGACGGTGTCGCCCGGCTTCACCTCGGCGCGGTTCACCGCGGAGCCGAACCCCGTGGCGACACCGCAGGACACCAGTGCGGCCACCGTCCAGGGCACCTCGGGATCGATCTTGACGAGCGAGGTCTCGGCGACCAGCTGACGCTCGGAGAACGCGCCGAGCTGGGAGTAGCGAGCCACGGGCTCGCCGCCGACGCGGTGGGCGATCCGCCCGTCGGTCATCATGCCGAGGCTGAACAGCTTCGCGCCCTCGTCGCACAGGAAGGCCCGGCCCGTGCGGCACAGCCCGCAGACGCCGCAGGACGGCACGAACGACATCGCCACGTGGTCACCCGGCCGGACCGAGGTGACCCCCGGACCAACCTCGGTCACCTCACCGGCGCCCTCGTGGCCGCAGATTATCGGGTAGTGCGACATCGGCATGTCGCCCGTGCGCGCGTGCTCGTCGGAGTGGCACAGGCCGCAGGCCCGCACCTCGATCAGGACCTCGCCGGCCCGGGGTCCGTCGATGTCGACCGTCTCGATCTTGAAGTCCCGACCTGGGCCGTGCAGCAGCGCCGCTCGTGAGCTGACCATCTCGTGACTCACCTTTCGTGAACCCGCGGTGGTGCGACCTCGGGCGAAGCCTGGCCGCAGGGTGAGACAGCATCAATCAATCGACTCAGGATGAGACAGTCAATAGATTCTGTTGCGACCCGGCGCCCCGCCGCGGGCCTGACGTCGCACCGGAGCAGGTGGAGACCACGCATGACGACCGACACGGGACCGGACGAGGACGACGTCCTGCAGGCGTTCCGCCTCATCGACCAACGACTCGTCGACACACCAGGGCATCGCGGCCTTCGACTGCTCCGGGAGCGCCTCGCCGGCGAGCTGATCGGTGACTCCGAGCGCGTGGGGGCGACGCTGGATCCGGCGTTCGCCCTCGTGACGCACGCGGGCGGAAGCGCCACGAGGACCGACCGGGCGGCCCTCGTGGAGACGGTCCACCGCCAGGGCCGCGCGAAGGGCGCGGCGATGACCTGGCTGCGCCTCGACGACCTGGTCGTCGAGGGCGACGCCATCGCGGGCCAGGGCGTGCTGCGCACGCTGCTGACCGCCCCGCTGGCCCAGCGGCAGGGCTGGCAGGGCCTCGGCCCGGCCGACCTGTGCCTCACGACGATCCCACTCGCGTTCTTCATTCGTCTCGTGGGCGACCTCATGACGTCCGAGGTCCTGTACCTGGCCGCCGACGCGAGCGAGCGGACGGTCCTGACGAACGGCTCGCGGCCAGACCCGGATCACTGCCTCAGGCTCATCGACGGCGGGGGCGCCGGCCTGACGGCGGGCCTCACCACGGAAGGCGGCTCATGAATCTCACGGACGCGTCGGCGATCGTGACGGGCGGCGCCGGCGGCCTCGGTGCGGCCACCGTCCGCCACCTCGTCGAGCTCGGCATCGGTGTCGCGGTCTTCGACCGGGACGGCGAGCGCGCGAGGAACCTCGCGGCGGAGCTCGGGCCCGCGACGGCGGCGGTCGTCGGCGACGTCACCGCCGACGCCGACGTCCAGGCCGCGATCGACGCCGCCCGGTCACTCGGCACCCTGTCGGTCGTGGTCAACGTGGCCGGCGGCGGCACCCGCCCGGCGCGCACCGTCGGCCGCGACGGGGAACCGCACGACATGGCGACGTTCGTCGACACGATGGCGAAGAACGCGTTCGGCACGTTCAACGTGACCCGGCTGGCCGCCGCCGCGATGGGGGCGAACACACCGGACGAGGACGGTCAGCGCGGCGTCGTGGTGAACACCGGGTCACTGGCGGGGCTGGAAGGACAGGCCGGCCAGGTCGCGTACGCGTCGGCGAAGGCCGCCATCCTGGGGATGACGCTGCCCCTCGCCCGCGACCTGGCTCCACTGGGCATCCGGGTGTGCGGCATCGCGCCGGGCACCATCGGCACCGATCTCATGCTCAGCGCCTCCCAGCAGTTGAAGGACAAGCTGGTCGCCAGCATCGTCTTCCCGCCCCGCATGGGTCGCCCCATCGAGTTCGCCCTGTTGGTCGAGGCGATCGTCCGCAACCCCTATCTCAACGGGGAGAACATCCGGCTCGACGCCGCGCAGCGGTTCCCCGCCAAGTGACCACGCGAGACGCCGAGAGCCAAAGGGTGTGCAAAATGATCTTCTTGTGCGCGCCCGGCGGCCGTCCCCAGGATCAGCAGCAGCAGGAGGCATCCCCATGAGCGGCGCATCGCCGGACGAGGCGGCGGACCTGTACCAGGACCTGTACCGCGGCGCGTTCCTTCCCGACCTGCTGATCGCCGCGCTGCGCCGCCATCCCGACCGGCCCGCGATCCATCTCGGGGAAAGCGTCCTGACCGGCGCCCAGCTCAGCGCGCGGATCAGCCAGTACGCGCAGGTCTACGTGGCGAAGGGGGTGCGGCCCGGCAGCGGCGTCGCCATGCTCTCCACGAACCGCCCCGAGGTGCTGTACGCGATGGGCGCCTACATGGTCGCGGGCGCCCGCAACACCTCGCTGCACCCGTTGGGCTCGCTCGACGACCACGCGTACGTCCTCGAGGACGCCCAGATCGAGACGCTGGTGTTCGACCCAGCCTTCGCCGAGCGGGCCGCCCGGCTCCAGGAGCGGGTGCCAGCCCTGAAGCGGCTGCTGTCGTTCGGGCCGTGCGACGTCGGCGAGGACCTGAACGCGCTCGCGGAAGGCCACGACCCGCTGCCGCTGGTCGCGCCCCGCCTCGACGCCGAGGGGATCTCCGCGGTGGCCTACACCGGCGGGACGACCGGGCAGCCCAAGGGCGTGATGGCCACCTACCGCGGCAGCGCCGCGATGACCCAGATCCTGCTCACCGAATGGCAGTGGCCGACCGATCTGCGCCACCTGGTCTGCACACCGCTGAGCCACGCGGGCGCGCCCTTCATCGTCCCGGTCCTGCTCCAGGGCGGTTCGGTGGTCGTGCTTCCCAGGTTCGACGCCGGCGCGGTCCTCGACGCCATCGAACGCCACCGCATCACGTCGGTCTTCCTCGTCCCGGCGATGATCTACGCGATCCTCGACCATCCACGGCTCGACCAGACCGACCTCTCCAGCCTCCAGACGGTCTTCTACGGGGCCTCGGCGATGTCGCCCACCCGGCTGAGAGAGGCGATCACGCGGATCGGGCCGGTCTTCTTCCAGTTCTACGGGCAGACGGAGGCACCCCAGACGGTGTTCGTGCTGCGCAAGGAGGAACACGACCCGGACGACCTGTCCCGGCTGGCCTCCTGCGGCCGGCCGGTGCCGTGGCTGAAGGTCGCGCTGCTCGACGACCAGGGGCACGAGGTGCCGCGCGGCGAGCCCGGGGAGATCTGCGTACGCGGGCCGCTGGTCATGAAGGGCTACTGGAACAAGCCGGAGCAGACCGCCGAGGCCCTCGCCGGCGGCTGGCTGCACACCGGCGACATCGCCCGCGAGGACGAGCGCGGCTTCCACACGATCGTGGACCGCAAGAAGGACATGATCGTCAGTGGCGGCTTCAACGTCTTCCCCCGCGAGATCGAGGACGTGCTCTCGACGCACCCCGCGGTGGCCGCGGCCGCCGTCATCGGCGTGCCCGACGAGAAATGGGGCGAGGCCGTCAAGGCCGTCGTGGTGCTCCGCGCCGGCACGGCGGTGTCGGCCGACGAGCTGGCGGCGGAGCTAGCCGCGCTGGTCAAGGAGCGCAAGGGCTCCCACTACGCCCCCAAGAGCGTCGAGTTCGCCGACACCCTCCCGCTCACCGCCGTCGGCAAGCCGGACAAGTTGACCCTGCGCCAGCGCTACTGGTCGGGCGCGGCCCGCCGGGTCGGCTGATCCCGCGCCGACCGGTCCGGCGGGCAGCGGTCGATCCGCGGCCCAGGTCGGGCCCGGCCGGATCGTCCACCAAGCCGCCGACCGTCACGAACCTTCCGGGGCCGGCTTCCTCGGGCGCGCGGGCCGGTCGGACAGGCCGTCCGGCGTGATGAACTGGCACCGGCAGCGGCTGATCCGCCAGCCGTCCGGGGTCCGGACGAGCTCGTCGCTGTAGACGGCATGCCGCGCGACCCCGTCGGCGCGGTCGACGAAGAGCAGGTTGCGGGTCGTACGGGCCTCGTCCGGACCGACCATGTCGATGACCGGCGGGCCGCCGAGGTGCAGTCCACCGGGAGCCGCGCGCATCATCGCCCGCAGCGCGTCACGCCCATCGAAGGAACGCCCGTAGACCAGATAGCTGGCGTCCGGGGTGAACAGACCGACCCAGCCCTCCACGTCGTCCAGGTCGAGCGTCAGGCAGTAGCGGGCCAGCAGGCCGCCGATGGCCACCTGGTCCGCGGGCGAGGGAAGCATCAGAACTCCTCCGGGCGAAGTGCGGCGCCGGGGTCGGGGGCGGGTCGGTCTCTTGGGCTTCTCCAGCGGGTCAACCGTCGGCCAGCCGGGCGGCCAGGTCGCTGTCCTTTCCGGGTGTGTCCATCACCAGCCGGGATCGGACGAGCTTGCCCGAGGCGGTCCGGGGCAGCGGCGCATCCCAGCGGACGACCTGCTCGGGCAGCTTGCGCGTCGCGACCCCCTGGGCGACGAGATGGGCCACGACGGCGTCGAGAGTGACCGCGATGCCGTCGGCCGGCCAGACCGCGACCGCGAGCCGCTCGCCGGTCGACGGGTCGGGCATGCCGAAGCAGGCGGCCTCGACGGCTCCGGGCAGGTCGGCCAGCGCCGCATCGATCTCGGTCAGCGAGATCTTGAGGCCGTTGCGGTTGACGACCTCCCTGAGCCGGCCGACGACCGTCAGCCGGCCGTCGTGCAGCTCGAGCTGGTCACCGGTACGGAACCAGCCGTCCTCGAACGCGGCCTCGTCGTCCGCCGCGTCCAGGTAGCCGAGGAACAGGTTGGGACCGCGCAGCAGGCCCTCGCGCGGGTGGTGGCTGGAGCCGACGCGCACCTCGCTGCCCGGCAGCAGGGCCCCGTCGTCGGACAGCCGCCGCTCGCGGTCGTCCCCTGGCAGGCTTCCGGAGAAGGTCGGCGCCTCGGAGGAGCCGTAGACGCGGGCAATCTCGATCCCGAAGGTGTCCGTCGCCAGCTCGAGCAGAGGGCGCGGCAGCATCGCGCCGCCCAGCGCCAGCGTCCGCAGGCCGATCCCGGCGCCGTCCGGGCCGGCGGCCACGGCGGCCCGCAGCAGGCGCTCGGCGATGACCGGCGCGCCGCCCAGCAGGGTCGCGCCAACGGCGTTCATCTGGCGCAGCGTCCGCTCCGGTGAGAACCGGTCTTCCAGCGCCAGCGTGGCGTGCCGGTCCGCCGCGAGGTGGACCTGCGACAGGCCGGTGATGCTGGTCAGCGGGCTGACGAGGAAGACCACCGTGCGCTCGTCCGCGGACGTGGTCCGTGCCATGTTGTCGGCGCCGGCGGTGAGCGTGTTGAGCGAGTGGACGACGCCCTTGGGCCGGCTGGTGGTGCCCGACGTGAACAGCACCACCGCGGCCCGGTCGCGGTCGGGCTCCGCCCAGGTCGGCGCCCATGGCGACAGCGGCCGCGAGCCGACCGAGCCTGCCGAGCCTGCCGAGCCAGAAGGTTCGGCCGAACCGGAAGGCTCGGCTGGAGGCCCGCTCACGTCGTCGAACAGCTCCAGCGACACCACCTCGACCGCCTCGGTCAGCGGCTCGGCGAGCCGCTCGGCCTCGGCCGCCGGCACGATCACCCGAGGTCGCGCGCAGAGCGCGTCGAGGGCGGCACGCAGGTCGGCGACCCCGCACCGGCGGTCCAGCAGGACCGTCGTCGCGCCGGCGCGCAGCAGCGCATGGTAGGCGATCACTCCATGACGGGTGTTGCCGCTGACGAGCACGACGCCGTCGCCCGCCCGGACGCCCCGCGCGGCCAGGGCGGTCACGCCCGCCGCCACGGCCGTCGCCAGCTGGGCATAGGAGAGCCCGCGCTCGTCGTCCACGACCGCCACGACGTCGGGACGGCGGTCCGCGCCCACCTCGACGCCGTCGGCGAGCAGGCGGTTGTCCCACAGCCCGGCCGCCCGGTAGCGCGCGGCGCGGTCGGCCGGGGCACGCCCAAGCCCGGCCAGGGCGCTCACCGGCTCGGCCGGCCGGCCGCCCGGCTCAGCATCGCCGCGAGGTTGCGCTGGAACGCCGGCTCGTCGAACGACGCCGTCTCCCGGTCGAGCGCCGCCGACAGCGAGGACGTCATCGCGTGGTGCAGCGCGCCGTTGAGGATCGCCTTGGTCTCGATCACCGCCTGCGGGGGCAGCGCGGCCAGCCGGGTCGCCAGCTCCACGGCGGTGGTGACCGACGTCCCCGTCGGGACCACCCGGTTGGCCAGCCCGAGGCGCAGCGCGTCGGCCGCCGGCAGCCGGTCACCGAGCAGGATGAACTCCTTGGCGCGCAGCAGGCTGGTCAGCAACGGCCAGGTCAGGGCCCCACCGTCGGCGGCGACCAGGCCGAGCGCCACGTGCGGGTCGGCGAAGTACGCGTGCTCCTCGATGACCACCAGGTCGCTCATGGCGGCGAGGCTGCAGCCGAGACCGACCGCCGGACCGTTGACCGCGGCGACGATCGGCACCCGCACGGACGTCATCCCGCGGACGATGTCCGCCGCCTCCGCCATGATGTGGGCGCGCAGCTCGACGTCCTTGACCATCCTGTCCAGGAGGCCGAGGTCGCCGCCCGCCGAGAACGCCGCGCCCGCCCCGGTCAGGACGATCGCGCGGACCTTCGGGTCCGCGTCCAGCTCCGGCCACACCTGGGCCAGCGCCGGGTGCAGCGTCTCGTCGGCGGCGTTGAGCGCGTCGGGCCGGTTCAGCGTCACGACCCGCACGGCCCCGCGCGCCTCGACGATCAGGGGACCCTGCGTGCTCGGACCGTCGACCATGTCACTCCCTAGGTGTTCCCGCTGGTAGGTGGCCCGCTGGCGTCGGGCGCTCCGGCGTCGTCATTCCCGCCGCCGAGGTGCGGCTCGCCGCACGTCCCGATCATCATCGGGCCGGCCTGACGCCGGCTCCGTCCTCCCCAGAATATCGAACTCGACACCAATGTCGAGATTTGCGACCATCCGCTCGTCCTGTCCGACGTGACGGGGAATCCTGTCAGACGCCAGCGCCACGACCAGCACCGTCTCGTGACGCTGGCGTCTGACAGGACGCGCGAGAGGAGTGGTCGGGCGTCAGACCAGGCGGCCGAGGTCCTGGAGGAAGGGCTGCGTGTAGACGACCTGGCCGGTCGTCGTCGCGGGGTCGGCGGTGCAGAGGATGAGCGCGGTCTCGGTGATCAGGTCGATCTCCTCGGTGTCCTCCTTCGCCAGGTCGAGCGTGCCGGCGCCCGGCGTGGACACCGGCTGGAACGGCGCGGCCGCGTTCACCGCGATCCGGTCGGTGTACAGCTCGGCGGCGAAGGCGGCGGTCAGCCGGTCGAGCGCGGCCTTGACGGTGCCGTAGACGCCGAATCCGGCGGTCCGGTCGAACTCCGAGAACGGCGGCCCGACCGGCCGCTGCCCGGCGATCGAGGTGAGGTTCAGGATCCAGCCGCCGCCACGGGCCCGCATGCCCGGGACGGCGAGCTGGATCAGGTGCATCGGGGCGAGCACATGCATCTCGAACATCAGCCGGGCACGCCGTTCGGGAAATCCGTCCAGGGTGCGTAAGAAGGTCACGGCGGCGTTGTTCACCAGGATGTCGGGCGGGCCGGCCGCCTCGACGGCCGCGGCGAAGAAACGCTCGCGGTCGGCGTTCTGGGAAAGGTCACACTGGATCTCGACGGCCGATCCGCCCGCGGCCCTGATCTCCTGCGCCGTCTCCCGTAACGAACCCACGTACTTGTCGTCCGGCTCCATGGTCCGCGCCGTGATGACCACGGTGGCGCCCTCGGCGGCGAACCGCTGCGCGATCGCCTTTCCCAGTCCTCGACTCGCCCCGGTGACCAGCGCTACCTTGCCCTCGCACAGCCCTGACATGTTGTCTCCCGAATATCAACCCGACGACGGGGAGTGATGACGATAGAAATCGACCTGGGCACGCTCGAGTCGCGGCTCGCGGTCATCGGACTCACCGGCCTGCGTCGCCTGTCCGGCGGCGCGTCCAGCCTGTCGTACGTCGGAACGGCCACCGTCGACGGCATTTCTCGTCCCGTCGTCGTAAAAGCAGCGCCACCGGGCCTGGAACCGGTGCGCAACCGTGATGTGCTGCGCCAGGCGTCGATGCTGCGCCGGCTGGCGGCGACCGAGGTGCCGGTGCCCACGGTCCTGTGGGAGGACCCCGGCGACCCGCCCGAGGTGCCGCCGGTCTTCGTGATGTCGTTCGTGCCGGGCGCCTCCTTCGAGCCGCTGTTCGACCGCGACGGCGACGGCGGCGGCGACCCCGACGACGGCGGCGACCCGGCCGTCGTCGCCGACCGGATGCTCGATGCCGCTCGTACCCTCGCCGCGCTGCACCGGCTGAGCCCCGCCGCGCTGGGGCTGGCCGACGAGCCCCAGGTCGGCCTCGCGGACGAGGTGCGTCGCTGGACACGCGCACTGGGAACCGTCGACCCGACACTCGTGCCCGGCTGGGAGCGGGTCGCGGAGGCGCTGCTCGCCACCGAGCCGGCCGCGATCGCGCCGGCCGTCGTCCACGGCGACTTCCGCCTCGGCAACCTGCTGGCCTCGGGCCCCACCGTCACCGCCGTCATCGACTGGGAGATCTGGTCGGTCGGCGACCCCCGGGTGGACCTCGGGTGGTTCCTCATCAACGCCGACCCGGCCACCTACGGCCGGCGGACCCGCTACGCCGAAGCGCTCCCCGCGCCGGCCGACCTCGCGGCGACCTACGCCGAGCGCCTGGGCCGCGACGTCCCGGCGCTGGACTGGTTCCAGGCGTTCGCCTGCTTCAAGTCGGCCGCCACCTGGTCGCTGATCGTGAAGCACTCCCGGCGCCGGCCGGCGCCGGACCCGATGGCCGAGGAGCTGGCCGGCGCGCTGCCCGGGCTGCTCACGCGGGCCGCCGATCTGCTGGGCTGACGGTCGTAACCGGGGCCTGTCCCGGGCACGGGCGCGCATCAGGTCCGTGGGATTCCGGCGAGGCGGTCGGCGAACTTCGCCTCGGCCTCGGCGCGCAGGCGCACCAGGTGGCCCGACGGGAACAGGCCCTCCGCGGGCGAGTACCCCTTCAGCAGCTCGCGGGCGAGGGTGACCTTGTGGACCTCGGTCGGCCCGTCGGCGAGCCCGAGCACGAACGACTCGACGAGGTAGTGCACGAAGGGCATCTCGTGGGTCGTGCCGAGCGAGCCGTGCAGCTGCAGCGCCCGCGAGCTGACGTCGTGCAGCACCTTCTGCATCATCGCCTTGACCGCGGAGATGTCCGCGCGGACGGCCTTGTAGTCCTGGAACTTGTCGATCTTCCACGCGGTCTGCAGGGTCAGCAGGCGGAACGCCTCGATCTCCATCCACGAGTCGGCGACCATCTGCCGCACGAGCTGCTTGTCTCCCAGCACCTCGCCCTGGGTGAAGCGGGAGACCGCCCGCTCGCAGATCATGTCGAAGATCCGCCGGACCAGCCCGACCGTGCGCATCGCGTGGTGGATGCGGCCGCCGCCGAGCCGGGTCTGGGCGACCATGAACGCACCGCCGCGCGGGCCGAGCATGTGGTCGGCCGGGACGCGGACGTTCTCGTACCGGACGTAGCCCTCGCTGCCCTGGCCGACCGGCTCGTAGCCCATCCCCACGTTGCGCAGGATGTTCACGCCGGGTGTCCCGGCCGGGACGACGAACATCGACTGCCGCTGGTACGGCGGCGCGTCCGGGTCGGTCACCGTCATCACGATCAGGAACGACGCGAGGGCGGCGAACGAGGTGAACCACTTCTCGCCGTTGATGACCCACTCGTCGCCGTCGAGCGTCGCGGTGGTCGTGAAGATCTTCGGGTCGGCGCCGCCCTGCGGCTCGGTCATCGAGAACGACGACACGATGCGGTTGTCGAGCAACGGCTCGAGGTAGCGCTTCTTGAGCTCCGGCGTGCCGAAGCGGGCGAGGATCTCGCTGTTACCGGAGTCGGGGGCCTGCGAGCCGAAGACGATCGGCGCGCAGACCGACCGGCCGAGGATCTCGTTGAGCAGGGCGAGCTTCACCTGCCCGAAGCCCGGCCCGCCGAGCTCGGCGCCGAGATGGGTCGCCCATAACCCCTTCTCCTTGACGATCGCCTGCAGCGGCGGAATGAGCGCCTGCCGGACCGGGTCATGGAGGTCATGTGACTCCCGGACCACCAGGTCCAGCGGCTCGCACTCCTCGCGCACGAACGCGTCGGCCCAGGTCAGAAGCTCGGCGTAGTCCGGATCGGTCGCGAAGTCCCATGCCACGTCCGCCCCAACCCCTTCGCTTGCACCAACATCGACATCGATATTGGCTGTCTACCATGAGTGAAGCCGACATGTGCGCGGGCAGGACCTGCATCGTCACCGGCGCGGGACGCGGATTAGGCCGGGAGTACGCGCTCTTACTGGCCCAGCACGGCGCGAACGTCGTCGTCAACGACGTCGGTGGCAGCCGGGACGGGACCGGCGGCAGCAGCGGCCCGGCGACCGAGGTCGTCGACGAGATCACCGCCAAGGGCGGCTCCGCCGTCGCCAACACCGACGACATCAGCAGCTGGGACGGCGCAGCGCGGCTCGTCGGGCAGGCGGTCGACACGTTCGGCGGCCTCGACGTCCTGGTCAACAACGCCGGCATCCTGCGCGACCGGATGCTGTTCTCGATGTCCGAGGACGAGTGGGACGCGGTGATCCGCGTCCACCTCAAGGGCACGTTCGCCCCGAGCCGGCACGCCGCCGCCTACTGGCGGGAGCGCGCGAAGGCCGGCGAGACCAACGACGCCCGCATCATCAACACGACCTCCGTCTCCGGTCTGTACGCCAACGTGGGTCAGACCAACTACGGCTCGGCCAAGGCCGGGATCGCCGCCTTCACCCAGATCGCCGCCCAGGAACTGGGCCGGTACGGCGTGACCGTCAACGCCATCGCCCCGGGCGCCCTCACCCGGCTCACCGCCAATCTGGAGATCACCGACGAGATCCGCTCGACCTTCTCCCCCGCCGCGGTCGCCCCCGTCATCGCCTGGCTGGCCTCCGCCGACTCCCGCGACGTGACCGGCCAGGTGATCGAGGCGTCCGGCATCGTGCTGGCGGTCGCCGAGGGCTGGCACCGCGGCCCCAGCACCAACCCCGTCGAGTCTCCAGGTGAGGCCGGCGAGGCGGTGCGACGGCTGCTCGCCGACGCCCGCCCCCGCACGCTGTTCCACGAGGTCAGCTGACATGGACGCCTGGATCGTCGACGCGGTCCGGACCCCGCGCGGCAAGGGGCGGCCCGACGGCGCGCTGCACGACATACACCCGCAGGAGTTGCTGGCGCAGTGCCTGCGCGCGCTGGCCGGCCGGGTCGGCTTCGACCCGGCCGAGGTCGAGGACGTCGTCGCCGGCAACGGCATCTTCGCCGGCGACCACGGCGACTGCATCGGACGGCTCTCGACGCTGCTCGCGGGCTGGCCGGAGACGGTGCCCGGCATGACGCTGAACCGCTTCTGCGGCTCCGGGCAGCAGGCCGTCACCATCGCCGCGACCGGGGTCGCGAGCGGGGCGCAGGACCTCGTCGTCGCCGGCGGGGTGGAGTCGATGTCGCGCTGGGGCCTCGCCGCCGGCTCGGCCACCATCGACGGCCAGAACCCGGCGCTGCGCGCGCTGTTCCCCACCGTGCCGCAGGGCATCTCGGCCGACCTCATCGCCACCCTCGCCGGCCTGGGCCGCGCGGACGTCGACGCCTTCGCCGTCACCAGCCAGGACCGCGCCGCGCGCGCGGTCGCCGAGGGCCGGTTCGACCGCGGGATCATCCCGGTCACCGACCCAGACGGCAAGGTGCTGCTGGACCGCGACGAGCACCCCCGCCCCGGGACGACGCTCGAGGGGCTCGCCCGGCTGCGGCCGGCGTTCGCGGCGGCCGGCGCGACCCGGCCGGACGGCGAGGCGCGCACCTACGACGAGCTCGCCCTGACGCGCTACCCGCGAGCCGGCCACGTCGAGCACGTCCACCACGCCGGCAACTCCTCCGGGGTCGTCGATGGCGCCGCCGCCGTGGTCGTGGCGTCCGACGCGTGGGTGCGGGCCAACGGGGTCACCCCGCGCGCCCGGGTCCGCGCCACCGCGGCGGTCGGGTCCGAGCCGGTCATCATGCTCACAGCGCCCGCGCCCGCCGCGCGGCGTTGCCTGGCCAAGGCCGGGATGGCGGCCGGCGACATCGACCTCTGGGAGATCAACGAGGCGTTCGCCGCGGTCGCGCTCACGACGATCGACGACCTCGGCCTCGACCCGGACCGGGTGAACGTGAACGGCGGCGCCATCGCGCTCGGCCACCCGATCGGCGCGACCGGCGCGATGCTGCTCGGCACCGTTCTCGACGAGCTGGAGCGCCAGGACCTGACGGCGGGCCTGGTCACCATGTGCACCGGTGGCGGCATGGGCACCGCCACCATCATCGAGCGGATCTGACGTGGCCCGACGCCGTCAGCGCCCGCTCCACGCCGCGCGCGCCGCGGCCGCCTCGTCGGTGGCATGGGTGATCACCTGGTTGCGGTTCTCCAGCTCGATCGCGGCCGCGAGGCTGGGCGCGTCGGTGTTCTGCGCGAGGGCGCGTTTCGTCATCCGCGTGGCGAGCGGCGCGTGCGACGCGATCAGCCCGGCGGTCCGCATGGCCTGCTCCCACAGATCGCCGTCGAGGTGGACAGCGCTCACCAGTCCACTGCGCAGGGCCTCGTCGGCCGCGACCGTCCGCCCGGTGAGCATCCAGTCGGCGGCGATGCTGGTGCCGACGACGCGCGGCAGGTGGTAGCTCATCCCCATCTCCGCCCCGGACAGCCCGAGCCGGATCGCGGCGTTGCCGAATGTCGCGGACGCGGCGCAGATCCGCACGTCGGCGGCGAGGCAGAGGGCGAGCCCACCCCCGAACGCCGGCCCGTTGACCGCGGCGACGACCGGCTGCGGCAGGTCCCGCACGACCTGCGGGAGCGCCGCCATCATCTCCTGGAACCGCATGCGCTCGATCGCGGGCGCCGCCGCGTCCGGGACGTCGCCGCCGAAGTCGCGGACGTCGATGCCCGAGCAGAATCCCCGGCCGGCCCCGGTCAGCACGACCACCCGGACGTCGCCGTCGTCGGCGATCGCCGCGCAGGTCGCGCGCAGCGCGGCCACCAGCGACGCGTCGAGGGCGTTGAGCCGGTGGGGACGATTGAGCCGCAGCACGGCCACGCCCTCGGACCGGTCGACCAGCAGCGTCGGCGCCCCGTCCCGCGAGGTCGACTCCCCAGACCTGGACACCCGCGACGCCACCATCCTCGATCACCGCTGGCGGAACCACTCGCCGGCGAAGACACACCGTCCGCGGTGGAGCACTGTAGCGCCGTCCGCGGCGGCCCGGAAGTCACCGCGTCCCGGCCGGGCCGGGCCAGCGAGCGCCGGGCCAGGTCCGGTCGGGACGGGTGGGGGGCATGGCTGCCCCCGCGTCCGACGGTCGTGGCCGGCTAGGCCGACAGCAGTTCGAGGGCCTCCAGGTCGCGGATCGCCGCGCAGGCGTTGGCGGCCATGGACAGGAACATCCGGTCGGCGCCCGTGGTGCGCTCGGCGCTCGCGTAGATGGCGCCGATCATCGTGATCAGCGGCCCCTGCAGCAGCCCGCGCCGGTAGTCCTCGAAACAGAGGTCGACGGGGTAGTCCGGGACGCCGTACTCGACGAGCCGCTGGTGGTAGGCGGCGACGAGCGCCCGTTCGTGGACGCGCCGCTCGGCGGGCGGCAGGGCGGTGGACAGGAAGTAGGCGAGGTCTCGGCCGGGGAAGGCGACCTCGACGGTCTGCCAGTCGACCGCCCGCACCTGCGCGTCGCCGGAGAACAAAAGGTTGTCGAGCCGGTAGTCGCCGTGTAACAGCGAGAAGCGACCCGTCGTGTGTCTCCCCCAGCCGGCGACGAGCTCGGCCGCGCGCAGCAGGGTGTCGACGTCCCGCGGGTCGAGGTCGGCCCGGTACCGGTCGGTGAACTCGGCGGCGGCGCTGGTGGCGACCTTGCCGAGGAAGCTCATGCCGGCCTCGTCGAGCCGGGACAGCCAGTCGGCGCCCTCGGCGAGGGTGTCGTCGTTCCAGAACGGCGCGTGCAGCCCGGCGAGGTTGCGGACGGCCAGCACCGCCTGCGCGGCCGTGCAGCCGTCGACCTGGCTGCCGGCCCGCGCCGGGTGGGCGTCCTCCAGCACCAGGGTGAAACGGTGCTCGTCGTCGCTGAGCCCGGCGCTCCAGCATCGCGGCACCTCGACCCGCGCGCGTCCCGCGAAGGTCCGGTAGAAGCCGACCTCGTTGCGGTAGGCCACCTTCAGCCGCCGGCGGACCTCCGGGGCACCGCAAGCCATCTTCACGACCACGCTCGCCGGCCCGCGCCCGGCCTGGCCCGGCGCGAGGTCGAGGTGGAAGCGGTAGCTGACCGCGGTCTGCCCGGTGCCGACCGGCTCGAAGCGCAGACCGGTGACCTCGACGTCGGCGCCGCCCGAGCGCAGCACGTCCGTCAGCCACGCCGGGGTGATCTCAGCCGGATCGTCGACGACCCGGTTCGGTCCGTCCGCGCCTCGCGGCTCCCCCGCCTCGGCCCGCGCGGCCTGGTCGGGCACCAGGCCCGTTGCGTCCTTCGTCATGCGTCCGCCCCTCACCCCTCACCCCGTACCGCGGCTCCATCACGTCACCACAGGCTGGCGATTGGCTCCACAATTGCCGGATCGGTCGCTTCGGCGCGGTCGCGGCCGGCGGCGGCACGCGCGGACCATAGCCCGATCACAACTTCGAGGTCAATGTCGAGATTGCGAACGCGATCCATCCCCAGGCCGACCGTCGTCCGGCCGAGCGCGGCCCCGCGAACGGAGATTCCAGACAACACTGGCGTTTCGACCGCCCACGGTGCACGTTTCATGCCAAGGAGTGCTGCCGGCCGGCGGCGGAACAGTGCGGAGGAGCGGCATGGAGCTGTCGGGTGTCGGGGTGTGGAGCCAGGAACTGCACTACGGCGATCCGGGCGAGGCCAGCGAGGCGGCCGCCGAGCTGGAGGAGCTGGGCTTCACCGCACTCTGGATCCCGGACATGGGCGGGGCGCTGTTCGCGGCCGTCGACCGCCTGCTGGCCGCCACCCAACGGACAGTCGTGGCGACCGGCGTCCTGAGCCTGTGGAACCACGCCCCGGCCGACGCCGCGAAGGCGCACGCCTCGCTGTCCGCCGTGCACGGCGACCGCTTCCTCCTGGGCATCGGGGTGAGCCACGCGATCGCGGTGGACATGGCGGAGCCCGGGCGCTACCAGCGGCCGTTGACGGCGATGAGCGAGTTCCTAGACGGCCTCGACGCCGAGGACCCGCCGGTGCCCGTCGACCAGCGGGTCCTGGCCGCGCTGGGCCCGAAGATGGTCGCTCTCGCGGGAAGCCGGGCCCGCGGCGCGCACCCCTACCTCGTCACTCCCGAACACACCAGCCGCGTCCGGGAGGCCCTGGGCTCCCAGGCGCTCGTGCTGCCCGAGCAGACCGTCATCCTGTGCGCCGACGCCGACGAGGCGCACGCGATCGGCGGCGCGTGGCTGCGGGGCTACCTGAGCCTGCCGAACTACGCCAACAGCCTGCTGCGGCTCGGTTTCTCCGCCGACGAGGTGACCTCGGTCAGCGACCGCGTCTTCGACGCCATGATCGCCTGGGGGGACGAGGAGGCGATCATGCGCAGGGTCGACGAGCACCGCGCCGCCGGCGCCGACCACGTCACCCTTCAGGTCCTCACCGCCGACCAGAAGGCCTTCCCCCGGGCGCAGTGGCGCCGAATCGCCACGGCTCTGCGGTAGGCCTGCCGGGCGGGCGGCGGGGCGGGCCGTGAGGACTCCACCGGGAGATCCGCGCGCCGGAGCACGCGGACGTTCCGGTATACTGACGTTTTATGTCGGGGATTCCCGCTCGTCCGGACGTGCGTAAGGATGTGCGTAAGGATGTGCGTGGCATCCATACGCGGCAGCTCCTTCTCCGAACCGCGGAACGGCTTTTCGCGGTGCAGGGAATCGCCCGCACCTCCACCCGGCAGATCACCGCCGAAGCCGGCATCAGCCGGGACGCCATCCACTATCATTTCGGTTCCAAGGCGGCTCTGGTGCTCGCGATCGTCGACGCGCGCACCGAGGAGCTCCGTGTCGAAATCGAGCGCCTGTTCACCGTGAACGTCCCGGACCGGGACGTCACCATTCGCGACATCGCCCATGCCATGGTGGTCGCGGCGACCGAGATGGCCGAACACGAGACCGGTCGGTACTACCACCCCTTCCTGGCCGCCCTGATGAACGATCCCGAGTTCCGGCATCTCGTGAACTCACGGTCCACGCCGCAGAGCGAGGCCGTCGTGGCACTGCTCACCCCGCTCACACCAGGTCTCGGCGAAGCGGAACGCGTCTATCGGGTGGCCTGCGCGTTCGTGCTGATCCTGTCCGGCACGGGAAACAGCGGCGTCGTCGAATGGGTGAATTCCCAGGTCGCGACGACGCACGGCCGGCTGCTGATGATGCTGGTCGACGTCGTCACGAGCGTGTTGGCCGGCAACGTCCCCGCCGCGGACCCTCCGGGGGCGCCAGAGCGGCAGGCCGCGTCCCATGGTCAGAGGCCCGAGGCGGCGTCGGCGCGGTGACGGCGAGCTCGGCGGTGTAGGGTCGCCCGTTCCCGGTGGCCGGGCTCCGTCCGGCGCGACGAGCGGCCGGGCCGGACGCCGCCGAAACGGTGACCGGCCCAGCCCTCGGCCGGCTACCGGCTCAGTTCCCGATCGAGGAAACCCCGAACGGCCTGTAGTCGGTCGGCTGGCCCTTGTCGTTCAGGGTCGCGATCAGCCCACCTCGGACGCACCCCCCGGGCTGGTCGGGAACCGCCTTGCCGTTGCAGCGAAAACGCAGGCCTCCGGCGCCCGGCAGCTCCTTCTCCGGCATCCCCTTGATGGCGGCGGCCACCGACGCGGGCGTGACGTCACCGGTGAGCCCCTCCAGCGCGGACCCCAGGGCGGCGACCACGGTGAACATGCTCATCGTGCCGGACCGGTTGACGTCGATGTCATGGCCGTAGGTCTTGACCACGGCACCCAGGAGGCGGGTCGATGGGCTGTCCGTGCCGATGGGCGCGGACGCGGAGACGGAGATGCCCTTGAGCGAGGACCCGGGCACCGCCTTGCGCGTCGCGTCGGTGATGCACAGTCCCACGGCCACGACCGAGCCGGTGAACCCGACCGCGCGCAGGCCGTTCAGCGCACTGATACAGAAGGCGTCACCGCCGATGATCGACACGACGCTCGGCTCACCGGAGGCGATGTTCCGCAGCTGCGGTGTCATGTCGGCCGTGCCCGGCGGGACGGAGACGACGTCGAGGTCGATACCCAGCTTCTGGAACCTCGCCGGCGCGAACGACTTGTAGAAGTCCGCCACGACGGGCACGTCGATCACCACGGCGGTGACCTTCTTGAGACCCTTGTCCTTCGCCACCTGGGCCGGCAGGTTGATCTGACCGAAGTACGGGTCGGTCAGGTTGAACGACGTCTCGCCGTCGTTCAGGACCACAGAGGCGGACGTGTTCGCGAACATCAACGGGATCTTCGCCGCGTGCAGCGGCGCCCAGATGCTCTCCCCGACCGACGACGAGCCGACGACGACGGCCACGACGTTCTGCTCGACCATCTGGTTGGCGCAGTCGGTGCCCTTGCCCGGATCCGCCAGGGCTTCGCATTTCACCAGCTCGATCGGCCGGCCGGCGATTCCGGAACGGTGCTCGTTGAGCCACTTGATGGTGGCGTCGGCGACGCGCGGCTCGTAGGACAGGTCCGAGACGGGGCCCTTGCCGTCCGAGATCATGCCGATCCGGACCGGAGCGCCCTTCGCCGGGGCGGACGGCCCGAGCACGTCGGCGGAGCTCGCGGCGCCGGCCGTCGCCGTGCCGCCGTCGCCGCTATCGCCGTTGTCACCGTTGTCACCGCCGCCGCAGGCGGCCAGCAGGAACAGGCTCGCGGCCACGCCGGTCGCGGCGGCTAACTTCATTCCACTCGGGCGCCACCCGACTCGTCGGCGTCCCGTGCGCGCAGGCCAGATCCCGATGTTTTTCATGAACGGTCCCATCTCTTCGTCGTGCACAGACCCGTGAATTCGTCGGGGATGAGCTCAGCCCTCGGACCAACCGGTCTTCAGGACGCTTTCGGTGTGTTCCCCGAGCAGGGGAGCCGGCCGGGAGATCCGCCAGGGGGTGCGACTGAAGCGGTAGGGCGTCCCGGGATGGGTCTCAGTCCGGCCGGTGTAGGGATCGGTCACTTCGGTGGCGAATCCGCGGGCGACAAGGTGTGGGTCGGCGATCGCCTCTTCCGGAGACGCCACGAATCCCGCGACGAGCCCGCGCTGTTGGCAGCCCAGGAAGAAGTCATATCCCGGCAGCCGCTCGGCGAGCAGCATCATCGCGTCGCGCGACGCGTTCCAGATCTCCATCGCCAGTGGGTCCGTCGCGAGCTCGACGACGGCGACGCCGCCGCGCTCCACCGCGAGCTCCAGCAGGACCACGTCCGGGAACTCGTCGCGCAGCCCGACGAGGTCGATCCACTCGGCGATCGAGGCGTAGTCCTCCGCCGCCCGCGGCGGGAAGCCGAGGACGACATGGTGTCCGTCGGCCGCCTGAACCTGCGTCGGGGCGGTCGGCTCGACCATCGCGTGCCGACCGGTCAGTCGCCGGACGATGCCGCCATCGGCGAGGTACTGGACGGTGGCCAGTTCGCTGGAGACGTTGAGGGCCGCGTCGACGCTGACGTCGACGTGTTGCCCGTGCCCGGACATGTCGCGGTGCAGCAGTGCGGTGAGCGCGGCCGCGACCGCGAAGGATCCCGCGACGTGTGCGCTCTGCCCCCCGGCGCCGCGCACCGGCGGCAGTGTGTGGTCGTCATAGCCGCAGCTGTGTACCGGGCCTCCGCCGGCCAGCAACGTGAGATCGGTGGTCGGGGTCTCGGGTGGCGACCCGCGCCGCCCGAACGGCGTGACCGAGACCCAGACGAGCGATGGGTACGCGTCCGCGAGCGTCGCCGGGTCGAGGCCGAACGCGGCGAGGTCCCGCGCCGGCAGCCCTTCCAGGAGCACGTCGCAGTCGGTGAGCAGCCGCTGGAAGGGCTCGCGGTCCGCGTCGTCGCGCGGGTCGAGAAGGACGCCTCTTTTCGAGGTGTTGTAGTGCCGCCAGTGCAGGCTCGTCCCGGGCGCCGGCTGGTCGCCGGCGAACGGACCCCATGAGCGGGTCACCGAGCCGCCGGGCGGTTCGACCACGATGACGTTCGCGCCCAGGTCGGCGAGCAGCTTGCCTGGGTAGGCGGAGAACTCCCCGGCGATCTCCAGGACGCGCAGCCCGTGCAGCGGGCCAGTCGTCGGGCCTGTCGTCGGGCCGCTCATATCGTGCCCTCGGCCGTCAGCTCCTCCAGCTCGGTCTCGCCGACCTCGAGCAGATCGCCCAGGACGAAGCGGTTGTGCTGGCCGAGCCGGGGAGCGCCGCGACGCAGCGACCAGTCGGTCTCCGACAGGTGCACCGGTAGCCCTTCGACCCGTGCCGGCCCGATGTCGGGATGCACGACCGTCGGCCAAAGGTCCCAGCCGGGCGTCGCCGCAACCCCGTCGATCCGTTCGGCCGGCGTACGGACGGGGCTGGCCGGGACCCCGGCGGCGACGAGACGGGCCGCGAGCTCATGGTTGTCGAACCCGGCGGTCCACGCGGCCAGCAGGGCATCCAGCGCATCCTGGTCGGCGAGCCGGGCGGCGAGTGTCGCCAGCTCCGTGCTCGTGGCCCACGGCTGGTCGATCTCGTCCGCGAGCCGCCGCCAGTCGTGGTCGTCGCGGCAGGCCACCGCTACCCAACGGTCCTCGCCCCGCGCCGGGTAGATCCCGTGCGGTGCCATCGCCGGCGCGCGGCCGCGGTTGGAGTCGACCGAGCCCGGCTGCCGCGGGGAGCGCCCGTTGAGGTGGTGGTCGAGGATCTCGGGGCCGGTGAGGCTCAGGCCGACCTCGACACCGGCCAGGTCGACCCACTGCCCCTCGCCGGTCCGGTCGCGGTGCCACAGCGCCGCGAGAATCGCGATCGCCATGGCGTAGGCGCCCATGTGGTCCATGTAGGAGAAGCCCCAGCCGGCCGGCGGCTGTCCCGCCAGACCCGCGGTGAAGGTAAGGCCGCTTACCGCCTGGACGATCGGCCCCCAGGTACGGAAGTCGCGGTAGGGACCAGCGGCGCCGAACCCGCTGTGCGAGACGTAGACGATGTCGGGCTTGATCTCCTGAAGCCGTTCATACGGGAAGCCGAGCCGGGCGAACACCCCACCGGCGAAGTTCTCGGTGACGACGTCCGAGATCGCGATCAGCCGGGCGAGCAGGTCACGCCCGCGCTCAGTGCGCAGGTTGATCGTGACTCCCAGCTTCTCGGCGTTGTGGTTGTTGAAGCTGCCGCCGAACTCGATGCCGCGGCGTCCGTCGTGGAAGGGCGGGGCCCCGCGGACGATGTCCCAGCCGCCGCTCGTCGTCGGATCCTCGACGCGGATCACCTGAGCGCCGAACGCGGCGAGAATCCTGGTTGCCCCGGCGCCGGCAAGCTGCCCGCTGAGATCACACACGCGGATTCGGCGTAAGGCCGTCGACCTGGTCTCAAGATCGGGTGGGCACCCGGCCCACCGATCGGCAGCCTCATCGGAAGCGGCCCGCGACGACGATCCGACCACTTGCTGCCTCCCGCATCAGTCCCCGCGACGGGTGGACCACCCGTGGAGCACGGTTTCTATCAAGCGCTTGGCAGAAAAGTCCAGACCCGGGTGGTCACGCCTCGCCTCGGGGCGCGCCGCGGGCTGATCCACACCCTGCTCGCCACCGCCACGACGAGTGTCGTCACCGTCGCGGCCGTCGGGGCCCCGCTACCCGGCGGCCGGACGGCCGCCGGGCACGCTTCGAGACCGAGGGATGGGAGATGGAGACCGAAGGAGAGCACCGCGATCGTCGAGCCGTGTTACGCGATGACCAGGCCGGATGTCACCGGGCGCCGAGGGCTCGACGCCGGTGACGTCCGAATGTGATCACAGGTGCCGTACTCACCCTGGCGACCCTCACGTCGTCGGCCGCCACGGAAGGGCGGTCGACGCGTTCCAGCACCGCCGCGGCACAGTCAGTTCGACGGACCGGGCGCACGGAATCACGGAATCACGGAATCACAGCGGCGAGGGCCGCGAGCGGACGTGCAGGCGGTCCCAAAATCCGGTGGGTCGCCGCGACGTCACATGCTTAGTTCACGTTCGATCGTCCGGAGGCCGTGGCGGGCCATGGCGAGGTTGGCCCGCGCGCGGTCCAGGGCGAGGTACAGGAACAGCCTGCTGCCGCCGCGGGTAAGCAGGCGGATGACGTGGTACTGCCGGTCCAGGGTGATGAGGATGTCCTCGATCCCCTCCCGGATGCCAAGTGCCTCCAGCGTCCTCGCCTTGGCGCGAACCACATCGGTGTTGCCGGCGGCGGCGATCTCGAGGTTGAGCGCGCGGCCGCCGCCGGCCGAGCCCAGCATCATTCCGCTCTCGTAGTCGACCAGCGCGGCTCCGATCGCACCGTCGAGCGCCATAGCTTCCTTCAACGCGGTATCGATGTCCATACAGCCCTCCCCGATTCAACGGCCAGTTTGTCATTGTGCGTGGGTTGTTTTTTTCGTGAACCGGTCTGCCATCGTTTGCGCGCTCGTTGGCTGGACTGGTAGCACTTGGTCGCAACGCACCATATCCTTCCCCCTGTTCGCTGTCACTGGGATGAGGGGGTGGAACGCGATGGGCGCGGACACCGCGGCGGATGGTTATGTTCTTCTAGACGTATTGTCACGGCTCGGCGAGGAACGTTTCTCGGGGACGCTGCGGACCGAGGGCGCGCGGGGCGGGGGAACGGTAGTCCTGAGTTCCGGCCTGCTGGTCGCCGCCGACACCCCGGTCACCCCGGGGGTCGAATCCCTGCTGCTGCGGTCGGGGCGGGTATCTCACGAGGACTGGGCCGAGGCCCTGGTCGAGGCCGCGCCGGCGGGCAGGCTGCGCACCGAGCTGGTCAGGCGCGGCCTGCTCGGCGACACGTCCGTGCAGGTCGTGACCCAGACGGCCGCGATGGACGCCCTGTTCGCGCTGGCGCTCGCGGACGTCTTCGCGTGCGTGCCCGATCCGGACGTCGCGGACCCGCTCATACCGCTGGTGCCAGGGATGGACGTCGGCCGCGTGGTCCGGGAGACCCGGCGCCGGCTCGCGGTCGCGGCCGGGTGGCGCGAGCAGGGCCTGCACGCGCGGGCCCATCCGCGAACCCTCCCGGCGATCCCACCGATCGACGAGGGCCGGGTGGAGATCCTGGCGCGGGTGAACGGCCGGCGGACGGTCAGCGACCTTGCCTTCCTGCTCGGGCGCGGCCTTTTCGCCGTGATGTTCGACATGGCCCTTCTCTACCGAGACGGACAGATCGCCTTCGACCAGTCCGAGCCGGCCGCGGCGAGCGTCCTGTCCTGGCCCGGCCATCCTGACGACGGTTCACCGCTGGTCGTCTCGAGGCTCCCCGGCGGCGACGTCGAGGACCTGGCCGCACCCGTGGGCTCCGCCGATTCGGCTCCCCGCCGGCGGCTGATTTCCCGACGGGGAGCGCGTGGCGATCGATGACTATCCGGACACGTGAATGAGAGCCGCGTGGACGACTAGTGGACGACTAACAGTCGGACGACTAAGAGAATGACTAAATTTTCCGTCCGTTGATTCTTCTCGTCATCAGTGTCGTCATCAGTCCTGGGTCTCGGCTGACGGACTCAGGCGTGCCTGACCGACGTGGGTGGCGAGCTGTCCGACGCGGGCCAGTCGAACCTGACCCGGTTGCCGCCGGCGCCTTGGAGACCGGCGCGCCCCCACTCGTCGCGGACACGCCCCGAGGCGCTTCCGGCGGCCACGCGGCACCGGACGGGCGGTATCGGGCGAACGACCATCGCCGTGCGGCCGCCGGGCTCCGGCGTTTACCGCCCAAGATCGCGGGTACCGGAGCGGTCGTAGCAGGCGGAACGTAACGGGCAGACAGCCCGATCTTACGGAGGTTGCGGCATGTCGGCATTGGGGTGGATCATTCTGGCGATCTGCGTGATCGCGCTGGTCGTGGTCCTGGTCATATTCGTCCGGGGCGCGGGCCAACACGGCGGTTCGACCCGCGCGCTGCGCCGCAGATTCGGCCCGGAATACGACCGGGCGGTCGAACAGAGCGGTGACCAGCAGGAGGCCAAGCGCAGGCTCGCGGAGATCGCCCGCCGCCGCGACGAACTCGACATCCGCCCCCTCGACGCCGACGAGCGCGCCAGCTATGTGGCCCGCTGGGACGGGCTGCAGGCCCAGTTCGTGGACGAGCCGGCCGAGGCCACCCAGCAGGCGGACCTGCTCATCGCGGACGTGATGCGTACCCGTGGCTACCCGGAGGCGGACTTCGACGGGCGCGCTGAGCTGATCTCGGCCGATCGGCCCGAGGTCGTCAGCTCCTACCGGCAGGCCCACGCCGGAGCGTCCAGCCAGGTCGACGGCCAGGGCACCGAGAAGCTGCGGTCGGCCTTCATCCACTACCGGGAGCTGTTCGAGTGGCTCGTGGAGGACGGCTCGCGGGGAGCGAAGACCCCGGGTAGGGACCCGTCCCCGGCCTTGTCCGGGCCGGACCGCTCCCGCGCCTGACCACCAGCCACCGAGATCCCGCCCGACCTGGGCCCCGAGCCCCCGCGCGTCCCGTCTTGAGCGGCGAGGTTCGCCACCCCGCAGTCCCGCCAACCCCGCAGCCCCGCCAACCGCAAGGAACCGGCCGGCAACACCCCGGCCGGCGTGGTCCCCGAGGAGGACGCGAGATGAACCTGTTCGACCGACGACCATCCACTGATGAAGTGGCGTCCACGAACGACTCCGAACCCACGGATGCCACCGCGGCGCACCAGGTCGTGGCTCCGGCCGGGACCAGCGCACCGACCCCGCACGCCTCGGACCTCGACACCCGCGATGACACCGACACCCGAGACGTCACCGACGGAGACGTCACGGACCGGGGCGTCACCGACCGGGACGTCACGGACCGGGGCGTCACCGACCGGGACGTCACCGATCCCGATTTCACCGACGACGACCTCGTCGACGAGCCCGTGGTCGCCGAACCCACCGCGGCACACGAGACCGTGACCCCGACTGTGACGCCTACAGGGACAGACGTGCCGACCCCGCCGGCTTCGGTCTCCGATACTCGCGACGGCACCGCCGGCCCGTTCGCCGATGAGCCCGTCGCCGCCGATCCCCAGGGTCCCCGGGCGTTCGACGACGCGAGCGCGTTCGACGCCGAGGCCGCCGCCGCGGGCACCGGTCCCATCGACGCCGAGGCAGCCGCCGCGGCAGCCGCCGCCGACACCGATGCCGCCCCCGCCACCGACGCCACCGCTGGTGCGGATGCCGGCAGTGAGCGGCAGGCCGGAGACTGGCGGCAGGTGCTGCTGGAGTTCGTCGACAATCCGCGGGAGGCCGTCGAGAAGGCCGACCGACTCGTCGACGACGCCGTGCGGTCGCTGACCGAGCGGATCAACCGCGAGCACTCGGGACTGCGGGACGCGTGGCACACGCACGGCGAGCCGTCCACCGAGGACCTGCGCCGGGCGCTGCGCGGCTACCGGGACTTCTTCGACAAGGTCCTCAGCAGCCGCTGAGCACCCAACCGCCCCGCGGCGCCTCCCCCATGGAGCCGCCATCCCACGCCCCGGTCGGGCGCAGACCAGTGGTCCGAGCCCGACCAGGGCGTCGCCGGCTCGGGCGACGCGAGGCGAGATTGTGGCCCTACTGACGGCCACGGCATGATCGATTGTGGGTCGGCGCCCATCATCCGGTCGTTACGAACCACCTGACAGGCTCGGCAGGCGCATACTGGAACCAATGACAAGGCCCGCGGCACCCAAGCGCCACTTGCCCACCAGCCCCTTCAAGGCGCCGGTTACTCCACGGTGCGAACGGTTCGCTCTAGGAGACCGGGTCGTCCACGACACGTACGGTCTCGGCCGGGTGACCCGAGTCGAGGAGGAGATCGCCGTACTCGTCGATTTCGGATCCGAGCAGATTCGCATCCTGAGCCCGTTCAGCAAGATGTCCCATCTCTGACGCCGAGCAACTTCGATCTTCGGTCTCCGAGGACGCTTGGTGCGCCTAGGCCGCGGACGGTTTCGTCCGCGGTCCGGTTGGCGTGCTACCTGATCGTTCCGCTCGGCCGCCACGTCCTGAAAGCGAGACAGCCCCCATCGACACGACCGAGACCCCCCTCTTCTCCGCGCTCGAACCAGCACCAGCCCCGCCACGGCGCGAGTCAGCACAGCTGACGACTGACCTCTTCCGGGCCCCCGACTTCGGGCCGGACGATGTCGAACCAACCGACTTCGAGACGACCGGCCTCGACGCGCCCGCCGTCGCGAGCAATCGCTCCGCCGATCCCCGTCGTTCCGCGGATCCCCGTAGCTCCGCGGGTCCCCGCCGCTCGTCGGATCCTCGCCGCTCGCCCGATCCACGCCGATCCACGGATCCCCGTCGTCGCCGGGCGCGGCCCCGCCAGCCCTAGGCCCAGGTACGGCCGCGGTCAGCCACGGCAGCGACCGCGAGACCCAGCTCGACGTCAGCGACCTCGTCGTCACGCACCTGCACGGCTCCGGCATGCCGGAGCCGCTCTGACAGGTCGCGAAGTTCCTGCTCCTGGTGACGCTCGACGCCGTCCTGCGCGGACTCACCCTCCTGGCCTGACCGGCCCGGTGGCGGGCGCGGCGGACATGGTGGCACGGCATCGAACATCGGCATGTGTGTCAGTAGTGTTCGAGGGGCCGCTCACCTGGACACCGCTTGCCTTGTCGACTTGCCTTGTCGACGACACGCCACGCCACTCCAGGCCGTGGCACCGGCCGGGCGGGTGCCCGCACCGACGCGCGTGGATACGGTGGACGAGCACGAACGGAGCAGGTGCGAACATGCCGAATCGCATACCGTCGCCGTCATCGCCCCGGGCGGCGTCCCGGACCCCGGGCGACAGCCGCGACGACGCCGGCGCCGAGGCGATGCGCCTTGCCTTCCGGCGGCACGCGGCGGGCGTCACGATCGTGACGATGTCCGGGCAGCGCGGTCCGGTGGGCTTCACCGCGACCTCGGTGGCCTCCCTGTCCGAGCGCCCCCCGTTGCTCGCGCTGGCGTTGTCGGTCCGGTCGTCGATCGCGCCGACGCTGCGCGCCGCCGAGACGCTCATCGTTCACCTGCTCTCCCGGGACCAGCAGGACCTCGCCGCGCGCTTCGCCCTGCCGGGCGCCGATCGGTTCGCCGCGCCCACCCGCTGGCGTCGGCTCGACACCGGCGAACCGCTGCTGCTCGACGCGACCACCTGGCTGCGCTGCCGAATTCGGGATCGCTCCGCCACGGGCGACCACTGGCTGGTGGTCGCGGAGATCCTCGAAAGCCGGGTCGATCCCACGGCGGAGCCGCTCGTCTACCACGACGGCGGCTACGGCACCGTCCTCAAACACGACGACGGCCCCGGGACCGGCGGTAAGCCGGCCGGCGGCGGGGCGACCAGCACGGCCGGGACGGCCGGCGGCGCGGGGAATGCCAACGCCGCGGGGAAAGCCGCCTCCACCGGCAAAGCCAGCGCCGCGGGGAAGGCCGCGGCGGGCAAGGCCGACGGCGGCCGGAGCCGGAGGGACGGCGGCGGAAAGGCCGCCGAGGGCGATCTCGGCATTCGCGGCCGGTCGCCGTCCGGCCCCTGAACGGCTCGCGCGGCTACCGACGGCCTACCCAGCTCGGCGCGTAGCCCGCGCAACCGGGACCGGCCGGATCACGGTTTGCGCGCGAGGGCGCCGTAGGCGCTGACCTGTGCGTCGGTCGGCTCGTCCGCGGTGCCAGCCTCGTCCGGGCGCCAGCGGTGAATGAGCGCGACACCGGGATCAACGGGTTCCAGGCCGTCGAAGAACCGCGCGATCTGCTCCCGGGAGCGAGCGACGGCGGGCAGGCCGCTGCGGTGGTAGACCTCGGCCGCACGGGCGGCCTCCTCCGGTGCCAGGTCGGCGGTGAACTGGCTCAACGTCAGGTAACTCCCCGACGGCAGGGCGTCGAGGTAGGCGCGGATCAGCCCGTAGGGGTCGTCGGTGTCCGGGATGAAGTGGAAGATCCCGATCAGGGACAGGGCGACCGGCTTCGAGAGGTCCAACGTGTCGGCCAGCTCGGCCGAGCCGAGGATCTTCTCCGGTTGCCGCAGGTCGGCGTCCAGGTAGGCGGTGCGGCCGATCGAGGTGCCGGTGAGCAACGCCCGGGCGTGCGTGAGCACGCTCGGGTCGTTGTCCACGTAGAGCACCCGGGCGTCCGGGGCGATCGCCTGCGCGACCTCGTGCAGGTTCGGCGAGGTCGGGATGCCGGTGCCGATGTCGAGAAACTGACGGATGCCGGCCTCACGGGCCAGGTAGCGGGTGGTGCGGTGCATGAACGCCCGACCCTCCGCCGCCACGATCCGCGCGTTGGGCAGCACGGCCAACGGCTTCTCAGCCGCCTCGCGGTCCGCCGGATAGTTGTCCTTGCCGCCCAGGTAGTAGTCGTACATCCGGGCCGGGTGGGGGACAGGCTGACGACTACTCGTGGCCAGAGTGGCGGTGGCCCAGCTGCGTCACGCCCATGCTCACGCTCACCTTTGCCGGACAGTCCCGATGGTCACACCGGACTAGCGAGCAGGTTCGCTCCAGCAGGCGCGATGCGCGCAAAATGCAGCACCGTACCACCGTACGAGGGTGGTCGGTTCAGCTGTTCGCGGGCTTGGTGGTGGTTGCCGCCGACTCTTGTTCAGGGCGCCGTCCAGGGCCATGCCCGCATCGCCAGGGCGGCCACTGCTTCCAGTTCGCCGCGATCGGCGCCGTCACGGGCCTGTTGGGCCATGCCTTGCATGACCACGCTGGTGTACACCGCCAACGCGCGGGCGTCGGTGCCGGCGGGCAGTTCCCCGGCGTCAATCGCGACGTTGACGAGGCGTTCGAGCGCGTCGAGGTCGGTGGTGCGCAGGGCGCGCAGGGCCTGTTCGACCTCGGGTGCGTTGCAGTTGACAGCGGCGCTGATCACTAGGCAGCCGCGCGGCAGGTCGGGACGGGTGTAGGCCCCCGCGGCCTCGCGCAACATGCGGTCCAGTCCGGCCTTGAGGGTCGGCTCCTCGATCAGCGCCCTTGCGATGAAGGCGTGGTAGGTCTGGCCGTAGACCTGCACGACCTCGTCGAACAGCTCGCGCTTACTGCCGAAGGCCGCGTACAGGCTCGGGGCGCCGACACCCATTGCCGCCGTGAGATCGGCGATGGAGGTCGCCTCATAGCCGCGCTCCCAGAACAACACCAGGGCGTGATCAAGAGCCGCGGCTCGGTCGAACTCCCTGGGTCGTCCCCGTCGGACTGCTACCACATCCTCATTCTATACCGAACGCTAGAGAATCTGCTACAGTCCGAATTCTGTAGCGACCGCTTTAGAAGGATGTGGGCATGAGGACGCTGGCAGGCAAGACCGCGCTGGTCACCGGTGGCAGCAGGGGTATCGGCAAGGCCATCGCCGAACGGCTGGCCCGGGAGGGCGCGCTGGTCGCCGTCCACTACGGGAGCGACGAGGCAGCGGCCACGCAGACGGTAGCCACGATCAAGAGCGGCGGCGGCAGAGCGTTCCTGATCCGGGCAAGGTTCGGGGAGGCCGGCGACGCCACGGCGCTCTGGGAGTCGTTCGACCGGGGCCTGGCCGAGTTCACCGACACGCCAGGCCTGGACATCGTCGTCAACAACGCCGGGATCGTCGCCTACGCCGCCATCGGCGACGCCGCCGAGAAGGACTTCGACGAGATGTTCGCGGTCAACGCCAAGGCACCGTTGTTCATCCTCAAACATGGCCTGCACCGGCTCCGTGACGGTGGCCGGATCATCAACATCACCTCCGCGGCGGCCCGGATCGCCGTCCCGATGACCATCGCCTACTCGATGACCAAGGCAGCCCTCAACGTCCTGACCCACACCCTCGCCCAGGAGCTCGGGCCGCGCGGCATCACCGTGAACGCGGTCGCGCCGGGCGTCGTCGACACCGACCTCGCGCCCTGGCTCGCCGACCCGCAGCTAAGGGAGCGCACGGCCGCCCTGTCGGCCTTCCACCGGATCGGTGAGCCGGTCGACATCGCCGACGTCGTGGCCTTCCTCGCCTCCCCCGACGCACGGTGGATCACCGGTCAGACCATCGACGCGACCGGCGGCACCCTGCTCGGCGTGACCGTTTAGAAACCGAGACGATCATGACCTTGTCGGGTGCGTACGAGCCCAGCCCGTTCCGGCGGATCCGTGACCAGGTCGAGCTCTACGAGGCGACCGACGGGCGTGAGGGCGGCATGCTGGAGGACCGGCCGGTCATCATCCTGACCCACCGGGGCGCGACCACTGGGAAGCTCCGCAAGACGCCGCTGATCAGGATCGAGCACGACGGCGGCTACCTCGTGGTCGCCTCCTACGGCGGCGCGCCCACCCATCCCGTCTGGTACTACAACCTGCTCGCGCACCCGCTCGTCGAGGTGCGCGACGGTGCCATCACCCGCACCATGCACGCGCGCGAGGTATCCGGCGCCGCGAAGACGGAACTGTGGAAGACGGCCGACACGGCCTGGCCGCATTTCCCCGAATACCGCGCCCGCACCGACCGGGAGCTGCCGATGTTCCTCCTGGGCTCCCCCTGAACCCGCACCGCCCTCTCCCTTTCGCCCATGCAGTCTTTCTCCCCGTGCGACCCAGGAGGTCTCCCATGCCGGTTTCCAGCCGTGCCTGGCAACTCGCCGCCCGCCCGATCGGCGAACCCAAACCGACCGACTTCGTGTCCGTCACCACCACGGTCGCCGACCCCGGACCGGGTCACATCCTCGTCCGCAACGACTGGCTGTCCGTCGACCCGTACATGCGCGGGCGCATGGACGAAGGTGAGTCCTACATCCCACAGTTCGAGCTCGGCGAGGCAATGACCGGTCATGCGGTCGGGACCGTTGTCGCCTCCGGAGCCGACAACGTGCCGGTCGGGTCAACCGTGTTGCACTTCCTGGGCTGGCGCGAGTACGCCCTGCTCCCCGCCGCCGTCGAGGTGCTCGATACCCGCCTCGCCCCCGCCCAGGCCTACCTCGGCGCGCTCGGTATGACCGGGCTCACCGCCTACGCCGGCCTCACCCACATCGCCCCGGTCCGACGAGGCGACGTCGTCTTCGTCTCCGCCGCCGCGGGTGCGGTCGGGTCAGTCGCGGGCCAGATCGCCAAGCGCCTTGGCGCCGCCAAGGTCATCGGCTCGGCCGGCGGCCCCGGCAAGGCCCGGCGCCTCGTCGAGGACTTCGGCTACGACATCGGGCTCGACTACCGGGCAGGCGACCTACCCGGCCAGCTCACCAAGGCCGCACCCGAAGGCATCGACGTCTACTTCGACAACGTCGGCGGCGACCACCTCCAAGCCGCGCTCGGCGCGATGAACCTGCACGGGCGCATCGCCCTGTGCGGTGCGATCTCCATCTACAACAGCACCGAACCCCCACCCGGCCCGAGCAACCTGCCGCTCGCCATCGGCAAACGCATCACCCTGCGCGGCATGAACGTCGGCGACCACTACAACATCGCCACCGACTACATCCAACAGGCCACCGACTGGTTGCAAGACGGCTCGCTGCGCACCGAAGAGACCATCGTCGAGGGCATCGATAAAACCGTCGAAGCCTTCCTGTCCATGATGCGCGGCGCTAATACCGGCAAGACACTCGTCCACCTTCCATAGGGTTTTGCCAGGTCGTTGATCGTCTGGATTTGGGGTGCGGGATCTTCGTCTGGTTCGGCGGTCGTTGTGCATCCCTTCCCCGGTAGGGACGACGAATGAGTACGACGACAGACTCCCACGCCGTCAGGTACCACAGGGTGTGGGAACGACGCGTCACCGACCGGAAGATTCCAGGTGAAAAGACCAGCGGACCGCTGTCCTGACGGAAGCCCTGGTGGCCGCATCCTTGGCAGGACGAGCATCCGTGATGCATGTTCTTCCAGCCGCGCTCTCGGCCGAGGACGAGCCGGACCTGTCGTCGGCGCCAGCTGCGTCGTGGCCGACACGTGTCCATCGCTGGTGGCCACGGACCGCTTCGACCGCCCTCCCGCCGCATTGTTCCGCCTTCTCCCCTGTCCGGTTTGGGCCGGGGTTCCGCAGCGCGACGCCGCACGTCGAACGGCGGTGCACGTCAAACAGAAATGTCGTCCGCGTGCGCGAGCGGCTGGTTCGCGGTCTCGCCCGCGAACCGTCCCGCGGGCACGACGATCCGCGAGGCCACATGCTCCGCCTCGGTGGTGGGTACCGGCACGCGGCCGCGCGCCACCCGCACGCAGACCCGGGTCGCGTCGACGAGTACGACGAGGACCAGCAGGGCGAACGTCATCGCCAGGATCCCGTCCACCGTCGAGTTCTGCACGATCCTGTGCATGTCGTCGACGGTCTTGGCGGGCCCCAGAATCCTGCCGTCGTCGAGGGCGGCGGCGTAGCGGTCGCGCTGGGCGAAGAAGCCGAGCCTGGGATCGTCCGAGAAGACCTTCTGCCAGCTCGCGGTGAACGTGACCGCGACATCCCAGGCGAGCGGAATGCCGGTCACCCAGGCCCATCGCGCCCGCCCGCTCTTGATGAGCAGGGTGGTGGCCACCGTCAACGCGATCGCCGCGAGCAGCTGGTTGGCCAGGCCGAACAGCGGGAAAAGCTGGTTGATGCCACCGAGCGGGTCGGTCACCCCAGCCCAGAGGAAGTAGCCCCACGCACCGACCACCAGGGCGCTGCTCAGCCAGACCCCGGGCCACCAGCTCACCCGTCCGATCGGTTTCCAGACGTTCCCGAGCGTGTCCTGCAGCATGAATCGGCCGACCCGGGTGCCGGCGTCCACCGTCGTCAGGATGAACAGCGCCTCGAACATGATCGCGAAGTGATACCAGAACGCGGCAAGCCCGTTGCCGAAGGCGCCGGAGAGGAGGTGGGACATGCCGACGGCGAGCGTTGGCGCCCCTCCGGTCCGGGCAACCAGCGTCGATTCGCCCACCGCCCGGGCCGCGGAGTCGAGCGCGTCCGGCGTGACGGTGAATCCAAGGTGGGCGACCGCGGTCGAGGCCGATGCCGCCGTCGTCCCGACGACCCCGGCGGGCGCATTCATGGCGTAGTAGAGGCCCGGGCTGAGTACCGCCGCGGCGATCAGCGCCATCAGCGCGACGAAGGACTCGGTCAGCATCGCCCCGTAGCCGACCAGCCGGACCTGCGACTCCTTCTGGAGCATCTTCGGTGTGGTTCCGGACGCGACGAGCGAGTGGAATCCGGACAGAGCACCGCAGGCGATGGTGATGAAGAGGAACGGAAACAGGCTGCCGGCGAAGACCGGTCCGTTGCCCCTGGTCGCGAAGGGGCTGATCGCGTCCGCCTGGAGCGCCGGGAGCTCGACGAGAACCCCCACGGCGAGCAGGCCGATGGTGCCGATCTTCATGAATGTGGAGAGGTAGTCGCGCGGCGCGAGCAGCAGCCACACCGGCAGTACCGAGGCGACCAAGCCATAGCCGACCAGGCAGGCGACCAGTGTCTTCGGGCTGAGCGTGAAGGCGGAGGCGAGCCCGGACTCCTGGACCCACCGGCCGCCGACGATGGCCGCGAACAGTGCCGCGACGCCGAGGGCGGTGGCTTCGCCCACCCGCCCGGGCCGCACCAGCCGCACGTAGACGCCCATGAACAGCGCGATCGGGATCGTCATCGCGATCGAGAACGTGCCCCACGGGGAGTGCGCGAGAGCGCTCACCACGACGAGAGCGAGCACCGCCAGCAGAATGATCATAATGGTGAAGACCGCGAGCAGCGCCGCCGTCCCGCCCACCGGGCCGATCTCATCGCGGGCCATCTGGCCAAGACTCTTGCCATCCCGCCGCATCGAGAAGAACAGCGTGACCATGTCCTGCACCGCGCCGGCGAAGATCACGCCGACGACGATCCAGATCGTGCCGGGCAGGTAGCCCATCTGTGCCGCGAGCACCGGACCAACGAGAGGCCCGGCCCCGGCGATGGCGGCGAAGTGGTGACCGAACAGGACTCGCCGGTCGGTCGGCTGGTAGTCGACGCCGTTGTCGAGGCGCTCGGCCGGCGTCGCCCGGCTGTCGTCGACGCGCAGCACCCTGTTCGCCAGGAACCGCGCGTAGAACCGGAAAGCGATCGCGAACGATCCGAGGCCCGCTACCAGTATCCAGGCCGCGGAGACAGACTCGTCCCGGGAAAGCGCGAGCACGGCCCAGCCGATCGCACCGGTCACCGACACCGCGGTCCAGATGATGATCGACCGGAGCCGACGGGCCGCACCGCCGCCGGAGGCGCGGCCAGCGTCGGCCGTGCCGAGGTGGGCGGTCATGCATCGCCCCCGATGACCGAGCCCTCGCGGACCGGACCCGCGGAGACCGAGCCCGCGGGCACCGGACCCGCGGAGACCGAGCCCGCGGGCACCGGACCCGCGGAGACCGAGCCCGCGGAGACCGAGCCCGCGGCAGCCCGGCCGAACAGCTCCGTGAGCCCGATGTCCTGGGGTAGATCGCAGCTGAAGCGCCGAAATCCGAGACGGAACCGGCAATCAACCGCGACATCCCTGCCCAGCAGCCACGGATAGGCGAGCGGGTGAGCCATGGAACTTCCGACCGGATCCGCATCGAGTGAACGAAAGCCGCGATATTTGAGCGCGACGGCCCGTGGCGCCGTGCGCAGCCATGGCTGACCGGTGCAGCCACAGCACAGCCCGAGCGCGGCCCAGTCGAACACGATCACCTCGCCGTCGCGCAGCGCGGCGCACGCCCGCTCGGTGAGCCGAATCATCGAGTGCTTCCCCGCGCCGGGACCTGGTCGTGCAGCCGCCCTCCGGCGACCGTCACCAGCGCCCGGCGCGCGGTCGAAGCATCCAAAACGCCCCGTTCCGGCCTGTCTCCGTGATTTTCGCCGTGGGCCATACAGTCTCCCGTGATCGCGCGGTCGCCCTGTTTATAGCGGGCTGGCCATCCGATCGGTGAATTCCTGTTCGCGACGGTGACGTCGCCGGGAGACTTGTCCCCGCTTGTGGGGGTCCGCGGGAAAGAGAGGCGCCGGTGAATCGTTAGTCCGTGGCCGGAGTGTCCAGGTTGCGGCCAGTGTCGGGATCGAACAGGTGCAGCTGGTGGGTGTCCAGCCAGAGCTCGGCCTGCTGGCCCTCGTGGACCCGGCTGGCCGCGTCGAGCCGGGCGACGATCTGTTCCGCCCCGCTGGAGAGGTCGACGGTGCCGGCGTCGTGGGCCAGCTCCTCGAGGTCGGCGATCCGGGCCCGTCCGCCGGTCACCGTGAAGTAGGCGAAGCTGTCCGAGCCGAGCCGTTCCAGCACGTCCACCGTGGCCGTGAACCGCAGCCCCGGGCGGTCGGTCACCTGCTCCAGCGCGGCGTCCTCGAAGTGCTCGGGCCGCGCTCCGACGATCAGCGACCGATCGCCGGCGGCGCCGCCGTTCCAGGCTTCCAGCAGCCGCCGCTGCCGGTCGTCCGGGGCGATGTTCCCGAACGGGGTGCGCAGCTCGCCCTCCTCGACGGTCGCCGGCACGAAGTTCATCGCCGGCGAGCCGATGAAACCTGCCACGAAGACCGTCGCCGGCCGGCCGTAGAGCTCGGTCGGCGTGCCGACCTGCTGGATCCGCCCGGACCGCAGCACCGCCACCCGGTCGCCGAGCGTCATCGCCTCGGTCTGGTCGTGGGTGACGTACACCGTCGTGGTGCCGAGCTGGTTCTGGAGCCGGGACACCTCGGTGCGCATCTGCACCCGCAGCTTGGCGTCCAGGTTGGACAGCGGCTCGTCCATCAGGAACGCCTTCGGGGAGCGGACGATCGCCCGGCCCATCGCGACCCGCTGCCGCTGCCCGCCGGAAAGCTGCGCCGGCTTGCGGTCAAGGTGCTCGGTGAGGTCGAGCACCCGGGCCGCCTCCTCGACCTTCCGGTCGATCTCCTCCTTCGGCCTCTTCGCCAGCGCCAGCGCGAAGCCCATGTTCTTGCGCACCGACATGTGCGGGTACAACGCGTAGCTCTGGAACACCATGGCGATGTCGCGGTCCTTGGGCGCCAGGTCGTTGACCACCTTGCCACCGATCCGCAGCTCGCCGGAGGTGATGTCCTCCAGGCCGGCGATCATGTTCAGGGTGGTCGACTTCCCGCAGCCGGACGGGCCGACCAGGATGACGAACTCGCCGTCGGCGATGGAGAGGCTCGCGTCGTCCACCGCGAGCTGGCCGTCCGGGTACCGCTTGGTGACGTGGTCGAGAACGATGTCCGCCATGGCCGGGCCTACCCCTTCACCGCGCCGGACGTCAGCCCGGCGACGATCCGACGTTGGAACAGCAGCACGAAGATGATGATCGGGATGGTGATGACGACCGCCGCCGCCGCGATCGAGCCGATCGGCTGGGCGAACTGCGACGCCCCGGTGAAGAACGCGATGGCGGCGGGGACCGTCCGCGACCGCTCCGTCGACGTCAGCGAGATGGCGAACAGGAAGTCGTTCCAGCAGAAGATGAACACCAGGATCGCGGTGGTCACCATGCCCGGCGCGGCCAGCGGGGCGATGACCCGCAGGAATGCCTGCAGCGGGGTGGCGCCGTCGACCTGAGCGGCCTTCTCCAGGTCCCACGGGATCTCCCGGAAGAACGCCGACAACGTGTAGATGGCCAGCGGCAGCGAGAACGTCAGGTACGGGATGATGAGCCCGATCCAGGTGTCGAAGATGCCGATCTGGCGCCAGAGGTTGAACAGCGGGCTGACCAGGGAGATCTGCGGGAACATGGCGATCAGCAGGGCCAGCCCGACGAGCAGCCGCTTGCCCGGGAAGTCGAGCCGGGCGATCGCGTAGGCGGCCATCGACCCGAGCACCACCGCGAGCACGGTGGAGATGATCGCGATTCCGAGGCTGTTCAGCAGCGCCCGGGTGAACAGCGACTCACGGAAGATCCCCCGGTAGTTCTCCAGGGTCCAGTGATGCGGGACGAAGCTGCCGTCGGTGATACTGGCGGGCGTCTTGAAGGACAACGACAGCAGCCACAGCAGCGGCACCAGCGATACCCCGATGATGACGAGGTTCGCGGCCGACCAGCCGACGAGCGCTGAGCGCTGCCCGGACGGCCGGCGGCCGCGCACGGCGGCGCCGGAGGTGCCGGCGGTACCGCCGGCCCCGGCGGGAGCAGAGGCAATGGTGGCCATCAGCGACGGTCCTCCCCACCGGGCGCGGCTGCGCCGAACCCCTTGACGAAAACGAATGCGAGGAGCGCCACGACGAGGAAGATGAGCACCGACAAGGACGACCCGACGCCCAGGTTCAGCGCCGTGAACAGGTTGTCGTAGCCGAGGATCGAGACCGACCGGGTGTCATAGGACCCGCCGGTCAGCACATAGATGCTGTCGAAGATGCGGAACGCGTCCAGCACCCGGAACAGCAGCGCGACGAGAATCGCCGGCTTCATCAGCGGCAGCATTATCCGGGTCAGCCGCTGCCAGGCGCTGGCTCCGTCCATCTTCGCCGCCCGCAGCAGCTCCTCCGGGACCAGCGCCAGGCCGGCGAGCAGCAGCAGCGCCATGAACGGCGTCGTCTTCCACACCTCGGCCAGGATGATCACCGCGATGCCCCAGACCTGCGAGCTCAGTGGGGTGGCGTCGCCGAAAAGGCCGGAGAGGTAGCCGGTGTCCGGCGTCCACGCGTACCGCCAGCCGAACGCGGCGACGACGGTCACGATCCCGTACGGGATGAGGATCACCGTGCGGATCAGCCCGCGACCGACGAGCGCCCGGTGCATGGTCAGCGCGAGCGCCAGGCCGAGCACGAACTGGATGGCCACCGAGATGACCGTGATGATGACGGTCACCGCGAGCGCCTGCCACCACAGCGACGACGAGAGCACGGTCCAGTAGTTCGCCAGCCCCACGAACTTCGAGTCGTCCGGGAACCGCAGGTCATAGCGCCGCAGCGACAGGTAGATCGCGTAGCCGATCGGGTAGGCCGTCACCGCGAGAATGACGATGACCGCAGGTGCGCACAGCGCCCAGCCGAGCCGCCGCTCCGCCCGCGCCCCCGCCGAGAGCGGCGCCTTCCGCGGTTTCGCCGGTGCCGGGTCGCCCGGTGCCTCTGTCACGTTCGTGGTCGCTTCCGCTCCGCTCACAGTCACGGCACCAGTCCCTTCGACTCGATGGCGTCGGAGATCGCGCCGCGCAGGTCGCCGAGCCGGCCGAGGCTCGCGGCCGACGGTGGTGACAAGGTGTGCGCGATCTGCAGCGACACACTCTGGTAGGCCGGCGTCTGCGGCCGGACGCTGGCGTTCTTCAGCGCCTGGTAGATAGCCGCCGCGAACGGGTAGCCACCATCGATGAACTTCTGGTCGGTGTACAGATCTTCGATCGTCGGCGGCAGGCCGCCGTCGACCGCGTCGCGGATCTGGTTGTCCCGCCCGGTCATGCACTCGATGGCCGCGGTCGCCTCGGCGCCGTGCCGGCTGTGGGCGCCGATCGCCAGGTTGTAGCCGCCCACCGTGGTGTGCGAGGGCTGACCGGCGACGAGCGAGGGCCACTGCGTCCAGCCGATCTGCTCCGCGAGCTTCGGGTTGTTCTGCCGCGCAGACGGATAGATGAACGGGTAGTTCAGCTGGAAGGCGGCCGTCCCGGTCTCGAACGCGAGGCGGTTGTCGTCCTCCTTCTGGTTCGACCAGGACGGGTCGGCGGCCGGCGAGTGCGCGAGGGCCCGGATCGCCTCGACCGCCTTTTCCGCCGGCGCGCCGAGCACGACCTTGGTGCCGTCGTCATTGAGGATCTGGCCGCCGGCGGAGGCCACCAGCGAGTTGAACAGGACCGTGTAGCCCTCGTACTGGGCGCCCTGCACCTCGACGTAGTCCGGTTTGCCTTCCGCCGCGAGCTGCTTCGCGTCCGCCAGCATCTCGTCCCAGGTCTTCGGCGGGTTCGGCACCAGGTCCTTGCGATACCAGAGGAGCTGGGCGTTGGTGTTCAGGGGCACGGCGTAAAGCTGGTTGTCCCAGGTACCGGTCTGGACCGCGACCGGCAGCATCCCGTCGGTGAGCCGCCCCGCCTCGGTGGCCGGGAACGGCACGATCCAGCCGGCCTCGGCGAACTCGGCGGTCCAGGTCACGTCCAGCGTGAGGATGTCCATCGAGGAGTCCTCGGCGGCGAGCCGCCGCACCAGCTGTTGGCGCTGCCCGTCCGAGTCGTTCGGCAGCACGTTGGTGCTGATGGTGTACCGGCCGTTCGACGCGGCCGAGCAGTCCGCCGCCGCCTTCGCGAACGAACCGGACGACTCGTTGTACACGTACCAGGTCAGCCGAACCGGGCCTTTACCGCCGCTCCCGTCGCCGGAATCCCCGCAACCGGCCAGCGCGGCCCCGGCGGCCAGCACCAGCGCTCCCACGACGGCCGCCGTAGACCGGCCCTGACGGGCGCCGAAACGCCGGCCAGGTCGACGAGGTCCACGGGGCCGACGGGATTGTCGAATTCTCATGGGCCGTGCTCACCACCCCACGTCGCATTACCAGGGGCGACGCGCGGGCGGAGGCGTTCATGGCCGGATGGTGTCCGTCCATGCCACCGACAACCGGGCCACGTCGTCCCGGATCGTGCATCCACCGGCCAGGTGGCCGACGGTGGCTCCGCCATTCCCAGGCGCATGAACGTGTAAACCCGGCGTCACGGGACTATTTCTAACAGTGTTCCTCTGGTAGCGCTAGGTGTACCGCACAGCCACGGCCGTCCCGGGCCGGCGGATCCCCGCCGCCCCGGGACGGCCGCACGTCGGTGTCGGCGTCGGCGTCGGCGTCGGATGGCGAAATCGGATGGCACAAGCAGTCCCGGCGGTCGGGTCTGGAATGCCGCCACGGCTGGCCGTTTCCGGTCGAGAGGACTCAGCTCCGGCCGGCGGGATGAGTCAGCCGCCGTGGCAGCAGACCTCCAGCTCCATCCCGTCCAGGTCGCGGAAGAACAGTGACCACTCGGACCCGAGCCGCTGGATCTCCCCGGTGTCGGCGCCCAGCTCGCGCAGCCTGTCGCGGGTGGTTTCGAGGGTCTCCAGGGAGTCGACCGCCAGGGCGAAATGGTCGATCGGGCCCCGGCCGCCCGCGCGGCGCCTGTCCCCGAGGATGTCGTCAGCCGGCGCCTCGAAGACGTTGAGCGCGGCACCCCCACCAAGATCGAGGATCACCATGCGCGGATGGTCGTCCCGCGCCGCCATCTCAAACGTCACCTCGGCCCCGAAGGCGTCGACATAGAACTTCACGATCCTGTCCATGTCAGGCGTCATTGTGGCGACGTGGTTGAACCCGGTTGTGATCGGCATCTGTGTCCTCGATTCGGTCTGTACCGGTCTCGATAGCGTCTGCGTGCTCGCTTCACACCGGATCTCAGTATGACGCTAAAACCTCAAGTCACCTTCAGCTCAACTCCGTCGGCGACGCGACGGTGCGACCGCGGGGTCGGGCGATGGACGGCGGGCGGGCCGCCGATGGCGACGGCGGGCGCGGGACGCGCTGTCGTGGCGTCAGCCGAGGGTGGACTCGGTGACCGACGGGCTGCCCGAGCCGAGGAAGAAGATGCCCCGGTAGCCGCGAGTCTCGAAACCCTCACTTGGGTTGTTCCGCAGCGTCGACTTCTCGATCGTGAGAGTTCCGGTGCGGTCGTTGCTGACGAAGAAAACCGCTCCGCCGCCCTCGGCCGCGCGGTTGCCCTCGACGACGCTGCCCGCGATCAGGACGCGGAACAGGTTGCCGTCGGTGTAGATCGCTCCGCCGCTGCCGCCACCCGGCGTGCCGCCGCGAGCCGGGTTCGCGCCGGACCCGATGGCCTCGTTGTCGCGAAACACGCTGTTCAGGACGGTCCACGAGACGCCGATGCTGCTCAGCGCGCCGCCGTTGGAGCAGGACCCGCCGACGAAGGTGCTGGCGACCACGTAGACCGGGCGGTCCTGGAACTGGTCCAGCACCCGGACCGCCGCGCCGCCGAGGTCGGGGCCCGTCTGGTCGCACCGGTTGTCGACGAACGCGGAACGCACGATCCTGAACTGCCCGCCACGAACGAAGATCGCCCCACCGCCGCCGCCCTCCACGTGGTCGCCGGTCGAATTGCCATCGGCGAACGTCAGGTTCTGCACGGTCAGGCTCGGGAGATCCTGGTCGTCGCAGTGCGAGGTGGTCCACCCCTGGGCCTGGTCGCACGTGTTCATGTAGAGAATGCGGTGCCGACCGCCGCCGCTCAGGGTGACCAGGCCTCCGCCGTCGAGGACGACCCGTGGGCTGGCCGCGTTCACCACCTTGGCCGTCGCGGTCATGGTGATGGTGACCGGAGCGGGACCGCAGGCGAAGGTGATGACTCCTCCGGCGGCGACGGCGGCCACCACCGCGTCGGAGGTACAGCTGGCCCGCGTTCCGTTGCCGACCACCCGGGTCGGGTGCGAGGTGTCGACCGCGGCCGCCTCGGCCGGGACGGCCGCCGTCCCGCCGGGATTTCCGACGGCGAGGTTTCCGACGGCGGCGTTTCCGTTTCCGGTGGCCGGATTTCCGGCCACCGGCCCGCCGGGACCCGGCCGGCCGGACGGGTCAGCCGCGGGGGGCGACGAGACCTGAGTGGACGACGAGACCAGCGGAGGGCTCGGGGCCGCGGCCTGCGCCGCGAGAGCCGTCGGAGCGGCCGTCACGCCGGCGGAGAAGGTGACCGCCGGGTCCGCGGTGGCGCCGCCTGAACCGCAGGCACCGACGCAGCCGACCAGCAGGCAGACCAGGACGACGACCGGCCAGGGCGGCGTCCGCGACCTGCCTGCCTTCGTTGCCATGCGCGCACGCTAGTCCGGCGAACGGGACTTCTCGAAGGCTACTTCGATCAACAGATACCCTACCCTAGATTTTCGGCCCTCGGCCGGTGGGCGCCGACGCTCTCGTGTCGTAAGCGGCCTGGGTAGCGGGCGGATGGTGTTTTCGAGGACTCACGAGGCGCGCGGCCGCGGGGATGGCGGATCTCCGAGGGGATGGCAGACCTCGAAGGGCGCGCTGCTGCCGCCCCAGTGCACGACGCGTCCCGACCAGAGCGGGACACAGTCGCCGACGGTCAGAGATCGGATGGCGGTTCCGTCATCGATACCGTTGCCGAAGCACCAGTCGTAATAGACATACGCATCCCTTGTCAGCCCGCCCGCGGCCAGGCGCAGCACTATCCCGGTGTCGCCCCACATGTCCCGCACGCAGGTCTCCGGCGCGTCCGGTCCACCGCCGACCGGCGCGGCCCGGATCGCCGCGAGCAGCGCCGCCGCGCCGGCCCCGCGGAACTGGTGGGAGGCCTGGAGCCCGGGGCTTCCCGCCGGGCGGTGCAGGTCGTACTGGCAGACCGCGATGGTGTCCACGGTGTCCAGCAGAGCCACGTCGAACGGTGCGGGCGGGCGGGCGAACCGGCCGGCCTGGATCGGCGAGCTGACGTCGCAGCCGTAGTGGTCGACAGTGGCCTGGCGGGCCGAGCCGATGATCCGCCCAGCATCGTCGAGGTGCGCGTCGTCCGCCAGGACGAACACCTTCGCCGAGCCAACCGTGCGAACGACGCGGGTCCAGCCGTCGGCGCTCACCCGCCCGTCCGGCGTCTCGTCGACGCCACCCGCCGCGGGGGTGGCGGCGAACCAGACGTGCGGGGCCCAGTGTTCGCGAGGCACCCCGCCGCCGTGCAGATCCAGGTTCTCGCCGCCGGAAACGCAACCGATCAACAGCTCGAACACGTCGCCGCCTCTGGTATCGACGTACGGCTGCTCGGGAAAGGAGGCCGGTTGTCCTCTGTAGGCGCACCAGTCGGCGCCGGGCGCCCGCGCATACCCCCAGGAGGCCGGGACCTGCACAACCATGTCGAGGAACGACTCGAACCGCCATCCCGGATCCGGTCGTGCCATCTCCTGTGGGGATGGTGGGCGCTCGGACCGGGCGGTCTCGCCGCCGTCCGCCCGCCCAACCGCGAACACCGTGCCGCCGACGATCAGCACGATGGCGACCGGTAGCCCCACCATCCAGAGCAGAGCCCGAGGCCCGCCGTGCCGGGCGGCGGCGAGGCGCTGGACCACGGAACGCGGACGCGGCACGCGGATCGGACGAATTCTCATGGCGGCCTCCCCCGCCTTCGACGCGCTGTCGCGAGCTTCGGTTCCAAATTTCAGCCGGCTCGGACGGCGCCGTCACGGCCCGGGGCGGAAGGTGGCAAAGATCCGCCACATCAGGGCCTGCTGGCCGTCCCAGTCGGTCTGCGGCATCCGCCAGCGCAGCGCGTATCCGTGGCCGTTGCGGACGACACCGAGATCCAGGACGTGGATGGTGCGCCCACCCGAGTTGAAGGTGAACTCCCAGATGGCGGCGCTCGCGCCGTTCCCGCCGTCGGCCGGGCGGATGGACAGGAGCCGATAGCCCGGTGACTGCGCCCGGACGCTTCCTTCCAGTGACCGCCAGGCGCCGATGGCGGACGGTCCGGCCGTGGCCTGGGCCTCGACCAACAGCTCCGGATAGCCGCTCGCGGGGGCGAAGACGGTTCGGTCGGCGCCGCGCGGGGAGGTCGACCACTCGCTCGGCACCGCGACCGACCAGCCGGATCCTCCGGAACGCGTGGTGTAGCCCTCCGGCGGCCGCGCCGGGGTGGTACTGGTCGGAATGAGTGCGCCGAGGCTGGTGTCGTAGTCCTGCGCCGGCGCCGCGTTCGTCCGTGGGTCGCCTGAGGCCGCGGAGCCGCCCGCGCTCGAAGGCGGGAGTGACGAGCTCGGTGTCGCCGGTGTCGGCGTCGGCGTCGAGGATGCGATCGGGCCGGACGAGGAAGACACCGGTCTCTGCGATGGCGGGGCCGCGGTGGGCGTGGCGGTGCCGTCGTCGGCGAGCGCCAGGCCCACGGTGGTCCCCACCGCCAGGAGCGCCGCCAGCACCGCCGCCGCGATCACTGACGCCCGTCGGCGCGAGCCGTTTCGCCTTCCATCAAGGGGTACCGGGACGGCGCCAGCGTCGTCTCGTTCGGCGTCGTCCGGTTCGGCGTCGTCCGGTTCGGCGTGGTCGGGTTCGGCGTGGTCGGGTTCGGCGTGGTCAGGTTCGGCGTCACCCGGCTCGGCGTCGGCGGGATCGGTGCCCTGGTCGGGTTCGACGCCCGCGTCGGCATCGGTGCCCGCGCCATGTCCGGCGAGGTCGCCGGGCTCGGCGACGGCGTCGGATTCGGCGGTCGCGTCGGGCTCGGCGGGCACCGCGGGCACGTTCGGTTCAGCAACGGCGTTCGGCTCGGCAACCGCGTTCGGCTCGGCGGTGGCGTCAGCCTCCGGTTCGTCCGCGCTGGCCGCGTCGACCATGTTGACCGTGCCAGCCACGTTCGCCGGGCCGGCGCTGTCGACGTTCGCTCCATGGTCCGCTGCACTGTCGGCCGCCAGGTCCGGTCCGGCGCCATTCGGCTGCCCCGGACGGTGGCTGTCGGCGAGGATCTCCAACCACGGGTCGGACCGGTCGGCCTCGCGGGGACGGGAGGGGCGCCGAGCGAGCGCGGCCCGTCTGGTGTGTCTGCGCCGCCCGCCCGCGGCGGACGCCGCGCCGTCCAGGACCTCGTGAAGATGACCGCGGATCTGCGCGAGCGACGGCCGCCTGTCGGGGTCGGCGTCCAGCATGTGATCGATGACGCCGCGTAGGAAGCCCGCGTGGGTGAACGGGCGCCTGCGGTTCTCCACGACGGCGGTCAGGGTCGCCAGCGCCCCCTTGCCCTCGAACGGGGGCGCGCCTTCGACGGCGGTGAACAGGGTCGCTCCCAGCCCCCAGACGTCGCTGGCGTTCACGGCCCGCGCACCGCGGACACGTTCCGGGGCGATGTAGGCCGGCGAACCGATCAGCGTTCCCGCGTTCGTCAGAGTTGTTTCGCCGTGACTGACCGCGATGCCGAAGTCGGTCAGGCGTGACTGGCCGTCGGCGGTGACCAGGACGTTGCCTGGCTTGACATCACGGTGGATGATGCCGGCGTTGTGAGCGGCCTCGAGCGCGTAGGTCAGGCTGATGCCGATACGGGCGACCCGCTCAGGTGCCAGTCGTCCGGAGTCCGCGATGAGCTGGGACAGCGAGACGCCGTCGATGTACTCCATGACGATCCAGGAACGCCTGTCCGCCTTGAGCACGTCGTAGACCGCCACCAGCCCCGGATGCCGCAGTCGAGCCGCGGCGCGTGCCTCGCGCATCACCCGCTGTTCGGCGAGGTCGAGTTCGGCCGCCGACCCCATGGGCGGTAGCCGAACCTCCTTGATCGCCACCGGGCGGCGCAGCAGAACGTCCTCACCCTCGTGGACGGTGCCGCCACCGCCGCCACCGATCACTCTGCCCAGCCGGTACCGACCGCCCAGATACCCTTCCGTGCCCTGTCCGTCGGGGGCACCGGTGGTCGGCATCGCTTGACCCGCTTTCAGCGATCTTCTTGGGATTTACGGTTCACTTACCCAACGGCACAACGGACAACACGCACGTTACCCAGTCACCGTCGTCGGCATGCGCCGCGCGGAAACGGTGCCCTGGTCGCCGAGACCGTCGCGAACGCGACCCCTCGCCAGGGTCGAACGCGCCCCCTCGCCGGGGTAATGTCTTTCACAGTTCGTCGGGGTACGCCCCGACCGTGACCGTGGAGGACGCCATGCCTGCCCCGGGTTGATACCCGGGTCACCGGCTTCCTTCGGTGTGCCCGGGTTCCGTCTTCGCAACGACCCCGTGATCATGCACACCTCGAACGGAGCACCAGCGTTGTCCGATCCAGACTGGTACCGAACCTTCTTCACCGAACTGCCGAACGAGTTCTGGCGCCGGGCCGCCGCCCCCGCCTGGACCGTCGCCGACGTCGACTTCATCGTGTCCGAGCTCGGGCTGGCTCCCGGCTCGCGGATTCTCGACGCACCGTGCGGCAGCGGCCGGCACAGCCTGCTGCTCGCCGCCCGGGGCCACCGGGTAAGCGGCGTCGACATCTCGACGGAGGCGGTCACACACGCCCGCGCGGCGGCCGCCGCCGCCGGGCTCGACGTCGATTTCACCGTCGACGACATGCGCAACGTTCCACGGACCGGCGCGTTCGACGCGGCCGTGTGCCTGGGCAACAGCTTCGGATACCTCGATCCGGCCGGCACCGCGGAGTTCGTCGCCGCGCTCGCCGGTGCCGTGCGCCCCGGCGGCGGGCTCGTCATCGACTTCAGCGCCACGGCGGAGTCGGTCCTACCGGGCTTCACCGGCGAGCGGGACGTCATGCGGACCGGTGACATCGAGGTCGAGACACGCACCGAGTACGACCTGGCTGAGAGCCGGCTGCTCAGCCAGTACACCTTCCGCCGCGGCAGCCAGGTCCTCGACGCGACGGCAGTGCACCACATCTACACCAGCGGTCAGCTGACCGGATTCCTGCGAGCGGGCGGCTTCACCGTGACCGGCCGGCACGCCGGCCCGGACGGCGCCCCGTACGAGCTGGGCTCTCCTCGCCTGCTCCTCCTCGCCCGCCGCTGACCCACCCCATCGCCGGCCGTGCGGGACACCGTCCCGCACGGCCGGCACCCGGGGCCGTTGCGCCGTGACCGCCAGCCGACATCTGCGCACCGGCGTCTGGACGGACAATTACGATCTCCGACGTGGCAGCGGTCACGGTTAGAACCGGGCGCCGCCCTCGGCGGCGGCCGGTGCCGGCATGGCGGGGCGGCAGCCGGACTCCGGGGGTGTGTTCGCGGGCCAGGCCCGACACCCGGGCCATCGTGGTGGCCGTGCTGGCGTTGTTCGTCGTTACCGCGCTGGCCGCCTGCGGCACCGTGTCGAACCCGGTGCCGGACGTCGCCCGACCGATGGCGGCGCCGAGCGCGCCGGTGCTCGCGGTCCCCGGACCGTCCACCGCGTCGCCGGGGTGCGGGGACCCGACCGCCAGCCTGCGGCCACCGGCCGTCCTTCCGAGCCCTGGCGCGATGCCGCCCGGTTCCTATCTCGAGACGATCGCCAAGCGCGGATATCTGACGGTCGGGGTGCGGCTGGACACGCCGCCATTCGACTCGCTCAATCTCGACACCAATCAGTTCGAAGGCTTCGAGATCGACATCGCGAAGCTGGTCGCGGCGGCCATCTTCGGCCCGGTGGACGTGGACAAGCACGTGAGGTTCCGCGCGCTGACCGCGGCCGAGCGGATCTCCCTGGTGCAGAAGGGGGAGCTCGACCTGACCACCGCGACGATCACCGTCACCTGCGGCCGGCTGGCTCAGGTGGACTTCTCGTCCGTCTACTACCTCACCGCCAAGGCGGTCATCGTCCAGCGCGGGTCGGGTTTCCGCGGGCTGGACGACCTCGGCGGACACCGGGTCTGCGCGGCCAGCGGCACCACGTCGATCCAGCGGGTCGTCGACGCGCCGTCGCACCCCGTCCCCGTACCGGTCGCCAACGCCGCCGAATGCCTGGTGGCGTTGCAGAACGGCTCCGTCGACGCCGCGGTGAACGACGAGATCGTGCTGGCCGGAATGGCCGCGCAGGACCCGGAGACCGAAATCGTCGGCCAGGGGCCCGACGACGTGCCGGTGGCCGCCGCCATAAGCAAGGCGCACCCGGATCTCACCCGGTTCGTCAACGGCGTGCTCGCGGCGGCCACGCGGGACGGCACGTGGACCAGCATCTACAACCAGCGGCTGCTGGCCGAACTGCACCGCCCGGCGCCGGTGCCGCCGGCCACCCGTTACCGGGACTGACGGCCGAGGGCACGGTCGTGTCCGCGCTGCCGCACGAGGGCGGCATGCGGTACCGGGTCGTGGTTCGGGGGGCCGACGGAAAAGGACCTGATCAGGGCACCTCGCCGGCGGCCTACCCGACTCTGTGGGGGCCGGCGGGTGAAACTCCCGCTGGCCACCCGGAATCCGATGCTGGAGATCAGTTTCGGATGGGCAGGATCACCGCCGAGGGGTGGGCCGGGTCGTGGTACACAGATTGATCGGCGGCGCGCAGCGCGGTGGCGGTGGCGTGGGGTTCGCCGGTTCCGGGGTTGCGGGCGTAGCGGGGGAAGGCGCCGCTGGAGACCTGGACCCGGATGCGGTGGCCGCGCTTGAACCGGTACGCCGTCGGCCACAGCCGTACTGACGCACAGGAGATCTGACTGGCGACGGTCAGGCTGGCCAGACCGTCGCAGAGGTTGTGGGAGCGGCCGCGGGGGTCGACGTCACAGAGGCGGACGAAGACGTCCGCGTACGCGAGGCTGGAGCGGAACCAGATCTCGGCGCTGACCTCTCCGATGACCTCGACGTCCTCGTCGAGCGGCGCAGTGGTGTAGGTGAGCACGTCCGGGCGGGCCTCCAGCGCCCTGTTGTCAACGGACCCGCTGTCGCGGGTCATGCGCACCCCGCCGACCGCTGGGGTCGGATCGGCTGGGTCGTAGCGGTAGGTGTCCGCCGCCGATTCACCGGAGGGCTCGGTCGACAGTGCGCCGCCAGGCTGGAGGTGGTATCGCCGTGGTGAGTAGCCCTTCGGCGGCCAGGAGTCGAAGTCGCGCCAGGCACCTTCGCCCATCACGTACAGGCGCACCGGTGCGCGGTCCGGGGACTGCTCGCCGCGCGCATGGGCGAGGCCGAACGTGATGGCCTCCCGCAGCGGCGTGCCGTCGCGGGCCACGTGTACCCAGGGACCGACCGTCAACTGGGCCGGCCGGCCGGCCGCCTGCAGGATCTGGAAGTCACGAAGCTGGCCGGGCAGGAAGATGTCGAACCAGCCGCCGACCGAGCAGACCGGAACGGTCGCGTCGGCCAGCCGGTGCCGGTGGTCGATCCCGGCCCACCGAGGCGCGTCCGGGTCATGGGCGAGGATGTCCTGGAGGTAGTCCGACCGGTGGCCGAGGGCGGCGATGTCGGCGTCGGCGAGCGGAACCGTGGACAGCGCGCGGCGAACCATTCTCGCCCCGAGAAGCTGCCGGACGATCGCCCACCGGCGTTCCTGGCCGGCGACCATGACACCCCAGTTGAACGGCGTCTCCAACGACATTCCGTCCTTCCGCAGGAATTCCAGCGTCAGGGCGGACTCGGTCATCAGCGTGATCATCGCCTTGACCTCGGGCGGGAGACGGTCGGCCACCGCCCACTGCACGTAACCGAGGTAGCTTGCGCCGAAGAGCACGATCGAGCCGGCGAACCAGGGCTGCTTGACCAGCCAGTCCAGCGTCGCCAGGCCGTCATCCCGCTCCTGCCGTAACGGGTCGAACACGCCGCCGGAACCGAACGTGCCCCGCACGCTCTGGATCAGCACCTGAAACCCGCGTTCGGCCAGCGGCCTGGCCATGGCCGAGCCGACTATTCCCCGCCGGCCGTAGGGCGAGCGCAGCAGAGCGATGGGTAAGGACTCGCCCCCAGCACGCGGTGCCCACCGGTCCGCCAGCAGTTCGACCCCGTCCGGCATCGACACCCGAAGATCCCGCTGAACGACCAGGTCCCGGGTAGACGGCGGGGGAAGCTTCAACTGGCGCTGAATGAGACGACTGCTCAGGTTCACTGGCTGCTCCAGGTCATGCGTGGTGGTGGGCCGTTTTTCCCTTTCGCGGGCGCGGTCACGCGGGGAATCGGACGTAGTCGAACTCGACGGGCGTGTTGTTGATCCCATGCTTCGGGGGCGTAAGCCAGCTGGCGAACTGGCCGGGATCGAAGATGGGCCCCATGAGCCCGGACACCTGTGCCATGTCGTCGGCCGTCGGCAGCCAGTCGCCGAGCCGGGCGTGCCAGGCCGCCTCGTCGAGGATCTCGCCGTCCGGCGAGATCCGGTGGCCGACAAACGCGCCGACGGCGCGGTTGAAGCCAATGTGCGGCAGCGTCAGCCGAACGTCGACGCCGGCGTCCGCGAGCGCCGCGTTCCAGCGCCGCACGCCGGTGGCGCAGTCGGCCGCGTATTCATTACGCAGGTCCAGGTTCAAGCCGGTGAGCATCGGCACGGTGCGCGTGGTGAACGCGCCGTCGCGGACCTCCGGCACCTCAAGGATGGCCTCGGTGAGCACGTGGTCGTCGCGGCGGCGGGTCTCCAGCCAGCGGCCCTTGAGCCCGGTGGTGAAGTAGGACGCCACGTTCGACGACGTCTCCGAGCCGAACAGGTCCAGCGACACCGAGTAGTGGAAGTTGATGTACTTCTGGATGACGGACAGCGGGATGCCGCCGTGCCTCCACAGGTCGTCGGTGCCGTGCGCCCGCATCAGCTCAGCGGTCCGCTCCACCACGCGCTGTACGCCGGTGATGCCGACGAACATGTGGTGGGCCTCTTCCCTGAGCATGAACTCGCAGGTGCGGGCGAGCGGGTCGAAGGCGCTTTCCTTCAGCGTGCCGAGCTGGTACTTGCCGTCGCGGTCGGTGAAGTAGGTGAACATGAAGAACGCCAGCCAGTCGGGCGTCGCCTCGTTGAACGCGCCGAGGATGCGCGGCCGGTCGGAGTCACCGGAGTTGCGGCTCAGCAGCGCCTCGGCCTCCTCCCGGCCGTCCCGGCCGAAGTAGGCGTGCAGCAGGTAGACCATCGCCCACAGGTGGCGGCCCTCCTCGACGTTGACCTGCAGCAGGTTGCGCAGGTCGTAGAGGCTGGGCGCGGTCGCCCCCAGGTGGCGCTGCTGCTCGACGGAGGCCGGCTCGGTGTCCCCCTGCACGACGATGAGCCGGCGCAGATCCGAGCGGTACTCGCCGGGAACCTCGTTCCAGACCGGCTCACCCTTGTGCATCCCGAAGCCGATTTTCTTGTCGGGGTCGCTCTCGGCCAGGAAAATACCCCAGCGGTACTGCTCCATCGGCACGTGGTCGAAGTGCGCCCAGCCGTCCCGGCCGACGGCGACGGCGGTGCGCAGGTAGACGTCCCGGGTGGGCAGCGCGGGCCCGAGCCGGCGCCACCAGTCGAGAAACGCCGGCTGCCAGCTTTCCAGCGCCCGCCGCAGGCGGCGGTCGCCGGCGAGGTTGACGTTGTTCGGGATGCGCTGCGTGTAGTCGACCGGGCTGAGCGGCCCGGCGGGCGCCGGCGCGGCACCGACGGCCACGGCCGCGTCGGGAGTGGTCACGATCAGACCCGCTTCCTGTCGTAGTCGGCGCGGCGGCCGGTGCCATAGCGCCCCAGGGCGCCGTTCGGGCCGGCGGCGTTCGGCCGCTGGAAGATCCAGTTCTGCCAGGCGGACAGCCTGCCGAAGATCTTGGTTTCGAAGGTCTCCGGGCCGGCGAACCGCAGGTTGGCCTCCAGGCCCGTGAGCGCGTCTGGGGAGAAGCTGGCGCGTTCGGAGAGCACCAGGCGGATCTCGTCGTCCCAGTCGAGGTCGTCTGGCGTCGCCGTCACGAGACCGGCCCGCGCCGCCTCGGCGGCAGCCAGGTCCGTGCCCGCCGTGGCGAGCGCGCCCTCGAGCGCGGCCGGGTCGCCCCGGAACCGGACGGCCAGCCGGCTGACGCCGGCCGACGTCGGCAGCGGCCCGGCGTTGAAGCCGTCAAGCCGGAGGACAGCGGCGGGTGCCGGGTCGTCATCCTCGGTGAACTCGCCGTCGAGCATGTACTGCCGGTCGGCCGCCAGCGCGAGCTCCAGCAGGCTTCCGACGAAGCAACTACCCGGCTCGACCAGCGCGATCAGGCTGCGCGAGCTGGCGTCCAGGCGGCGAAGTGTCCGCTTCCAGAACTGGATGACCTCGTTGACGAGCCAGTCGTCGCGGTGCGCGAGCAGCAGCTCGTCGACGGCGGCGACCGCCGCCGGGTCGCCCTCGGTGCGCAGCACCCAGGTGCCGACGGACAGCTCGTTGACCCGCAGCCGCAGGACCGCGTCGTCCAACGCGCGGGCGACGGCCAGCGGCCAGCAGCCGGCGCCCTGGGTGTGCACGTCCTCGAGCGAGGCCGGGGTCGCCGCCGGCCCGGTGCCCGGCCCGAGGACGGTCAGGTACGCCGTCGACGACGCCCGGTCGACGACGACCCGCAGGTGGTCGTAGCTGGTCGTGTCCCCGTCGACGGCGCGGCGCAGCGGCGTGAGCCGGATCCCGGCCGCGGCATCCGGCCGGGGCGAGCGGGCGACGGCGGCCTCGACGCGGGCAGCGAGCGCCGCGCCGAACCCACCCGGAGGCACCGCCTCGTCGACGAGGCCCCAGGCGACGGCGCGGGCGCCGCGCACCCCCTCGGCGGTGGTCGCGAAGACGTCGGCGAGGTCGCGGCGCACGGCCCGCTTGTCGACCATCCGGGTCAGCCCGCCGGTGCCGGGCAGCACCCCGAGCAGCGGGACCTCGGGCAGCGAGACCGCCGACGAGCCGTCGTCGACGAGCAGGATCTGCTCGCACGCCAGCGCGAGCTCGTAGCCGCCGCCAGCCGCCGTGCCGTTCAGTGCGGCGAGATAGGTCTGACCCGAGTGCGCGGTCGCGTCCTCCATGCCGTTACGGGTCTCGTTGGTGAACTTGCAGAAGTTCACCTTCCAGGGGTGCGACGACTGGGCGAGCATCCGGATGTTCGCGCCGGCGCAGAACATCCGCTCCTTGCCGCTGGTGACGACGACGACCTTGACCCCGGGGTGCTCGAAACGAAGCCGCTGGGTCGCGTCGTACAGCTCGATGTCGACGCCCAGGTCGTAGCTGTTCATCTTCAGCTCGTAGCCGGGCACGATCCCGCCGTCCGGGTCGACGTTCAGGGCCAGCGTCGCGACCGGCCCGTCGACCGACAGCCGCCAGTGGCGGTACCGGCCGGGCTCGGTGTCGAACGACACCGCCACGGGGCCCGCAAGCTCCGCGGACGGGGTCGCCGCGTCGGTCACGGTCATCCGGCCTCCCAGTTTGCTACACAACTGTGCGCATGATGCACCGATTGTGTAGCCAGTCATCGGGCGGGCGCAAGAGCCCGGTCACGGCCCGCGCCCTCGCCGGCGGCGCTGGAACTGGGGCGGTACCTGGCACGATGGGACGCCCAGAGGAACGAGCCGGCCATGGGAGGTGACGAGATGACCTCGCTGGACGGCCGCGTGGCGCCCACGGAGATCACCCGGCGCCGCGAGGTCGGCACGGCCAGCGCCCGCAGCCTGCTGCTGACCGTGCTCGGCGAGTTCGTGCTGCCGCAGGACGCCCCCGTGTGGACGTCGACGCTCGTCCGGCTGCTCGGCGAGCTGGGGGTCGAGGAGAAGGCGGCCCGTCAGGCGCTCATGCGCCTGGCCGGCGACGGCTGGATCGTCGCCGACCGCCACGGCCGGCGGGCGCGTTGGAGCCTGACACCCGCGGGAGAGCGGCTGCTGGCCGACGGCACCCGGCGGATCTACTCCTTCGCGGCCTCGGTACGCCAGTGGGACGGGACGTGGCTGCTGCTGTCGGTGGACGTGCCCGAGGGGGGGCGCGCCCTGCGCCAGAAGCTGCGTACCCGGCTGGCCTGGGCCGGCTTCGGGCAACTGCCGGGCGGCCTGTGGATCTCGCCGCGGCCCGAGCGGGAGGAGGAGGCGGCGCGGGCGCTGGCCGACCTGGGGCTGGGCGACGCCGCGCTGTCCTTCCGGGCCCGCTCCGGCGCGGTCGGGGCGCCCGACGCGATGGTCCGCCAGGCCTGGGACCTCGAGGAGCTCGCGCACGACTACGACGAGTTCCTGCGCGCCGTTACGTCGCTCGAGCCGGACGGGCCCGGCCAGACGCTCGCCTACCAGGTCCGGCTGGTCCAGGAGTGGCGCCGCTTCCCGCTACGTGACCCCGGCCTGCCGCGCCAGTTCCTGCCGGTCGAGTGGAGCGGCGAGGTGGCGGCCGACCTGTTCCACCGCCGGCACGCCGCCTGGGCCGGCCTTGCCTGGACCGGCTGGCGCGCGCTCGCCGCCGAGTGATCGCGGCGGGTTGTCCCTGGTGGCCACAACCTGCTACACACATCGGAATTTGATCCGTTTACCTGTAGTTCTTTTCCGCCGGCTGCCCTATCCTTTGAGCCGCCATCGTCCGGACGCCCCGTCGCCCTTGCCAAGGAGCGACGCAGGAGGCCAGCGCATGACCACGACGTCCTCACCAGGCCAGTCCGCTCTCGCCGGGACCGCGGGGTTCAACGCCTACGACTGGCTGTTACGCCGGCGCGCCGCCGACGATCCGGCGAGACGGGCCGTCATCGCCGTCGACGCCGCCGGCCGCGCGCGGGAACTCAGCTACGGCGACCTCGACGCCCTGGTCGCCCAGTGCGGGGCCGGGCTCGTCGCCGCCGGCCTGCGCCGCGAGGAGCGCTTCGTCCTGTGCATGGCGGACGGGCCGGAGCTGGTGGCGCTGTTCCTGGCCGGGCTGCGCATCGGCGCGGTCCCGGTGCCCGTCAGCACGATGCTCACCGGCAAGGACCTCGCGACCATCCTCGCCGACAGCCTCGCCCGGCTCCTCGTGGTCAGCGCGGAGTTCGCCGCCACCGCGCACGCGGCCGTGGCCGACCTCTCGGGCGCGGCCACCCCGCCGGTCCGCCTGGTCGTCGCCGGCGGCGCGCCAGCCGCCGCCGCGCCCGGCGCGGCCGCGGCGTCGACCTTCGAGAAGTTCCTCGCCGCGGGCAGCGGTGAGCGGGTGCCGCTCGCCGACACGCGCTACGACAGCCCCGGGTTCTGGCTCTACACGTCCGGCACCACCGGCACGCCGAAAGCGGCGATGCACCGCCACGGGTCGCTGCGCGACACCGTCGACACCTACGCCACCGATGTGCTCGACATCCGGCCCGACGACGTCACCTTCTCCGTCGCCAAGGTCTTCTTCGCCTACGGCCTGGGCAACAGCCTGACCTTCCCGTTCGCTGCCGGGGCGACGACCGTCCTCGCCCACGCGCGGCCGAACCCGACGGCCGTCGCCCGGGTCGTCACCGAGCACCGGCCGACGCTGTTCTTCGCTGGCCCGACGTTCTACGCCGCGCTCCTCGCCGCCGACCTGCCCGCCGACACCTTCGCCAGCGTCCGCCTCGCGGTGAGCGCCGGCGAGGCCTGCCCCGCCGACCTGCTGCGCCGCTTCCAGCGGCGCTTCGGCATCGAGGTCCTCGACGGCATCGGCTCCACCGAGATGCTGCACATCTTCCTGTCCAACCGCCCCGGCCGTGTCCGGCCCGGCACCACCGGAACGCCCGTCGCCGGCTACGACCTGCGCCTCGTCGACAGCGACGGCCGCCACGTCACGCCCGGCGAGCCCGGCCAGCTGATGGTCCGCGGCCGCTCGGCGGCCAGCGGCTACTGGTGCCGCGCCGACATCTCCCGCCAGGTGTTCGAGGGCCCGTGGACCCGAACCGGCGACATATATGTCGAGGACGAGGACGGCTACTACACCTGCCTCGGCCGCACCGGCGACGTCCTGAAGGCGGGCGGCATCTGGGTCTCCCCCGGCGAGGTCGAGGAACGGCTACGGGCCCACCCCGCGGTCGCGCAGGCCGTCGTCGTCGCGGTCACCGACCACGACGGCCTGGAGACCCCGGTCGCCTGCGTCGTCCCGGCCCCCGGCGAGCAGGTCGGCGAGGCCGACCTCGTCGCCTTCTGCCGCGAAGGACTCGCCGCATTCAAGCGCCCCCGCCGCGTGTTCGTCCTCCCTGAGCTCCCCCTCACCGGCACCGGCAAGATCGCCCGCTCCCAGGTCCGCCATCTGGCCACCACCCTGATGACCAACCCGGACGAGCCCACCACGCCCGCCGAGCCGTCCCCGCTCACCACCGCCAACTGACCCGGCGACGTTCCATGAGCGTCCCGCGGGCCGCTTTCCAGTCGAACTACGGGCGCGCTGGCCGACAGCTGACAGCTGACAGCTGACAGCGCGACGTGCCTGCCGTCGCAGTAGCTGTCGCCCGGCGAAGGCACTGCCGTCGACAACACCGTCGTTCCTCATCCCACCTGGGAGCACACGATGACCCACCGATCCGGTCCTGAGATCTCCATCGTCGCGACGCCCCCGGCGACGAGATGGACGATGCGCGGGCAGCATGCGAGGAACCTCCTCGACGGGCTGCCTTCCGTGCGGGCGCGGTATCGGCGGGCGGGCCTGCGCCTGACCGCCTTATCCGCCCTGGCCGCGAGCCTGTTCCTGACTGCCGGATGTGGGAGCGGTGGCGACAACAGCGACGAGAACCCGCCAGCGGACAGCGCCCCGAGCACGGCCGGGGTGCTCGGGCCGGCGGCCCCGGCCCAGGGGACCCCGGTCCGGATCGGAACAATCTCGGACGGCAAGACCCCCTTCGGGGACGTGTCCATCCAGTTCCACGTGGCCGACGCCACCATCAAGTACCTGAACGAGCACCGCTCTGGCATCGCCGGCCGGCCTATTCAACTGGTCACGTGTGAGGCCCAGGCGGACCCGAGCAAGAGCATCGACTGCGCGAACCGCATGATCCAGGAGAACGTCGTCGCCGTCGTCCTGCCCGAGCTGACAGCGATGGATGACGTCTGGAGGACGCTGCACGACGCGAAGATGCCGGTGATGCTCTTCGGCGCGAGCAGCTCGACGCTGCTGGCCGACACCGAGTCGACCTTCACCCTGGGTGATCCGCTGTTCGGCCGGGTGAGCCTGCCCATCCAGCTCGCGAAGGACTCCGGCGCCACCAAGGTGACGGCGATCGTGATCGACGTGCCGGCCGCGCTGAGTCTCTATGACACGATCGCGCCGCCGATATTCGAGGAAGCCGGCATCGGCCTCAAGGTCGTCCGGGTTCCCCCGGGCACCCCCGACATGACGCCCCAGCTGCAGAGCCTGGCCGCCAGCGACCCCGGAGTCGTGCAGATCGTGGGGAACGACGCGTTCTGCATCAGCGCGTTGAACGGTCTGCGGGCGATCGGATTCAACGGCAAGATCACCGCTATCGCGCAGTGCATCACCGACGCGACCCGCCGGGCGGTGCCGGCGGACATGCTCGAGGGGATAGCCGTCGCCGCCGCGACGCCGATCGGAACGGACAACCCGTCGACACGCCTTTACAACGCCGTCGTGGAAACCTACGGCAACGGCATCGACACCAGCTCGGCCGGCGGGGTGAGCATGTTCATCGCGCTCGCCGGCTTCCAGGCGGCGACCGAGGGGATCTCAGGGAGAGACATCACCCCGGAGGCCATCGTCGCTGCAATCAAGGCGATGCCGGAGAAGGAGCTGCCGGGCGCGGGCGGCTTGCGGTTCCGCTGCAACGGCAAGGCCAGCCCGACAGCGCCGGCGATCTGCGTCCGCGGCGGGCTGATCACCACCCTGAACGCCAAGGGCCAGCCCACTGACTATAAGGCGGTCGGTTCCTCTCCCATCGGAGGCTGAGGGGCTCTGTTGTGTTGTCTGGGCGCAGCGGTTGGGCCGACCGGTCAGGCATGATCGCCGCTGGGCGGAGTTCCGGGCCGCGACGCCTGTCGAGGGCGGCGCGCCGGGGCATTAACAGTTTCCCAACTTTGGCACATATGCCGGGCGAAATAGCAGCAGCCAGTAGCATGTGGGACATCTGGGGGCATTCGGGGACCGCGGTCATGACGGCAGATTCCAGAACCGGCTCGGGGGCCGGCCGGTCGTGTGGACGGGCCACCGCCTGAGAACGGCAGAGAGACAGTGGACGACGGCGAACGCGCGCATGGAGCCGGCCCGAAGGATCTCGGTGCCGAGACCGACGCCTTCCTGACCGCGTGGCGGAGCTTTCCGGCCACGTCCCCGCCGTCGCTGGCCGCGCTTCGGCGCCTTGCCGCCCGGCGGCCACCCCCGAGGGCGGCGGCCGATCGCCGTGACGACCGACGTTCCTCACCCGGCGCCGCGCCGCCGTATGCCACGCCGCCGTATGCCACGCCACCGGGCGCCGCACCGCCGGCCCCGGCCCCGGGGCCGGCCGGGGCGCCATCGGGGCGGGCTCGCCCGGCCCAGCCGATGGCGTCGACCCCGCCGAGGCCCGACGACGTGGCCGAACCCGGACCGCCGAACACCTACGCCGCGAACGACGGTGCCACGGTCTTCGTCGGACGGCTCAGCCGGGACGCCCAGTTCCGCGTCCTCGGCCGCCGGGCCGCGGTCCTGGCCGCCGTGCTTCTCCTGGCCGTCGTCGGTTCGGTCACGGCGGCGGCGGTGCTCGTCCGATGAGTCTGAACAACCACCGACAACCCTCTGGGAGAGCGTGTGTCCGAGCAGCCAGTGTCGCCGGCCGAGGTGGCGTGGTTCGCGCAGCGGTGCGACCTGGTCGTCCGCAACGTCGAACGCGTCATCCGCGGCAAGACGGATGTCATCCGGCTGGCTGTGCTCTGCCTCGCCGCCGAGGGTCATCTGCTCATCGATGACGTGCCGGGCGTGGGCAAGACGTCGATCGCGAAGGCGCTGGCGAGGTCGATCGCTGGCACGATGCGCCGGATCCAGTGCACGCCGGACCTGCTGCCGACCGATGTCACCGGCGTCAACATCTGGAATGCCGACACCAGGAAGTTCGAGTTCCAGCCCGGCCCCGTGTTCGCGAACGTCGTACTCGCCGACGAGGTGAACCGGGCGTCACCGAAGACGCAGTCCGCGCTGTTGGAGGTGATGGAGGAACGGCAGGTGACCCTCGACGGAACCGCCTACCCGCTGGAGCGGCCCTTCCTGGTCATCGCCACCCAGAACCCGGTCGAGCACGGCGGCACCTTCGACCTGCCCGAGGCGCAGATCGACCGGTTCATGATGCGCCTCGCGGTCGGCTACCCGAGCCACGAGGCGGAGGTGGACATGCTGGCCAGCCGGTCGGCCGGCCAGTCGGTCGAGGACCTGGCGCCGGTGGTGTCCGCCGCCGATGCGCAGCTGATGACCGCGACGGTGCGGCGCGTCCACATAAGCCGCGACCTGCTCAGCTACGTCGTGACGATCGTGGACGCCACCCGCCGGCGCGGCGAGCTCCGGCTGGGCGCGAGCCCCCGCGGGGGTCTCGCGCTCGTCGTCGCGGCGCAGGCGCACGCGGCGGCCGAGGGACGCGCCTTCGTCATTCCCGACGACGTCAAGACGCTCGCCCCGCATGTTCTCGGGCATCGGCTGCTCCTGCGCCCGGAGGCCGAGCTGAACGGCGTGACCGCCGAGAAGGTGCTCGGCTCGATTCTCGTCGGGATCCCGGTACCCGGCGAACGGCCGGCCTTCCGATGATCACTCGCTCCGGGCTCCTCATGGCCGCGCTCGCGGTGGCCCTGGGTGTCGCCGGCTTCGTCCTGCGCTACCCGGAGTTCGTCGTCATGTCGGCCGCGGCCACGCTGGCGCTCGTCGTCGCCTGCGGCTGGCTGTTCGTGGCCCCGGACGTCGTGATCAATCGTGAGATCCGCCCGGCCGGGGTGGTGGAGGGCGAGCCGGCTTCCGGCGTCCTCACGGTCACCAACGTCTCCGGGCGGCGCTGCCCGCCGCTGCGGGCCGCCGAGCGCGTCGCCGGCACGTCGATCGGCATCGCGCTTCCCAGCCTCGCGGCCGGGGCCGGAACCCAGCGCGGTTACGCGATCCCCACCGGGCGGCGCGGGGTGTTCGAGATCGGCCCGCTGGTCGTCGGCCACAGTGATCCGCTGCGGCTCATCCAGCTGCGCCGGGAGCTGCCCGGGCGCTCGACCCTGCGGGTGCGCCCGCGGGTGCTCGCCGTCGCGCCGCTGCCGACCGGGGGGTCGTTCGAGCTCGACGGGCCGGCGGCGCGTGAGGCACCGCTGGGCGGTGTCGCGTTCCACTCGCTGCGGGAGTACGTGCGCGGCGACGACCGGCGGCTCATTCACTGGAGGTCCTCCGCCAGGGTCGCCAAGCTCATGGTCCGGCAGAACGTCGTGCCCAACGAAATGACCATGATGATCGTGCTGGACACCAGCGCCGCCCCGTACGCCGACGACTTCTTCGAGGACGCGGTGCGGATAACCTCGTCGCTGCTCGCCGCCGGGCTCACCCGGGGCTTCCCGGTCGAGCTGTGGACCACCGGCCGAGGACGCCTCGCGGCCGGCCGGGACAGCGCGGCCGGGGAGGCGATGCTGGACCTGCTCGCCGAGGTGACGCCGCGGGCCGACGACCCTGGCCTGGCCGCGTTGGCGGCCATGGCGCCGGGCACCTCCGGCGTCGCGCTCGGGGTCGTGACGGGTCAGCCGCCGCCGTCGGCGCTGGGCGCCGTGTCGACCGTGCGGCCCCGGTACGCCATGGTCAGCCTCGTCCAGGTCGGTGAGCTGTTCGGCCGGCCGGCGCCGTCGGTGCCCGGGGCGCTCGCGGTCAACGTGCGGACCAGCGACGAGTTCGCGGCCGTCTGGGGTTCGCGGGCGCGCCGATGACCGCGCTGACCACACCGGTCCCGTCCCCCACGCGGACCCAGTCCCCCACGCCGCTCACCACCGGCCGTCGCCTCCGGCCGGGCGACGTGCTCCTGGCCGGGGCGTCGATGCTGCCCGCCGCGGTCGCCCTCGGCGCGCTGTTCGACGGCTACCGCTACCTGGCGCCGCTGGCCGGCGCCGTCGCCGTCGCGGCGGTCGCCGGCGCCGTCGCGGCCCGGCGGCTGGCGACGGTCGAGCTGGTCTGTCTCGTCGGTGCGCTGGGCGGCCTGCTCTACGGCACGGCGGTGACCGCGGGCCGCGTCGACCTGCTGCTGCGGGCGCTGCGCGACGGCTGGCGACCGCTGCTGACCACGGCCGTGCCCGCCGAGCCGAGCGCGCTGCTGCTGGCACCGCTGGGCGCGGTGCTGTGGGTCGCCACGTTCACCGCCGTCGTGCTGGCGGTGCGCTGGCACGGCGCGCTGCTGCCGGCGCTGCCCCCGCTGCTCGTGACGGTCGGGTTCCTGCTGCTGGTCGCCGAGGCCGGGCAGCGCCGGCGGGTCACGCAGCTTGCGCTCACCGGATGCTTCGTGGTGCTCGTGCTCGTGCTCGCGGCGGTGCGCTCGGCGCGCGCGGGGGTGCTCCCCGGCCAGTCCGAGCCGACCGGGGGCGGATGGCGCCCGGGGGCGCAGCCGTCCGGGCATCGGTCCCGGTTGGCCGGGCCGCTGGTGATCGGGCTGCCGGTGGTCGCGACGGTCGCGGTGCTGGCGACGGCGGTCGGCGTCATCGTGCCGATCGACTCCGCCGACCGGTACGACCCCAGGGAACACAGCAGCCCGCCGGTCGACGACGTCGCCCTGCTCAACCCACTCGTGCGGGTGCGCGCGCAGCTGGACACCCCCAAGCCGACGACGCTGTTCACCATCCGGCTGACGCCCCCGGCCGCCGCCTGGCCGCCCGCCGGGCCGGCCACGTCGCCCCGGGTGCGGACGGCCGCCCTCGGCACGTTCGACGGCGCCACCTGGAGCGTCGACGGGAACTTCACCGCGGTCGACAAGGTGCTGCCGGGGCCGGACGAGCCGGTCACGACGACGGTCGCCCGCGCGAAGGTGCACGCCGACGTGACCTTCGACGAGTTCGATGACGCACTGCTGCCCGCGCTCGGCCAGCCGACCGCCATCGACTACGCCACCGCCAGCGGTTCCGGCCCGCGGGCGGGAAGAGGACCGGCGTTCGAGCCGGCGTCGGGAACGCTCGCCCTGCTGTCGCCGCCGCGGGCCGGCGACCGCTTCGACCTGACGGCCGAGGTACCGCAGCCGTCGGACGCGCAGCTGGCCGCGGCCGTCGTCGCGACCGGGCCGGGCGCGGACCGCTACCGGGTGCTGCCGAACCTGCCGGACGACCTGCGGGCCGACCTGCTCGCCACCGCCAGGCGGACGACGGCCGAGGCCGCGACGACGTACGACAAGCTGGTCGCGCTCGCCGCCTTCCTGCGCGACGGCAGCGCGTTCCCCTACGACCTGCACGCGACGCCGGGCCACTCCTACGGCCGGCTCACCCGGCTGCTGGACTCCGCCGACCCGGCGGACCGTCGCGGCTACGCGGAGCAGCGCGCCGCCGCGTTCGCCGTCCTGGCCCGCGCGCTCGGGTTCCCGACCCGGATCAGCGTCGGCTACCTGCTCGACGAGGACGGCCCGAACAACGCCAACAGCGCCGACAGCGCGGCCGACGACGGCACGTTCACGGTCACCGACCACCAGGCACACGCCTGGCCGGAGGTGCTGTTCGCCGGGATCGGCTGGGTCGGGTTCGAGCCGACCGACACGAGCGACCTGTCGAGGGCCGGGTCCCGGCTCACGCCGCCTGCCTCCCCGCCGCGCGGCCAGCAGGGCGACCAGGAGAAGCCGGCGGTCATCGCGCCGACGCAACGCGGCATCACCGTCGACGACGGAGATGACCATGGTGGGCGCCTCGACTGGCCGTTCATCCTGCTCATCGCGCTGGGCGCCCTCGCCCTCGCCGTGCCACTGGCTGTGATCGGCGAGAAGGCCCGGCGCCGGCTGGCGCGGCGGCGGCGCGGCAGCCCGGCCGACCGGGTGCGCGGCGCCTGGTGGGAGGCGCGGGACCGCCTAGGCGAGTTCGGCGTCTCCCGGTCACCGTCACTGACCAGGCGTGAGCTGGTCGGCGCCGTCGCCAGGAACCCGGCCACGGCGCCGGCGGTCGCGGCGCTGCGGCTGCTCGCGGCGCTGGTCGACGAGGCGACGTTCGCCGTGGGCGGCACCGGAGCCGACGATCCCGACCGGGCCTGGGCGCTGGTCGGCGACGTCCGCCGGGAGCTGGGGCGCGCGGCCGGCCGCGCCGGCCGGATGCGGGCGCTCCTCGACCCGCGTCCGCTGTTCGCCGCCCCGGCGGCCGGCGCGGCTGGAACGGCCGGCGCGGGCCTCGCGGGCGTGCCGGGCGCTGGCGCGCCAGGCGCGAGCGCGGCGCCGACGCCGACCGGTCCGGCGATGACGCCCGCCGCCCTCGCGCCGACGCCCGCGAGCCCGTCGGACTTCCTCCTGCACTGGGTCCAGGTGCACGACCAGCAGCGACGCACGATGGTCAACGCCGGCCGGCACGACGACACGCGCGCTGACGCGCGCTGACACGACGGCGGTGCCCGGTGAATGATCACGCCCTCCCGCGTCGGCAGGCGATCCCGCGGCCGTGGCTCCTCTGGCTGCCGCGGATCCTGCTGACGCTGGTGCTCGTCGGCGCGGTCGCCGGGCTCGCGGTCGCCCTCGCGCGGCCGGAGGAGGTCCCAAGGCGGGCGGTCGACCTCGACGACGCGTCGGCGTGGCTGGTGTCGTCGGCCGTGGGCGAGGCGGTGCTCGTCGACGGGATGTCCGGGCAGATCATCGCCCGGGTCGACGTCGGCGGGAACGGGCCGGTGGGCACCCAGGAGGGCACCGACGCGTTCGTCTCGTCGGCCGACGGGACGGTGCGGCGGATCGACGGCACGACCTACCGGGTGGACCTGCCGACGAGCCCGTTCTCGGGCCGCGGCGAGCCGCTGGAGCTGTTCCCCGCGCCGGGCGCGCTGTTCGCCGTCAGCCCGGCGCGGGGGGTCGTCTTCGTCGTCGACCCGCGGACGTTGCGGGTCCGCGCGACCGTCGCCGTCCATGCCACGATCCGCGACGGCGGGGTGCTCGCCGACGCCTGGGGCCGGCTGTGGATCGTCGACGCGGCGACGGGCGACCTGCTGCGGGTGGACGGCGACGGGCGGCAGGCCCGGGTCGGGGCCGTGGACCCGAAGTGGACCAGGCTGATCTCCGTGTCCGGGCGGCCGGTGGCCGTGGACCTGGCGGCCGGGCGGGCCCGCCCGATCGAGGCGGGCGGCGTCACCGGGCCCGGGGTGTGCGTCGACGCCGACAAGGACGGCTCGGTCGTGGTGGCCGGCGCGGGCGCGGCGCCGCCGCCGGGGCAGCTGGGCGCGGACGCGGCCCGCTGGATCTTCCTGGCCAGCCAGCGCAGCGGGCTGCTGTTCCTCAGCGACCTCGCCACCCGGACCTGCGACGACGTGATCGACCTGGGCGTCGCCGGACATCGGCTGGGACAGCCGGTGGAGGCCGCCGGCCTGGTGTTCGTCCCTGACCTCACGGCCAGCCGGGTGATTGTCGTCGACCTCGCCGGGCGGAAGGTCCGGGCCGCCGCGAACGTGCCGGTCAAGCCCGGGCAGCCGTTCGAGCTGCGGCGCGCCGGGTCGGTGATGTTCTTCAACGACTCCGCGGGGAGCATCGCCGGGATCATCCAGCCCAGCGGCACCGTCACCACGGTCGAGAAGTACGGCCCTGCGCCGACGGGCGCCGACGAGCCCGCCGCCGTTCCACCGCCCCCGCCCACGTCCACGTCGCCGACACCCACGCCGTCGACACCGCCGCCGTCCCCGACCGGGCCCGCGACGTCCCCGCCCGCCACGGCCCGGCCCACGCCGCCGAAGACTCCCCCGGTCTCGCCGCCCGCGGCCGCGCCCAGCCCGCCGCCGGTCGTCCCCCCGGTCACGCGGCCGGCGCCACGGGGAACCTCTCCCGAGGCGTCGCGCCCGACGAGGCCGGCGCAGACCACCTCCGCCGCGCCCACCGGACCCCCGGTCGTCGCGCCATCGCCGGCGCCCACCTCGCCACCGCCCAGCGCGCCGCCGGTCGTCGCGACGTCGGCGCCAGCGACGGTCCCGCCGCCAGCGAACCCGCCCACGGCCCGGCTGAACGTGTCGCAGACCAGTGGGCTGGCGCCGCTTCCCGTGCGGCTCGACGCCAGCGGCTCGTCCGCGGCGAACCCGGCGGTGCCGATCGTCAGCTACAACTTCCTGGCGGGTCCCGGCGGTTCGATCACCCAGACGACCGGGGACCAGGCGTCCGCGGTGGTGGACCTGACCTTCGACACGCCAGGCACCTGGCTCGTCATGGTCCGCGTCACCGACGCGGCCGGCAACTCGGCGCAGAGCGCCTCGATCCGGGTAACCGTGAACGGCCCCCCGACGGCCCAGCCATCTCCGACTCCCCCGACGACGCAGCCCCCGACGACGCAGCCGCCGACGACACGTCCACCGACGACAGCGCCGCCGACCACGACGCGCCCGCCGACGACAACTCCACCGGCCACGACGCCTCCGCCGACGACGACTCCACCGCCGGCGACCCACACCGAGGTCACCGGCAACACCGGCTCGCCGACCTTCGCCACCGTGCATTTCGTCGGCCCGAACACCCCGAGGATCGGGGTGAACGTGGCCGTGCAGGTCCGCTGTCGGACGACCGGAGACGCGGTGGAGGACGGGAACACCTGGTTCTATCTGGTCGTGTCCGGGGTGGCGTCCGGCCGGTACGCGCCGGCCGACAACTTCTACAACAACGGCGCGACGTCCGGCCCGCACAACAACGTCTTCGTCGACACGAAGGTCCCGCTCTGCTGAGCCGAAGAGCCCCACGATTCACGTGCTGGCGGTCGCGTAGTACCGAGCCGGCAGGTTCGGTCAGGCGCCCCGGGTTTCACCGTGGCGACCGAGGGCTTCCAGGATCTCGGCGCGGTTCTGGTGGTCGATCGAGGTCGCGCCGCCGCCGGCGATAGCGGCGTCGACCGCCGCCAGCGCCTCGGCGTGCCGGCCGAGGTCGAGCAGGATCGCCGCCCTGACGCTCAGGCCGGTGGCCCGGTTGGTCCGGTCCGGCAGTGAGCCGACTCCCCTACCGGCCTGCTCGATCTCCTGGCCGCGGGCGCAGGCGGCCAGCGCCTCGTCGAGACGGTTCATCAGGTGCAGGACGACCGCCTTGTCGAGGTGGCCGAGCACGAAGTTCGGTTCTGCCCGCAGCGTCTGCTCGCAGATGGCCAGCGCCTCGTCCAGCTGGTCCCGCCGCATGTACAGCCGTTCCAGGTTGAGCAGGGTGCCGAGGTGCGCCGGATCGATCCCGAGGACCTGCCGGTAGGCGTCGGCCGCGTCGTCGGGACGGCCGAGACCGCTCAGCATCAGGCCCTGGTAGAAGTGCGCGTCGATGTAGCGCGGCCGCAGTTCGAGTGCCTCGGTGAACGCGGCGAGCGCATCCCCGTCCCGCCCGGAGCGGGCCAGCTCGTTGCCCCGCTCGACGAGGTCGATCTCGGGCGGGGCGGCCCGGTCCCTGACCTCCGGCCAGTCGGCGGGGTCGAGGAGCGTGCCGAGGCACCGGGGGCACAGCGCCGCGTCGAACCACCGTGCCTTCGCCTGCACGCACTGATAGCAGAACCGGCGTTTGCAGTCGCCGCAGATCATGTGCTGGCCGGCGAACGATCCCGGGTTGGCGCGGGCCACCGGGTTGCCCCCGGGAATCACCGAGACCGAGATCAGCCGGTCGCAGAAATTGGTGGAACAGTAATAGACGGCCACGCTCGCCTCCAGCGGCGCGTCAGGACCACCCACCCGGTGCGGATGCCGCCCGCGCCGATCAACGTGGCAAGACTCGCACGCACCAGAAGTCCCCCACGGCCGGCGTCGGCTGCGCGACAACACGACGCAAGACCGCCTCGTCCACGTCCTGAGCATCGTCCCCGTCCTGGGCGATCTCACCTGACGCTCGCCCGGCACCGGCCCCGGAATTCCCCGATCCTGGAGAAGGTGACGGGAACAATCCCGCACGAAGCGGGACGATAGATGATGGGTGCGTGTGGTCTGGCGATTTCGAGGTGCATCTGACCTGCCCGGCGATGGAAGTGGCGGCGCTCGCGACGTTCGCCGAGCGGCATGGTGCCAAGTTCAGCCACATCGAGCTCGATCAGGGAGCGACCCCTTCGCAGCCGATGCTGACGGTGTTCGGCAGCGGGACCTCAGTCGAGGTCCAGGGGCTGGCCACTCGCTGGCGGGCCCGGCTCGAGGCCGCGGGCCTGCGGGTGCTTCGTCTGAAGATCGAGGCGGCGCCCTGGAATGATGGCGTTCCTGAGTTCGACGCGCAGGCGTCCGCCGATCTGTACTTTGAGCATCACATCAAGGTTCGGCTGCCATCCGGTGACCAGCGGGTGGTGGGCGCGTTGGCCTCGACGGTGCGCGGCCACGGTGCCCGTCCCTCCCGGAACGCCCGCCGGGTCGTTGCCCAGGGCTGCGAGGACAGGTTCGTCACCCAGCGCTGCCGCGGTGTCGGTCGGCGGACCGCGGTTGGCCGGCTCGACGCCCTGCTGGCCGCGGTCCGGGATGGCGGGTTCGAGGTACGGGATGTCTGCACGGAATACGTCGTGTTCGACGACGCGGCGCACCTCGATGCCGGCTGGCTTGAGCGTGAGCTGGTCATCGGCTCGGCCCAGTAGCCGCCGGTTCCCCTCTCGACGCGAGGCGATCAGCTGGCAGCAAGCGCCGCGCCCAGGCGGTTGAGCCAGGATTGGGCGTCGCCGTCGACGTGGGGGTGCTCGGCGCGGAAACGGTCCCAGTCCACCTGGCCGGGCGAGAGCGGTTGGATCACGTCGAGGTGGTCCAGGAGTTCGAGGAGCAGGCCGCAGATGTGAGCGAGCGGCACCTGGCTGTGCTCGGCGAGCAGGACCGCGTCGTAGAGGTCCTTGCCGCGGGCAGGGACGTCGTTGAGCAGCCAGTACACCTTCCAGGCCAGGGAGAGCGCGGGGGTCGCGGCCATCATCCGCGTACCCAACGGCGGGATCTCCACGACGACCGGCTCCTCGACCAGCCGCTCCCCGAACGCCAGGTCGATCTGGAGCACGTCCCGCTCGTCGCCGACGTCGTACGGAAGCAACAGGCGGGTCACCGGCGGCGGGTGGCTCGTTCCGGGCGGCTGGCCCGGCCGTTCCTCCTGGAAGCCGTGGGGCAGTCGCGCCGGTAGCCGTGAACCTGACCGTCGCGGCAGCGTGTCGGCCGGGTACTCGTCAAGGTAGCCGTAGTAGCCGTTGATGTCGTCGACCTCGATCAGGTCCGCGCGCAGACCCGGCACCGGGTCCTCAGCGAGCGCCGCCAGGACGCCGTCCACCAGAGCCTGCTCGCCGATCCGCGCGGTCGGGTGCCCGTCCGCGTCGAGGCCGGGGTGCGTCACGACGAAGTCGATGTCCGCGGGCTCGCGCGCGGGCTCGCCCAGCCAGGCCCTGAGCGCCACGCTGCCCCGCAGCACCAGGTACTGGGCCCAACAGGACGCGGCGAGAACCCGTAACACGTGCGCCACCGCCGCGCGGCGCGCGATCAGCCTGTCGGTCACAACCACGCCGCGATTAGACCATATGTTCGATATCTACTCGACAGCCACCTGGCTCCGTCACCCAGCCGAGGCCGGCGCGAATCACGGAAGGAACCGCCCGGAATGCCGGAACTGGCGGGTTACCCGCTCGTTTGGCGGTCACAGGTCGACGAGCTCGACGGTCACGGTCGCGACGTCACCGGGCTCCAGGGCCTCGGCCTGGCGGACGGCGCGCTTGACAGGCAACACGTAGCCGCGGGTGCTGTCCGGGAAGATCGAGGTCGTCCACGAGCTGCCGCCTACCATGACCCGCACCCGTAGCGACCCGAAGCCGCGACGCAGCCCACCCGCCCGCTCACGGATCTCCTCGGACGCCTCGGCAGGCAGGCTCACGAAGGTCCAGCTGTCCGTACGCCGGGCGTCCCATATCCACAGCTCGCTATCGAAGACGACGACCACCAGCTCAGTGTCACCGCCGAGTCCGACAGTCCACGGCCGTCGGCCGCCAGTTGCCGTCCCGGCGGGTAAATCCGGGCGGCGACAAGGAACACCCGACGGCGACTTCGCCGTTAGTCTCTCCGTCCCACCTGACCAAGCCTCGCCGCCTCAGGGCCGGAAGCTGGCCCGGTATTCCGTCGGAGTGCGGCCGGTCAGCTCCCGGAATGCGGCGTTGAACGCCGACAGGGAGGTGTAGCCGATCGTGTACGCGATCGCGGTTACCGCGGCGTCCCCCGCGGCGAGTTCCTCGATGGCGCGCAACACCCGCATACGACGCAGGACCGCCCGCCAGGTCATGCCCGTCTCCGCCTCGAACCGCCGGGCCAACGTCCGCGGCGCGACGCCCACCTCGTCCGCCAGGTCCTCGAAGCGGACCTCCTCGCCGAGCCGCTCCTCGGTGAGCCGCAAGGCTCGGCGCAGCTCCGGCGATCGCCCCGCCGGCACGACCACCGGACTCGGCTGATCAGCAAGCCGCCAGGTCACCGCGGCGAGCGCGGCGAACAGCGTCTCGCCGTACGCCGTGAGGGGCTCATCGCTCTCGCCCCACGCGCCGCACTCATTCACCAGCGCCCGTGCCAGCGGGCTGAGGTCGAACACCGTCAACGGCGCTGGCGGAACCGGGGCGAAGTCGGTGTCGAACAGCACCGACGCCGTCGTCACCTGCTGCGGGATGCTCACCCGGACCGGCCGGCCCGCCTCGATCAGCGCGGCCCTGGCCGGCGGCAACAACCACGCCTGACCCCGCGCCTCCAGCCGCAGGACGCCGGCGGAGGCGCAGAGCAGGTAGTGGCGGTCGACGCAGAGGTCGCGATCGGGCTCCGGCGCGAACGTCCGGACGAAGCTGTACGCCTTCCGGGTCATCGACGGCCTCGCACGGACCGATCGTAGGAACCCGCCGCTACGCCGGTCAGGCGACCGTCTCCACCAACTCGGCCTGGAATCTCCGGCTGATCGGAACGCCGGTCATCATCGGCCGAAGCACCTCGCCGGAGCGGGCGAATGCCTCCGACCCCAGGTAGCCGCCAAACGACGCCGGGTCGTCCCATTCGTGCACGACGGTGATCCGGGTGTCGTCCTCGCGGGAGGCATAGACCCGGAAGGCGACATTGCCTGGCATGGCGCGGATCTCGTCACGCTCACCGTCGAGCTGGGCGAGGGCGGCCGGCCGATCGGCGGCAGCGGTACTGAAATCGAGGATGGCAATGAGCACCAGAGACCTCCTGGTTCGGGGCGGGTAACCGCCTCGGGCTTGATGCACCCATCTTCAGCCGGTCCCCACCCGCCGACCACGGTCAGCCGGACACGTTCACGCTCCCATCGGACAGGCCCGCTCCGCACCGGCGGCGCGGCGATCACGGTGATCACGGCAGCGCTTCGTCATCTGCCGAGCAGGCCGCGCTCGATCACGTGGACCGCGGCCTCCAGCGTCTGCGTCGGGTGGTTTCTGCCGCCGAACACGTCGAGCAGGGCCATCGCCACGATCGCCTCGGCATGGACGTCACCGAAGCCGCGTGGTTCCAGGAAATGCACGATCTGGCGCCGGCCCCAGTCGAGCGCAGCGGCCGCGTCGGTCCCGAGCGACGCATCGCGGCGTGTCGCGTCGACCCAGATCCGGATGATCCCGGCCTCGGAGGCGTGCATCTTGTTGTATGTGCGCAGCCATGCCCGCAGGTCTGCCGTCGACCAGGCTTTCCCGGACCCGGGTTCGGGCGGCGCGGGGATTGCCGCGAGCGTGCTGGAAAGCGGCTCCATCGCTGTCAGCACGAGAACTCGCGCGAGGTCGGCCTTGTTGGCGAAGTATCGGTAGAAGAGGCCGTGCGAGAGGCCGGCGATCTCGACGACGTCGTCGATCCGCGCGCTGTGATATCCGTGCCTGATAAAGGCCTCGTAGCCGGCGGAGAGCAGCGCGTCATGCGTCGCCCGCGCGGCGCCGACGAGCGCGGAGCGCCGTGTCGATGTCCCGTCGGCCCGGTGGTCGAAGTCGATCGGCGGCGCCGCGACGGCGTCTCGACCGTGCACGTTCACGTCGGGAACGAGCCCGAAGAAGGTGCGGTGGATGATGTCGGCGATCGCGTCGTCGACGCGGGCACGGGGATACGCGTGCGGGGCCGCGTGCCGCAGGATCCTGCCCAGGTAGCAGGCGTGGGCCGTGGCGCCCAGGAGCAGGCCGATCATCGCGTCGGCCCCGCCGGCGGCGGACGCGGCCGCAGGCAGCTTGGACCGGATCCGCGCGATGGTCAGCGCCACCGCGCGGGTGTTCAGCGCTTTGAGGCTCTCCGCCTCCCTGGCCGCGCTCTCGAAGACGTGAAAGACGGCGCCGAAGTGCTCGTAGATGTCCGCGTACTGTGCCACCCAGGCGCGGATCGCCGTCCAGCCGGCGCCATCCGGAGTCAGCGGCCCCATCGCCTCGACGGAGGCGCTGACCTGGTGGGCGACCTGCCCCGCCAGGTGCCAGAGGACGTCCTCCTTGCTGGAGAAGTACTGGTAGAACGTCACGCGCGAGCAGCCGGCGTGCCGGGCGAGGTCGGCGATGGTCGAGGTGTGGTAGCCGCCCTCGCCGAACGCCCGCAACGCGGCGGCCAGGATGCGCTGCCGGGTGCGCTGCCCGCGCTGGCCGACCGCGGGATTACCGGAGAACGGGGCGCGTCGGGCGATCGGCTCCGGCCCGGGCAGTCCCCTGGCCTCGGCGGTGGGTGTCGGCCGCGCGGGCCCGCCCGTCGAGCTGGCCGGATCGCTGATCATGATTTCGCCAGCATCTCAAATCCAGCATCTCCATCGAGGTCCGCCTGCCGGTCGGGGTCTGCTGGTCAGGGTCTGCCGGTCAGCCCCGGGCCGGCCGCATGGTTGCCTGCGATGGCGAACATCCGGCCGGCTCGGTGGCGGCGAGATCGGCGATGCTCCCTGCTCGCGGGACCGTCGTGCTGGTGGGGCCCTCCGCCGTCCACTGCGCGAAGGACCCACCAGCCACACTTCGACCGGCCTCCCGATCGGCCTCTCCGCTCAGGCCGCGGCAGCGAACGGGAGGTTCATGGCCTCGGCCAGGTTGCCGCCCATGACACGAGCGATGTCCTCCGCGGACAGGCCCTCGAGCTCGTCGACGTAGGAGACCGGGTCGGACAGGCCCTCGGCGTGCGGGAAGTCGGACCCGAACACGACGCGGTCGACACCCACGACCTTGATGAGGCCGCGCGGGTCCTCCTCGTGGAACGGGTGAATCCAGATGTTGCGCTTGAACACCGCGAGCGGGTCCTCGTCGAACCGCCTCGGGTTGTGCGCGTAGGCGGTGCCGGCGGCCTCCACGAAGGGCCGAACCCAGCCGGAGCCGTTCTCGACCGGAAGAATGCGCAGCTGGGGGAAACGTGAGAGCAGCCCGTGCCCGATCAGCGAGGCCACCGTGTCGAAGATGCCCCGGCCCTGGGTGTGCATGATCTCGATGAACGCCGACGGTGTGGAGAAGGGAAGGTGCTCACCGTCGGCTCGCCCCTCCCACATGTTGTAGTAGCGGGTCAGACCGTCGTCGGAGGAGTGCAGGCCGACGGTGATGTTCGCCTCGACGACCTTCTCCCAGAACGGGTCGAACTCCGGCAGCGCGAACGACCGGAAGCCCTCGTAGCCGGGAACCGGCGCCGGCCGGATCAGGATGATCTTCGCTCCGCGCTCGAGCACCCACTCCAGTTCCTTGATCGCCTCGCTCACGATCGGCAGCGTGATGACCGGGGTGGCGAAGATGCGGTCCTGGTAGTTGAAGCTCCACTGCTCGTGCATCCACTGGTTCAGCGCGTGGACGACCACGTGGGTGGCCTTCGGGTCCATGCGCAGCCGGTCCTCCAGGAGACTGGCGAGCGTCGGCCACATGAGCGCCCGGTCGATTCCCAGCTCGTTCATGAGGGCCAGCCGCGGCTCCGGCGCGAAGAACGCCTCGGGCGAGCGGATCGGGGCACCCATCAGTTCCCGGGTCGACTTCCCATCCGGATTGCCGTGCTTGAAGAACTCCTCCCAGGCTCCCGGCCGGGCGACGACGTTGAAGGTCGGGTTCGGGATGTACTCGGAGATCACACCCCGAACCGCGATCTTGTCACGCCCGTTGACCTGGACGTATTTGATTAGGCCGTCATATTCCTTGGGAAGAAATCTCGTGAAGGCGTCCACCGTCTCGTACATGTGGTTGTCCGCGTCGAAGACGGGAAAGTCGACGGGGGTTCTGGGCATGACTACCTCCGGTCGCTGGTGGGCCGTCCGGCGGACGTCACTGGGCGGCCGCGCGACAGCTCGTGATCATGCCTGCCTGGCAGCCGACGAGTATCAGCCCCGGTGCGTGACGCCAGACACAGATCGTTCCTAACATCTTCTAACACTGACGTCAACGTTAGTCAGGAGCCGGGACGGCTCGCGACGAGGTCCGCTCGGGTACGGCGCCGTCACAGATGCCGGGGCGAGGGGTCGGATGGCTATCGACTGCCCCAATGGATCGGGTTACGACATAGCCCTCCTCGCGGCTCGCACCAGGCCACTGCCCGGACGACGCGGGCGACGCCCATCCCGCGGCTGACTCCACCGGGGAATCGCCGGGCGAGTTAACCGGGCTGGAGGCGGGGAGGCCTGCGACATGCGCGTCGCGATCGTCGGAGCCACCGGGAACATCGGACACGCCCTGCTCCACACCCTGCTGGCGGATCCGTCCGTCGAGGAAGTCGTCGCGGTCGCCCGGCGCCTGCCCACCGAGCCACTCGGGGCTCGCGTCCGCTGGACGTCGATCGACATCGCGCACCCTGACGCCGCGGCGGCGCTGACCGAGGCCTTCCAGGGCTGCGCGGCCGTGGTCCACCTCGCCTGGCTGATCCAGCCAGTCCGTCGTCCGGACGTGATGCGAGCGACCAATGTCGACGGCAGCGCCCGCGTCTTCGAAGCGGTCCGGGCCGCCTCGGTGCCGACGCTGGTCTACGCCTCCTCCGTCGGTACGTACGCACCGGCGCCCCGGGACGCCCACGGTTCCAAGGCAGGCCGCCTTCTCGCCGAGGACTGGCCGACGACCGGCGTCGTGACCTGCGCCTACAGCGTGCACAAGGCGGCGGTGGAGGACATTCTGGATCGCTTCGAGACGGACTTCCCGCAGTGCCGGGTGGTGCGGATCCGGCCCGGCATCGTGCTCTCCGGGGCCGCCGCCGCCTCGCAGACGCGCTACTTCGCCGGACCGCTGCTGCCCCGCCGCACGCTCGGCCTGCTCCTGCGTGGCCACCGCCAGCCGGACGGGACGGCCGACCCGACGAGCGCCCCGCGCCGGCCGGCGGCCCGATGGTCCACGGGCTGGCGACGCCCCGGCCGGCTGCCGGTGGTCCGGCGGTCAGCGGGCTGGAGTTCCAGGTCGTGCACACCGACGACGTCGCGGCCGCGTTCGCCGCCGCGATCAGGGCGGACGCGCGCGGTCCGATCAACGTGGCCGCGGGCCCGGTCGTGGACCCACGCTCACTGCCGAACATGGTGGGCGGTCAACCGATACCGGTGCCGGCAAGGCTGGTCCGCGGCCTGGTCCAACTGGCCTTCCGGGGTCGCCTCATCCCCATCGACGAGGGGTGGATCGACCTTGCTCTCGCGGTCCCGCTGATGGACACCAGCCGGGCCCATGAGCTGCTCGGCTGGCGGCCCGCGCACGAGGCCGGGTCCATCCTGCGCGAGTGGCTGACCGGCGCCGCGGCCGGAACGGGCCGAGCCACCCCGGTGCTTCGCCCCGTCAACCGGCCAGGCGACCAGGTCGCGGGCGCCGCCCGCGCCATCCGTGGGGACTCCGCCGGCCGGGTATGACGCCGCGCGCCGCGGAGTGGAGTTCCCGCCGACGGGAGCCACCATGTGCGGCGTCGCGCCGAGTTGGCTGACGATCTGCTCTGGGCATCGCGTTTATGGTGACCGCCCTGTCGGGTAAGTGGCCGAACAACTGAAGGTGGGGCCCCGGCCCAAGGCCAGCCCGGGGAGAACTGTGGGACTGGTGTGATCGCATGCGAGGGCCGAGCACGCCGGGTCGACGGGATAGACCAAGGCGACCACCTGTGTCTGGCGTACTTCGACGACACCGAGCAACGCCGGGTGGTCACCGCATATGTGCGGGCCGGCCTGGGGCGCGGAGAGCGGGTCCTGTACTTCGCTGACGAGCGCGCCCCGCGTGAGGTCCTGGGGTGGCTGCGCGAGGACGGTGTCGATACGGCGGCGGTCCTCGCCACCGGCCAGCTGTCCGTGGCCACCGCCGCCACCAGCTACCTTGCCTCCGGGGCGTTCGACGCCCTGGCGATGGTGCGGGCGCTGCGCAGCGAGGTGAACGACTCGTTGTCAGCCGGCTTCGCCGGCGTTCGGGTCAGCGGCGAGATGGGCTGGGCACTGCGTGACGTGCCTGGCGCTGACCAGCTGGGCACCTACGAGACCGCGGTGAACGCGGCGTTCTCCGGCCAGTCGGCTTCGGCGGTCTGTCAGTACGACGCGCGCCAGTTCAGCGCCGCCGCATTGGAGGACCTGCAGCGGCGCCATCCGGCAGCGGTGGAGCTCACGCCGCTGCACCTGAGCAGCCGGTTGCGCATCGTGCCGGCCTTTCGCTGCGGACGTCGGACGCTGCGGGTGGTGGGCACGGTGGACCACAACACCGTCGACGCGCTGGCCGGGGCGCTCGAGGCCGTCCTGACCTGGCCGGAAGACATCTGGGTGGACATGGGCGAGCTGGAGTTCATCGACCTGGCTGGGCTGCGGGCGCTGAGTCATGCCGCGGGGCGGCTGCCGGCGGGACGGCAGATGCACGTGATGAACCTGGCGCCACTGCTGTGCCGCGTGGTCGAGCTGGTCGGCTTCAACAACATCCCCTCCCTGACCGTCACCCCTCGAGACGCCACGTGACGAGCACCGCCGAGCCATGTCCTCCGTCGGAGCGCCACCGAGGTCTGATCCACCGGGCGCTGATCTACGGCAGCGACGCGGAGTTCCTCGCCGCGACGGCGCCGTTCTGTCTCGACGGCATCGACCAGGGCGATTCGCTGCTGGTCGTCACCTCGGCCGTCAACATCGACCTGCTACGGCAGGCGCTGCGCGACGCCGCCAGCGAGGTCGAGTTCGTCGCCGCCGAGGAGTGGTACGACACACCGGGGGGTGCCCTGGGTGCCTGCCATCGGGTTGTCGATCGCTATGCCGCGACGGTTGGTCGCCGGCGGATGCGCTTGATCGGCGAGCCGATCTGGCACGGCAGGGACGCGGTGGAGACCGCGGAGTGGACGCGCTACGAATCGGCGATCAACCTCGCGTTCGCCGCCTACCCGGCGTCGGTCCTCTGCGGGTATGACAGCCGGCTGCTGCCCGAGACCGTGGTCGCCGACGCGCGGCGTACTCATCCGGAACTGGCCTTCGGGACGTCGGCGCACTCCAGCCCCGAGTACGCCGACCCGACGGACGTGTCCGGTCCCTGGACACGGCGGCTCGCGCCCTTGCCCGTCGACGGTGACGAGGCCGTGCTGGACTTCGGCACCGACCTGGCCACGGTGCGGGACTTCGTCACGGCGACCGCGACCGCCCTGGGCGTTTCCCCCGACGGAATCGAACGGCTGGTGTTCAGCGTCAACGAGGTCGCCACCAACGCCCTTCAGCACGGCGGCCAGGGACGGCTGACGATGCGGCTTGTCGGACGCCGTCTGGTCTGCGACATCACGAACCCCAGCCATCGCGCCACCGACTGGTTCCTGGGCTACCGTCCACCCGGTCCCGGTCAGGAACGCGGCTACGGCCTGTGGGCGGTCAGGCAGCTGTGCCACCTGATGGAGATCGACACCCACGACGGACACACCACCGTGCGCCTGCACCTCGAAATCTGACGGCGGCCATCGGACGCGCGAACATTCGACTTCATGGGAGATGGAGATCGCCACCGGCGCGCTCAGTCTTTTCATGAAGGCAGACGACCGAAGGTCGCCTCGGCTATAAAACCTCCGCGAGGACCAGTCAGGACTTGTCGGACCGCTCCGAGTCCGAGCGGGAACGGCGGCCGCGCGTGCCGACATCGGCAGGCCGGCGATGAATGCCCTCGAGGGCCGCGGCACGGTCGTCGGCCACGCTTTGAGCGATGAGATCGAGAGTGCGAGAACGGGTGTTGTCGTCGAGTCCGTCCACCAGGCTGTCCAGGAAACTCACGTTTCACTCGCTTTCATTCTGCAACGCGATGCTTTGGTCGGGTACCCCGATCCCCGCCGACAACCCACCCGCGCCAGCGACGTGACGTGCATCACATCTTGACGCCGATAGCCCGCCTGGCCTTCCTCGACGAGCTGATCACGACGGGTTGAGAACGACCTTGACGCGGTCGTCCGCCTTCGAGGGATCGACGCAGGACCCACGGCTCCCGCGATGGCGCCAGCCCATGCGGGCCGAGCGGAAACGCGGGCTCCGACGATTCACCGGCGCACGGGCGGGAAGGCGATCCGCTGGACGGCGTAACCCAGCCGACGACGGAGGATCGCCATGAAGATCGGGTACAAGCTGGCGACCGAGGCCTTTGGCCCGGCCGAGATCATCCGGCAGACGGTCGCCGCCGAGCAGGCCGGTTTCGACTTCGTCGAGCTGTCCGACCACTTCCACCCGTGGCTGGACAACCAGGGCCACTCGGCCTTCACCTGGACGCTGCTGGGGGCCATGGCCGAGCGCACGGATCGAATAGGGCTCGCGACCGGCGTGACCTGCCCGACGATCCGCTACCACCCGGCGGTGATCGCGCAGGCGGCGGCGACCGTCACGCTGCTGTCCGACGGCCGGTTCACCCTCGGCCTCGGCTCCGGGGAGCGGCTCAACGAGCACGTCGTCGGCCGTGGGTTCCCGGCCGTGGCCACCCGCCACGCGATGCTGCGAGAAGCCGTCGAGATCATTCGGCTGCTCTGGGAGGGCGGCTACCGCTCCTACGACGGCCGCCACCTCCAGCTCGAGGACGCCCGGGTCTTCGACCTGCCCGACTCCCCGCCGCCGATCGCGATCGCGGCCAGCGGCGGCCCGTCAGCCCGGCTGGCGGCCGACTGCGGCGACGGACTGTTCGCCACCGAGGCCGAACCGGAGATCGTCGGCGAGTTCCACCGGGCTGGGGGCACCGGCCCCCGCTACGCCGAGGTGCCCGTGGCGTACGGCCCCGACGAGCACGCCGCCGCCGAGACGGCCCTGTCCACCACCCGGTGGGCGCTCACCGGCTGGAAGGTCATGAGTGAGCTGCCCAACCCCGTCAACTTCGCCGCCGCCACCACGACGGTCACCGAGGACGACATCACCGACCGGTTCGCCTGCGGACCCGACCCGGCCCGCCATCTGGGGGTCGCCCAGCAGTTCGTCGACGCCGGCTTCGACCACCTGGCCCTCATGAACGCCGGACCCGACCCCGACGGCTTCCTCGACTTCTTCACCTACACCCTGTCGGCGCCGCTGCGCGCCCTCACCCCGTCCGCGCAGGCGGCCTGAGGAGGCGGCCGTGGTCGTACCCGCGCGGGCCTGACCGCACGGGCGTGACCGCAGGAACGAAACGGTATGCGCCGACGGCTGGCCATGATCATCCGACGTGCCCCGCCGAGGACCGGCCGCCGGCTTCGTAGACTGCGGGAGACCTGTCACCGGCTGATGAGGGCCCCTGCCGTGCGTGCGCTGCTGCTAGAGAACGTCCACCCGGACGCCGCGACGATCCTCGAGGCCGCCGGCGCGGAGGTCGAGACGATCGACCGGGCGCTCGACCATCGGGCGCTGGTCGCGGCCCTGGCGGGCGTGCAGCTGTTGGGGATCAGGTCGAAGACCGAGGTCACCGAGGCGGTGTTCGACGAGGCGCCGGACCTGCTCGCCATCGGCGCGTTCTGCATCGGTACCAACCAGGTGGATCTCGGCGCCGCGCGCGAGCGAGGCGTCGCCGTGTTCAACGCTCCTTTCTCCAACACCCGCAGCGTGGTCGAGCTCGCGCTCGCGGAGATCATCGCGCTGACGCGGCGGTTGACCCCCAAGAACACCGCCATGCATGCGGGCGTGTGGGACAAGTCGGCCGAGGCGGCCCACGAGGTCCGCGGCCGGCGCCTCGGCATCGTCGGCTACGGCAACATCGGCGCGCAGCTGTCGGTGCTGGCCGAGGCGCTCGGCATGAGCGTGTACTTCTACGACACCGCCGACAAGCTGGCGCTCGGCAATGCCCGCCGCTGCGCCAGCCTCGACGACCTGCTGGCGGTCGCGGACGTCGTGACCCTGCACGTGGACGGACGCGCCGGCAACAGCGGGATGTTCGGCGCCGAGCAGTTCGCCCGCATGCGGCCTGGCAGCCTCTTCCTCAACCTCTCGCGCGGCTTCGTCGTGGACCATGGCGCACTGCGCACGCAGGTGGAGAGCGGGCGGCTGGCCGGCGCGGCGATCGACGTCTTCCCGCATGAGCCGGCCGGGCGCGGCGACGAGTTCCGCTCCGAGCTGCGAGACCTGCCGAACGTGATCCTCACGCCGCACATCGCCGGCTCGACCGAGGAGGCCCAGCAGGACATCGGCCGCTACGTCGCGGGCAAGCTGCGGGACTACCAGCTCGACGGCGGCACGGCCATGAGCGTCAACCTGCCGCACCTCTCGCTGCCGCCGCGGCCGGGCGGGCGCCGGATCGCCCATCTGCATCGCAACGTGCCGGGCGTGCTCGCGAAGATCAACAGCCTGCTCGCCGAGCACAAGGTCAACATCGACGGCCAGCTCCTCGACACCCGTGGCGAGTACGGGTATGTCCTGACCGACATCGCCGTCGACTACCCGGCGGCCGTACTCGGCTCGCTGGCCGCGATGCCAGAGACCGTCCGGGTAAGGCTGCTGGGATGAGCGCGCCGACCAGCGGGCTGACGCCGGCTGGTGGCGTGGCGGCAACCTCCGACGCGGCGATCCCCGACGGGAAGCCGGGTTCCGACTGGGCGTCGACGCCGGCCTCGGCCCTGGCGGCGGAGCTGCGCGCCGCGGTCGGTGCCGCCCATCTGCTCACCGACGCCTCCGTCGTCGCCTCCTTCGAGTCCGACTGGACCGGTCGGTTCCACGGCCGCGCTCGTTGCGTGGTCCGGCCCGCCGACACGACCGAGGTGGCCGAGGTGATGGCCGCCGCGGCGCGGGCGAAGGTGCCCGTCTGCGTCCAGGGCGGCAACACCGGGCTGGTCGGCGGGAGTGTGCCCGTCGACGGCGCGATCCTGCTCAGCACGGCCCGGTTGACGGCTCTCGAACCGGTGGAGTCGGTCTCCGGCCAGGTCACCGTGGGTGCGGGCGTCACCCTGGCCGCACTGCAACGGCACGTCCGCGCCGAGGGCTACGACTTCGGGGTCGATTTCGCGGCGCGGGACTCGGCCACCCTCGGCGGTCTGGTCGCCACCAACGCTGGCGGCGAGCGGGTGCTGCGTTACGGCACGACCCGGGCGCAGGTGCTCGGGATCGAGGCGGTACTCGCCAACGGTTCGATCATCAGCCGTCTCAGTGGGCTCCCGAAGGACAACACGGGCTATCACGCGATGTCGCTGCTCACCGGCAGCGAAGGCACGCTGGGGATCATCACCCGGCTTCGCCTGCGGCTCGTTCCCCTCCTGACCGACCGGGCGGTGGCCCTGGTCGCCGTGGACGACATCGCCGCCGCGCTGTCGCTCGTCCGGTCGGTGCGCAACCGGATGCCGTCGCTGGAGGCCGCCGAGCTGTTCTTCGCCGACGGCCTCGCGCTGGTCCGCGACAAGACCGGCCTCTCGGCCCCGTTCGCCGAGACCTACCCGGCCTACCTGGTCCTCGAGTGCGCCGGCCGGACCGACCCGACCGAGGACCTGCTCGAGGCGCTGGCGGACAGCGATGCCGTCAGGGATGCGACCGTCGCCTCCGACACGCGCGGCCGGCACCTGCTGTGGGCCTACCGCGAGGCGCACACCGAGTCGATCAACGCCGCCGGTGTCCCGGTGAAGCTCGACGTGGCGGTGCCGCTGACGGCGCTGGCCGAGACGGTGGCTTCGCTTCCGGCGACGATATCGGCGGCCTGCCCGACCGCGCGGCCGATCCTGTTCGGGCACATCAACGAGGGAAACCTGCACGTCAACGTGCTCGACGCGACCAGCGAGGCCGAGGCCGTGACGGACGCGGTGCTGCGGCTCGTCGCGGCGCACGGCGGGAGCATCAGCGCCGAGCACGGCGTCGGTCGGGCCAAGCGCGCGTGGCTGGGGCTGTCCCGGTCACCTCAGGAGATCGCGATGATGCGCGCGGTCAAGCGCGGACTCGACCCTGACGGGCTGCTCAACCCGGGCGTCCTGCTCGATCCAGCCTGACACGGTCGGGACGGCCCCAGCCACGGCGGCTCAGGGGGACCAGCGTATGGTTGGCGCGACAGTGGATCGCTGGCGCAGCGTCGACCCGTTGGAGACATGATTTTTCTAGCGGAGCGAGCTCCAGTCCTCCACGGCCCGGCCGCCCCTGAGACGGGACCCGGCGAGGCGGCAGCGCAGGCGGACGCCCGGCTTCCCAAGCCCACGATGATCGCCAGACACGGGCTGCCTCATCTCATCGAGGCGACGGTCGTACCCGCGGTCCTTTTTCTTGTCGTCCTGCACTTCTTCAACTTCACCTTGGCGGCGTTGGCCGCGTTGGTGTGGGAGTACGCCGCGGTGAGCCGGCGGGTGGCCACCAAGCGGCGCATCCCGGCGCTGCTGGTGCTGTCCTCGGTCGGGCTGACCGTGCGCACCGTGGTAGCGGTCATAAGCGGCAGCGCCTTCGTCTACTTTCTTCAGCCTGTCATCGTCGCCGGAATCGTGGGACTGATGTTCCTGCTGTCCGCTCTCTCCCCGCGGCCCCTCGTTCACCGGCTGGCGCGCGACTTCTGCCCGCTGCCTCCCGGCGTGACGGCCCGGCCCGGCGTGCGCAGGCTGTTCCTCGGGCTCACCCTCCTGTGGGCGGCGGTGAACCTCGGGAACTCCGCCTTCACGTACTGGTTGTTGACATCCCAGACGACCGAGGTCTTCGTCGCGGTCCGCGGGATCACCGGCACCGCCCTGCCCGTCGCGGCCACGTTGGTCACCGTCGCCTGGTCGTGGCGGGTCGCTGGCCGAGAAGGTCTCCGGGCGGCCCGCGCGGCCTGACGTCTGACGTCTGACGGAGGCTGCCCCGCGGGTAAGCCCCGCCGGCCGGCGGCCGATGCGCATCGGGTCGGCCCGGTCGCACGGCGGCGACCGGGCCGACCCGACGGCGGCGAGATCCGATCAGCTCCAGGGAATCCAGGCGGTCCGCACGTGGCCGTTGCCGTGGCTGTCGCTGGGCTGGAAGTAGGAAAACATCAGCTTACTGGACGTGCTCGACTCCGGATGGCCGATGTAGGCCCGGCACAAACCTCCGTCGCCGGTGGTGCTGTTACACGGGACGGCCGCGGTGAATCTCGGCGTAAACGGCCCGGTTGGGCTGCTCGACGAGAACACCGTGATGTTCCCGCCGATATCGTCCTGCTCGATCGCGACGAACGGGGACCCGGAGAACGCTGGATAGCGGTGGACATCGAAGCTGGCCGGAGTGATCGGAGTGAAGCCACCGGAGGTGGCGGCCAGTGTGCTGAAGGTGTAGTTACGGGGGTCCAGCCAGCGATGACCACCGCTCCGATTGCTCGCGTTGTACGCCGCGAACGGTGTACTACCCAACGTGACCTTCGCGACCTGGGCGGTCCCAGCGGAGCAGTCACCGAAGACGGAGCTGGTGCACAGACCGGTGTAGAAGTACAGCGAGCCGTTGTAGACCACCGGTGAGCCCAGGGTGCGGTTGTCCGCCAGCGGGCTGCCGGTGAAGATCCCGTTGCCGCCGACCGGGCTGTCGTTGCTGAAGGTGTTCGTCGTGTAGTCGTAGTCGACGATACGGAACGCGAGCGGCCTCGTGTTGCTTCCGTCCAGGCACATCAGCACGTACGGAATGATGAGAAGCGGATTCGGCGAGGACGTCGGGATCGACGCTGTTCCGCTGGCCCAGGCGGCGAGGGTACCGCCGCAGGAGAACCCCGACGGGTTCGGGATGAACTGGACCACGTTGTTGCCCGAGGCGTCCGTGAAATCGCCGAACAGCGACTGGTTCGGCGCGGTGAAGGCCTGCGCGGTACCCGCGGTCGTCCCCCAGACCCGCTGGCCGGTCGGGCTGACCGCGGTGTCACAGAACAGCCACAGCACGCCGATCGTGTTCGCCTGCGGGACACCGGTGAACCCGCAGTCCCGGGAGATCTCGTAGCCCTTGTTCACCTCGAGCGAGGACACGACCTGGCCGATGTCATTGACGGCCCGGGTGGCCGCCGCCGCCGGCGCGGCGGCGCCCACGGTGTACGCCAGAATGACCGATAATGCTGCGCTGATCATAGATAAGATGGAGCCGATAAACTGTCGGCGCGGGCGCACTGCACGCATGGTGCGTCTCCTCGACGGTCGACCGCGACGCGAAAGCGCCGCGCGGGGCTGGACGCCCACCTCGATGGCACTGGTTGCGAAGACAATCGATGGAGCAAGCTCCCGATGATTGACGCGACAAGTTCCCGCAAGGTCAGGCGTCGCGCCTTCCATAATTGGAGGTCGTCGCATCGAAAATGGGGCACGCCGTTCGTCGTGGACCTTAGCATGCCCACCCCTGCGCAATCTATCGAAGCCGATCAACCTCCGCCTCGACAAGGCGGTCGGACAATCTCGGATGACAAACCCGAGGTCAGCGGACCGGAAGGTTTGCCGTCAAGATCTCCATCTTCCGTCACGATCGGCCGAGCTGAGCCCGTTCACCTCCCGGCCTCGGGCACGATGGCGTCATGACTGCCTACTGGATCAGCGTGTACAAGGAGATCGTCGACGAGGGCAAGGTCGCGGCGTACGCCGAGCTGGCCGGTCCGGCCCTGCGTGCCGCCGGCGGCACCTTCGTCGCCCGCGGCCTTCCCGAGTTGACCTACGAGGCCGGGGAGAAGACCCGCACCGTGCTCATCGCCTTCGACTCGGTCGAGGCCGCCCGGGCCGCGCATGACAGCGCCGCCTACCAGGAAGCCCTCGCCGCCCTCGACGGCGGCGCCGTTCGTGACCTGCGCATCGTGCCCGGCCTGTAGGGCCTCGTCGCATCTGGTGTCTCCCCCGACGTGCGCGCGCACGGATGGCGAACCGACGCCTGGCCGGAGTTGTTCGGGCGCGTCCTGACGGTGACGGTGCCGCGGCCGATGAGTGCGCCCTCGCTCCTCGGCCCGGTGCCGCGTCCGCCTGCTCGCCTGCTGGCCGCAGGCGCCGCCGGGGAGATGTCCTACGGTCCTACGGGAGCGACGGAAGACGGAGGACACCATGGGTCACCTGGACAGCGCCGGTCGCTACCTCATCGACGACGAGGACCGTCGCCGGTTCGCGCGCGACGGGTTCGTCCACCTGGCCGGCGTGCTCACCGACGGCGAGGTCGCCGAGATCGAGGTCACCTACGACCGGTTCCTTCGCCGCGAGATCGACGTCGAGGGCAAGGACTTCTGCGACATGGCCGGCGACTATGGACGGGACCCGTCGGAGTACTCGATCGTGAACGTGATGCTGCCCCGTCGGTACTTTCCCGGCTGGCAGGGCAACGTGTACGAGCGGCGGACCGCGGACATCGCCCGGCAGCTCTGCGGCGACGGGATGACGATCGACTACGACCAGCTCCTCGCCAAGCAGCCGCACAAGACCGACGCCGTGTTCGCCTGGCACCAGGACATGGCCTACTGGCCAGCGACCGAGGACCGCCGCACGGCCACGTTCTGGCTCGCCGTCGACGACTCGACCATCGACAACGGCTGCATGCGGTTCGTCCCGGCCACCACCCACGAGACGCACCTGCGGCCACATGCCCCCGTGTACGGCGGGCGCGGCGAGTCCCATGCCCTGGGCACCGAGCTGCGGCCCGACGACGAGGTGATGGTCAGGCCGATCGCGCGCGGCGACTGCACCGTGCACAACGAGCGGGTGATGCATGGCTCGGGCGGCAACCACACCGACGGATTCCGCCGGGCCTACATCCTCGCCTACCGCTCCGAGGCCACCGTGAACATCGAACGGCAGCTCGGCTTCACCCACAGCCACAACGACAAGGCCGACGTCCTCAACGCGGTCGGCGTCGCGGGCGAGACCAACCGAGACGCCTGAGGCCAGGTCACCACGGGACACCGGACGCCGGAAACCGGACGCCGGACCGCGATGCGACGGCCCTAGACCAGTGCGTACACCTCGGCGGGGTCGGCGCCGAGCGCCGCCTTGGCATCGACGGACTCCTGGTCCGCGAGCACCTCCAGCGCGCCGGCCTGGAGGCCGTCGAGTGCCGCCCGCACGACGTCGGCGGGGTCGTTCTTGGGGATGTCCCAGCCGGCCATCATGTCGGTGTCCGTCGAGCTCAGGAAAAGGCCGGTGACGAGGGTGCCCTGCGCCGCGAGCTCCAGGCGCACGCCGTTGGTCAGGCTCCAGGCCGCCGCCTTCGACGCGGCGTAGGCATTGGCGCCGTCGTACGAGAGCCAGGCTAGGCGTGACAGCACGTTGAGGATCGCGCCGCCGCCACCTGCCGCGAGGATCGGCGCGAAGGCGCGGACCATCGCGAGCGGCCCGTAGAAGTTGGTGTCGAGCTCCTGGCGGATACGCGCGAGGTCGCCGGTGACGAGGTTCGTGGCGGTCGAGACGCCGGCGTTGTTGACGAGGAGCGTGACGTCGGGGGCAGCCGCGGCGACGGCGGCGACCGACGCCGGGTCGGTGACGTCCAGGCGCAGGACATGCGCCTCGGGCACGTCGACCGTCTCGGGGACGCGGGCGGTCGCGTAGACCTTGGCCGCCCCGCGCTCCAGGAGCTGCAGCGCGAACTGGCGGCCGAGGCCGCGGTTGGCGCCGGTGATCAGAGCGGTGCTTCCAGTGATATCCACGACGGTCACGCTAAGCGGGCTGGATGCGGCTGTGGATGCGTATCAGCGTCAGATCCATATCAGCCTGCGTCAGACCAGTATGCTTCATGGCATCGACATCCTCTCCGAGATGCTTGCGGTATCCGGTGTCCGCGGGGTCCTCGGCGCCCGGATCGAGGCTGGCGCCGACTGGGGCTGGTGGGCGGCGCCCAGCGCCGGCGCGGCGTTCCACGCCGTCACGGCGGGCACCGCCTGGCTGGCCCGGCGCGGTGAGCCAGCGCGTCAGCTCCTGCCGGGCGACGTGCTGCTGCTCCCCCGCGGCACGGAACATGCCCTGGGCAGCGACCCCGCGGCGGTGGCACGCGCGGCGGCCGGCCGGCCCGACGGCTACGAGCAGACGGGACCGGGGACGGTCCGCATCGGCGCCGGCCCGGTCCGGACCCATGTCCTGTGCGCGCACTACGAGCACGACCCGGCGTCGTCGAGCCAGCCCTTCGCGCTGCTTCCCGAGGTCGTGCACATCGGCGCACAGGCCGGCGGGTCCGGGCTGGAGGACACCGTCCAGCTACTCGGGCACGAGCTGGCCCGGTCGGGGCAGGTCGCGACGGCGCTGGTGCTGGACCGTCTCGTCGACATCCTGCTCGTCCAGCTGCTGCGGGCATGGCTCGCCGGCGATCCCGAAGGCACGCAGCCCTCGGTGCTGGGCGCGTTGCACGACCCGCTGGTCGGCGCCGCGGTCACCGCGTTGCACCGCGACCCGGCCCGCGCCTGGACCACCGAGGCGCTCGCCCGCGAGGTGGCGGTGTCACGCGCGACGCTCACCCGGCGCTTCCGGGCGGTGACCGGTGACACGCCCGGGGCCTACCTGACCCGGTGGCGGCTCGACCTCGCGGCCCGGCGCCTGCGGGACGGCGACGAGGGCCTCGAGGCGGTCGCGCACTCGGTCGGCTACACGTCCGTCTACGCGTTCAGCCGTGCCTTCCGCCGCGCCCGCGCCATGCCGCCGGGCCACTATCGCGTCGCGGCGCGGCAGGGCCAGCGCAGCCAGGCCTGACGCCGTACGCGGCGACCGCGGCGACCGCGGCCGCCGCGCCCACCCGGAGCGCGGCCCCATCAGTGCCGCTTCCGTCAGGGCCTGCCCGGGTCCGAGACCGCGGATCGGCCCAGCCTCCCGACGGGATGTCCCGTCAGCGGTTCCGGCCCGTCGGGAGGCTGAGTGACTCATATCTCAGGGCACGGCTTTCTCAGGGCACGGCAACCTTCTCGAACGGCACCGCCTGACCATGGTCCATGTCCCGGTCCAGATCACTCGGCTTGCGTAGGACCACCAGGCGGTATCGGACCGCGCCGAGGGCCGAGAGCAGAAAGAGAAGGAGCGTGGAGCGGATCGGGACATGTCCACGGCCGGTGACGGCGCGAGCGATGCCGGTCGAGAGCAGATAGAGGTAGGTGGGCAGGGTGAGTTTGGTGACGTCCTCGTTCCGTTCGAGCACGAGCCCGGCCTTGTCGGCCATTGCCTGATAGTCGCCGTCCGACCACTTCGATTGCCGGCCGTATCCCTTGGCGACCTGGTCCTCGAGCCAGCGGCTGACAGCGCTGTCAGCGCCGTCCGGGTCACCGTTGTCCGCGGGCACGAAGTCGGACAGGGAAATCCGCCCGCCGGGCTTCAGGACCCGCTGCGCCTCCCTGAGGAAGGTGAGCCGGGACGGGAAATGAAAGATGCACTCGACCGCGAGAACCGCATCGAACGCGGCGGAGGGCAGCGGGAGCGCGCAGCCGTCCGCACAGATGAACTGGGTCCGGGTGGACTGGGCCCGGGTGGACTGGGCCCGGGTGAGCTGCCGATGATCGATGTTCACACCGACCAGTCGCGCCGCCGGCAACCGTTCCGACAATCGCCCCAGCGTTCCCCCGAAGCCGCAGCCGACATCCAGGACGGCCATGCCATCGGAGATCAGCGCCCCGCCAGCGACCGTGTCATCGAGCCGCTCCTGGGCGGCGACGACATTCCGCCCTCGAATTCTTGTACCGCGCAGCCGTGGCCACAGCCCCCAGTGTATGTGCCGCGAGAAGGCATCCGCCGTCCGATCACCTTGGTCATGGGTATCGAGAAGTACGTCTATATAGGGCAGTTCCACATCCACACCATATACTGAGGTTTGGCATCGAGCAAAATGCCGCGGACAGGCCCGGCAAAATATCTGCCCGGCTACCTGACGTTACCGTAGATGGCGAGTTCGATTGGCCGCGGAACGGCCGACCTAGTATTTAGGACGCTCCCGCCGCGACCGGCTCGCGTATCTACGAAAAAATTGACGCCTCCTCGCGCAGGAAACCGCCGATGCGCCGACGGCTGGATTACAGGGCCGTCGGCGCGGCGATAGACCGACCGCCGGATCGTCGCGTCCGAGACGGCGGTAGCTGGTCAGCGGGCGTCGATCGGCGAGCAGCAGTTGCCGGCCCGCACGATCCTGGCACTTCGACCGCCGACCAACCGTCCGGCATCCCGTCTGAAACGGTCCGCTCGTCGCATGTACTTTGTCTAACACAGACAGCCCGGATCTTTTACCCTCGATCGGGTGTAATCTCGCGATCGGATTTGGTATAGAATTCGCCGCGGGTACGGTTCAGCCCAAGGCAGGATGCCGACCGGCGGTGTCGTTCCTGGTCCGTAAATTCCGGAGCAGGGCGTGGCAGCGCGTGCACTCGGGCGCCGTCGACCCGGAACCGCTCCCCACCCTCACCGGCGTCCGTGCGGCACGGCGTTGGTCACGAGCTCGCTGGTCAGCAGCAGGACCAGGTCGGCCAGCTCGTCATCGACCCCCAGCCGGCGCAGGACCGGGCCGAGGCGAACCCTCGCCTGGCCCGGGCATATGAGGCACCACCCGAGCCTGTCTGGCCGGTCGACCGGGTGGCGCGGAGGTCGAGTCCATAGCGCGGTGGTGGCGGCGACGGTGCCAGGTGTGAGGGTCGGGTGGGCGTCGGGGTCGGGTGGCCGTGGGGGTGATGTCGACGGGCGGCGCTTGAAATCTGCTCTGGCTGATGCATAATTTGTGGCACGGGTGGGGTAGATAGTCGACCGAGAGGAACCACGCGGGAGGTCAGGAGGTGAGGACGATGGCGGTGCTCCTCCCGACAGCTCGAGGCGGCGACTGGCGGCCGCCATGCGCGAGGGAACTGCGCACCATCCGAAGGCGTGCGCGGCGTCGGCCCGGAGTCCGGCGCGCGACGCGGCCGTGACATCCCGTCCGGCCGCCACTGCCTACACCCGTCGCGACCCGCGGCGGTTCGCAAGATCAGAGATCCATTGTTCGTCATGTGGTTGGAGGTTTGTAGCAATGCTGCTGCGATTCGATCCGTTCCATGACTTCGACCGTCTGGCCAGCGAGGCGCTCGGAGCGGCCCGGACGCCGCGGATGATGCCCATGGACTGCTACCGGTCCGGCGACGCGTACTTCCTGCACTTCGACCTGCCGGGTGTCGACCCGGACTCGGTCGACGTCACCGCGGAGAACGGCACCCTGACCGTCCGCGCAAGCCGGAGCCGGCTGGCTCCCGAAGACGCCCAGTACCTGATCTCGGAACGAGGCACGGGCACCTACAACCGGCAGATCATCCTCGGCGACGGGCTGAGCCTGGACAACATCGCCGCGCATTACCGCGACGGCGTGTTGACCGTGATGATCCCGGTCGCCGAACACGCCAAGCCCCGGCGCATCGAGATCGGCCGCGACACGACCGACCACAAGGTCCTCGAGCCATGACGGCGCGCCCCAGACAGACCGCATGACGGTCGGCGGCCGGTGGGCTGACAGCCCACCGGCCGCTGGGCGTAGGAGGGGTGGCATATGACTCGGCACGGCAAAATCGACGACACCAGCTACCCGGCCTTCAGCATGGGTGCGGCCGCCGACCTGATCGGCGTCGAACCCTCCTTCCTACGCGCGCTCGGCCAGGAAGGACTGCTGAGTCCGCACCGTTCCGACGGCGGGCACCGGCGCTACTCCCGCGCCGACCTCGATCTGGCCGTCCGCGCTCGGGCGGTCGTCGACGAGGGCCTCACCGTCGCCGCCGCCTGCAGGATCGTGCTGCTCGAGCACCAGCTCGCCCAGACCCGCGCCGAACTCACCGCACTACGACGCCACAGCAAGCGCCCCGAGAACGGCACCCCACCGCCGCCCACCGGACCCGATCAGAGCTGACAGGGAGCCGACACCCCGGTCAGTACGCGGATGTGGGTCGCGAAGCGTGGACGAGAAGATCCTTCAGGGCCGGCGCAGGGCGCCGGAGTCCAGGCGCGATCCCGCCTGAGGACCCATCTGGAGCATGCCGCCGTCGACGGCTTGCAAGCTGCCGGTCGGGTCATGCGAGCAGGTTTTCGAGGTCGCCGTGGTCGAGACGGTGACAGGCTGGCATCGCGCCGAGTTCACACACGGCCAGCACCCGCTCGGGATCGGCGGCGTGCACGCGGCGCAGTCGGCGACGCCTTCGCCCGCGTTGATCGCGCGGTGTAGTTCGGCAAGCTCTGGCATCCCACGGGAGCCCACACGGAGCCGTGAATGCTCGGCATCCGAGCCGGCGAGGCGACCACCAGACCGGACACCGAACTGGCACACTCGACCCCGGTCGAGACCGGGTTTCACCTTCAGGCTCGGCCGGCAATCGTTGTCGCGCACGGAAAGCCGTCCGCTCATCCCAGGATCCTTACCTTCTCCGCGCATCCCCCTGTCCGGATGTCGTCGGCGCCGCCATCACCGTCATGGCGACAAGGAAAGCAGGTCGATCTTGATCGATTACTGGACACATACGGCATATCTCGATGTCTATGGGCAAATTCTTGCCGGCGGGGCGGGACCGCCGGAACTGCGGGACCGGCTCCTTACCGCGATCAAGTCCGATCCAGGGTCGGCGACGCTCGGGGCCCTGGTCGACCACCTGGTCTGGCACGCTGACGACGACGCGGAGCTCGGCCTGGTCAGGCAGGCATCCGACCTCTGGTCGCGGGCATTGACGATCTACGGCCAGGTTTCGGCGGCCCGCGACGACGTCGAGGCGGCACTGCTCTCGCCAGGAGACCCGGCCTCCCCGGCACGCTTCAATCAGGCAACCGCACAGCTCGTCGCGCTGAAGAACGGCCTGGGGACCTTGCAGGCCCAGATCACGGCGCTGCACGCGGCGCTCGCGCCGATACCGCACCTGCGTCGTCCGCACCCGCGCCAGGAGTCCCGGGACATCGCTTCCTGGCCTTTCGCGGATCGGTTCCTGGCCCGCCGCACCGCCGCCTTCCTACAGAAGCTGCTCTCCGGGGCGACGGACGACGGATCCACCGCGTTCGCCGCCGGCGCGGTCTCCTCCTACCTCGGCAACGCCGCCGGGTCGGCCTACCTGGGAGCCGTGGTCGGCGGGCCGCGCCGCCTGCACCGGGTACGGGACCGGCTGGCCAGGAACACGGTCGGGGCCTGGATCTCGGTCAACCGGGGGCAGCCCTCGCTCACCGAACTGGCCGAGCTCGTCTCGCTCGGCGCCGAACGCGGCGCCGAGACGATCCCTGGGCCCACCCGCCAGTGTCTGGAAGCGGCGCTCGCGGCGGCATACCCGGGCCTGCCGCCCGCGGGGGACCTCGATACCGGTCTGCGGCGGATGGCCGAGCACCTTCGCCTGCTCGACACGTTCGGGCTGCCTCCACTGCCGAGGCCGCTGCCGCCGGCGCTGGCCGCGACCCTCACCCTGGTCCCCGGCAGCCCGGGCGGCGGGGTGAAGGTGCAGTCCTACGGCGACGACCCCAACGGGCCAACCAGCTCGACCACCACGCCGACCACCAGTGACAAGCAGACCGCCGCGGGGAACATCTGCCTGGCGATCCTCGTGCTCCTGGTGGCGTTGCTGGTAGCCGGCCTCATCATCTGCATCGGGCTGCTGGCGGAGGAGGGCAAGTGCACCCCCGAACGTGTCTGGGAAAAGCTCACCGGCGGCGGTGGGCATCCGCCCCAGGTGGCGGTGACGGCCCAGACCCTGGTGACCGTCGCCCAGAACGGCGCCGGCGCCGAGCTGGTCCGGGAGTTCGCCAAGGCACAGGGAGCGCTCTTCCAGGGGCTCCTGCAGGCGCGGACCTTCCTCGCCACGATCGGACTGATCTACCCGACCGGCGGCCAGCTAGGCACACCGTTGTTCGCGCAGTTCACCTCCACCCCGAGCACCGCGCAGAACGGCTGGCCTCGCCGGTCGCCTCCCGACGAGTTCGACTCCTACATCTACGCGCCGACGAGCCCGGTGGAACAGCCGTCCTCGTCGGCGCCGCTGCCTCCTGGTAAGGACCCCGGCTATCTGCTCGACGCCGTCCCCAGCTGGATCAAGGAGCTGACCCACGACATCTTCGGTGAGCCACCCAGCATCGATCTGGACGCCGATCGTGGTCTGCTCCACCGTTGTTGGGACGTGGCACCCGGTACTCGCATCGACGACCAGCCGCTGTCGGTCCACCTACTCGGTTTCCACGAGATCTGAGGGATGACGTGCCGGAACACGAGAACATTGACGAAGCCAAGCCCTGGCTGGTGATTCCCTATTTCGCCGGCGACCTCGGCCGGCAGGGAATCGAACGGGCCCCTCTGCCCCCGCCGGCCCTCGGATGGCTGTGCGAAGGCATCCGGGTCAACGGCGGTCCCTTGCGGGTGTACAACCCGGGCGAGCCGACGACCGTCACCGTGGACGTCCGCAACTACGGCGGCGGCGCCGCGGAAACGCTGGCCACAGTGACCGTGTGGTGGACGGACCCGACGGCGGGCTTCAGCTCGGCCAAGTGGTTCGGCGAGGAGATGGCGCTCGTCGCGTCGAAGGGCGGGAGCGCGACGGCGACCGTCACCGGGGTGATCCCGGTGACGGCTCCGGCCCACGTGTGCCTGCTCGCGAGCGTGGAGGCGGCGTTCGACGACAACCTGCCCGCCACCATCGCGCCCGGCGTCGACCGGCACTGGGCCCAGCTGAACATCGACGCGGTGAAGGCTCCGGGCGGGGCCTTCAGGACGCCCTTCGCCATCGGCAACCCCGGATACACGCGGATCCGTACGCACGTCAGCGCGCGGCTGCTGTCCCCGGAAAGGTCAGTGGCCGCAGCCAAGACCCTGGGGGTGGCGCCCTTCCACCCGAAGACGGTCGAGCTGAAACTGTCGGCGCGACGCGGCGAGGCCCGTCTGGAACACCTGGACGGCGCGGTCGCGGTCGATCTCGCCCCAGGACGCTCCGCCACGCTGGAACTCGCCGGCCACCTAAGTCCGCCGCCCGAGCCGGGCACAGCCGCGCTGATCGAGATCGTGCAGTACGCACCGCACGATCCGGACACGGTCGTCGGATCCCTGGCCGTGGCCGTGACCGGCGGCTGATCCCGGCCGGCGCGCGGCCAGGGGGCAGGCCGGTCTTCCGCGTCCGCGACGTCCCTCAGCCTCGTCCGCGGGCGCTGTCGCACGGGTCGATGTCGCGGAGTTGCCAGGCCCGCGTGTCCAGGGCAGCCGACCTTCAGTCCGTGACTCGACTGGGCTGGTACCGCAGAGCGACCGCCCCCGACCGGAACTCCTGGCGCTCGACGAGCTTCAGCTCGAGCCGCTCGCTCAGGCCGGCGAACAACGTCGGGCCGTGACCCGCCACGACGGGCTGCACGACGAACTCGTACTCATCGATCAATCCCAGATCCGCCAAGGCCAGCGGGAGGGTCACGCCTCCCACGAACAGGCCCGTGCCAGGCTCCCGCTTGAGCTGCGCGACGGCTTTCCCCAGGTCACCCCGCACGAGCTCGGCGTTCCAATCGACCCGGTCCAGGGTGCCCGACACGACGTACTTCTTCGCCCCGTCGATCGTCTGGGCGAAGGGGACCATCCAATCGGCCATCCAGTCAGGCCACGTTCCCGCCGCCGGCCGCCGCCACGCCTCCTCCATCATCTCGTAGGTCACCCGGCCGAAGAGAAGCGCATCGGCCCGTTCCAGACTCGCGGCCCAATAGCGATGCGACTCCTCGTCCGGGGTCATCCCCACCCGGTGGTCGCAGCAGCCGTCGAGGGTGACGTTGATCGAATATCGGAGCGGTCTCATCGGTTGCTCTCCCTTGCTGCGGTCACAGGCATCTGGCGGACCGTAATCAGACCGGCGCCGCCGCCATTTCTCATCGGTCCCTCGTTCGGAACCGCTCGGAGGGCGCGTGCCTTCGAGGCCGAGCCCCGCGACCTTGTTGAACGGTGAGTCCTGCTCGGCGAAGCTCGCGACGCCGCCGGCGACGTGGATCACGAAGCCGGCGGTGTCGGCCCGTCCGCGGCGGGCGGCGCCCGCCGCGGACGGGCCGCGGGTTCGGTCACGGTGCACCTGAAGTCGGCCGCCCGTGACACGCTTATATCTCTTGCTAGGCATATAACCTTCGGGGTATGTTCAGGGCGTGGAGGCAGTGTTCTCGATCGTCGCGGAGCCCAGCCGGCGGCGCATCCTCGACGCGCTACGGACCGGCGAGCGGTCGGTCGGGGACCTCGTCGCCGCACTGGGCATGAGCCAGCCCGCGACGTCGAAACAGCTGCGGGTCCTGCGTGACGCCGGCCTCGTATCCAGCCGGATCGACGCGCAGCGCCGGGTCTACCGGATCGAGCCGGCACCCCTGCGCGCCCTCGACGACTGGCTCGCCCCCTACCGCGCCCTGTGGGCCGACAGCCTCGACGCCCTCGAACGTCACCTGGACGAGGCGGCCCAAGCCGAAAACCAGGACGGCCCGCACCGAGACACCACGGCCAACGGCCACTGAGCACTCAGGGAGGACCGCATGGCGACGACCACCGACCGGCTGGGAACGCTCGAACGCGTCGGAGACCGCGCCCGGCTGCGCTACGAACGGCTGCTGCGCCACCCCCGCGAGCGGGTATGGCGCGCACTGACCGACCCGGAGGACCTGCGAGCCTGGTTCCCCACCGGCATCGTCGGCGACCGGGCGACCGGCGCCGCACTGACGTTCCCGTTCCCCGACCAGGACCTCCCCGCCATGACCGGCGAGATGCTGCGGTTCGAGCCGCCAGCGGTACTGGAGCTGCGCTGGGGTCCGGACGACATCCTGCGCTTCGAGCTCGCCACCGCCGCCGACGACGCCGGCGGCACCGGCTGGTGCGCGCTGACGCTCGTCGCCGAGTTCACCCCGCTGGGCAAGGCCGCCCGAGACGGCGCCGGCTGGCACGAATGCCTCGACCTGCTCGCCACCCACCTCGCCGGCGGCGAGCCCTGGGCACCGGGCCAGCGCTGGGCCCCCATCGCCGCCCGCTACCGCGCCGCGTTCGGCCCCGAAGCCTCCGAGCTCGGACCGCCTGACGGCTGGAAGGAACCCACCGAACCGCGCTGACGGCACACCCATCCGGAAGCCGCAGGTCAGCCTGCGAGCATCCTCTCGAGGCCCAGCGGGTCGGTGAGGTAGACCGAGCCCGCGCCGGCAGCGGCGTCATCGGGCCAGATCACCGTCTGCCCGGCGGCGACGCCGGCGACGATCCGTTCCGCGACCACTCGCGGCGGCGCCTTGACGGCATCGACCCCGGCGAGCATGTCCGTGTCGATACCGCCGGGGTAGGCGCCGACGACCTCGACGCCAGTGCCGCGTAGTTCCGCCCGCAGGGACTGGGTGATCGAATGCGCGGCCGCCTTCGACGCGCAGTAGCCCGCCATTCCAGCCACCGGCGCGAGCGCGATCAAGGTCAGTACGTTGACGATCGCGCCCGGCGCGTTCTCGGTCAGGACGGGCACGAAGGCCTGGCTCACCCGCAGCAGTCCGATCTGGTTGGTCAGCACGTCACGCTGAAACAGGTCCAGATCACCGTCGAGGGCCCCGCCGAATCCGAGAACTCCGGCGTTGTTGATCAGCAGGGTGACATCGGTCGCGGCCTTGGCCGCGGCGTCCACGCTCGAGGAGTCGGTGACATCCAGCGCCAGGACGTTGACCCGCGGGTCGGTGCTCACAGCCGACGTGATGGCGCGGGGGTCCCGCGCGGTGGCGTAGACCTTGCTCGCGCCCGCGTCGAGGAGCTCGCCGACCAGACGAGCGCCGAGGCCCCGGCTCGCGCCGGTCACCAGGGCAATGCTGCCGTTGACGTTCATGTGTCGCCTTCCGGTTGCGATCTGGAACAGATCAACCGTATGGCGCGCAAGGTGAGCTATCGATGCCGGGAAGTCTCAGATTCTTGTCTGATCGTCGCACAGATCAGGGGGTGAGAGGCCTATCGGTAGGCTGCGGGAATGGATCTGCTCGGTGACGTGCTGCGCGTCGCCGGTGTGCGCGGGACGGTCGCCGCGACGGTCCACGCCGGCGATCCGTGGGGACTGCGGCTGTTCCGGATCTCGGCGGCGGCCTTCCATGCCGTCACCGCCGGCACAGCCTGGCTGCGCCTTCCCGGGCAACCGCCCCTACGGCTCATGCCCGGGGATGTCGTTCTCCTGCCCACCGGGTCCGAACACGGCCTGGCCGGCGACCCGGACGGTCCGCTGGAACCGTTCGACCACGCCGTGTCGAAAGCGGCGCTCGCCAGCGATGGTCGCCTGGACGTCGGGACCCTGCCGGCGCGGACCAGAATCCTGTGTGCCTCCTACCGGCACGACCCCGCCGTCACCACCCCGCTGTTCACCCTGCTGCCCGAGGTGGTCCACATACCCGCCGGGACACCCGGCGCCGGGCCGCTCGCCGACACCCTCCGCCTGCTGTCAGGCGAACTCACCGAACCAGGCCCGGCCGCCACGACGCTGCTCGACCGGCTCGTGGACGTCCTGCTCATCCAGGTGCTGCGGGCGTGGCTGCGCGCCGCGCCCACCACACCATCGATCTCCTGGCTACGCGCGCTGAACGACCCCACGATCAGCGCGGCGCTCACCGCTCTGCACTCCGACCCCGGCCGCGCCTGGACACTGACCTCGCTCGCCGACCACGTCGCCGTCTCCCGCGCCACCCTCGCGCGCCGCTTCCCCGCGCTCGTCGGCGAGACCCCGGCCGCGTACCTGACCCGATGGCGGATGGACCTCGCGGCCCGCGCGCTGCGCGACACCGACGACCCGATCGGGGTCATCGCCCACGCCGTCGGCTACACCTCCGAGTACGCGTTCTCCCGCGCCTTCTCCCGCGACCGTGCCATCCCTCCCGGGCGCTACCGCGCCCAGAGCCGAACTCGACCCGCCGCTGGGGCTGACGGATCCGGGGACGCGTCTGCTGTCACCCGCGCAGCGGGTCGCGGGCGAAGGCCGTCATCCCCGCGTCGAAGGTGACCGCCGCCTGGTAACCGAGCAGATCGCGGGCGCGGTCGGAGGACGCGACGATGTGCCGGACGTCGCCGGCCCGGTACTGCCCGGTGACAACGGGCATCGGTCCGCCGAAGGCACGGGCCAGCGCGCTCGCCATCTCGCCGACGGTGTGGGGCTGTCCGGAGCCGACGTTGACCGGCACGAGCCGGCCGGGTGCGCCGTCGTGCCGGAGCGCCGCCACGTTGGCGTCGGCGACGTCACGGACGTGGACGAAGTCGCGCAGCTGGCCGCCGTCCTCGTAGACCCTCGGTGGCCCGCCCCGCTCCAGTGCGCTGCGGAAGATCGACGCGACCCCGGCATAGAACGTGTCCCGCGGCATCCGCGGGCCGTAGACGTTGTGGTACCGCAGCGCCATCACGGTGCCGCCAGTGGCGGTGGCCCAGGCGGCGGCGAGGTGTTCCTGGGCGACCTTGGTGGCCGCGTAGACGTTGCGCGGGTCCAGCGGCGCGCCCTCGGTGACGGGCGTCGAGTCCAGCGGCCGGCCGCAGCGGGGGCAGGGTGGCTCGAACCCGCCGTTCTCCAGGTCGGCGGGCCGTCGGGGACCGGGACGGACGGGCCCGTCCGCGGCGCAGCGGTAGCCGCCCTCGCCGTAGACGACCATCGAGCTGGCCAGCACGAGCCGCCCGAGGCCGCGGCGGGCCATCGCGGCGAGCAGGACCGCGGTACCGAGGTCGTTGTGGGTGGCGTAGGCGGGCAGGTCGTCGAGGTCGACGCCGAGGCCGACCATGGCCGCCTGGTGGCAGACGGCGTCCACCCCGTCGAGCGCCGACCCGACCGTCGCCCGGTCGGTGACGTCTCCGACGATGAGCTCGGCGGCGTCGTTGAGGGCTGGTTTCGTGCGGTGCACGGCCGGCAGCAGGGCGTCGAGCACCCGGACGGAATGACCCGTGTTGACCAGTGCGTCGACGATGTGGGAACCGATGAAGCCGGCGCCGCCGGTGACGAGGACCTGCATGTCCGCGACGCTAGCGGCGCGGGCGCCCGATGGATCTTACGAGTCGCGGAAGCCCGCTCCTCCTGGGAGGTTCAGGCGGCGGGAAGGGCGACGACGAAGCGGCAGCCGTCGTGCTGGTTGTGGACGGTGACGTCCCCGCCATGCGCCTCCACGATGCCCCGGACGATCGCCAGCCCGATGCCGGACCGCACCCGGGGCTGATGTGGATGATCGCCCCCGTCGCCGGGAGTACGCGCGGTCTCCCCGCGGAAGCCGAGGTCGAAGAGGCGCGGCAGGTCCTCGGTGGGGATGCCGCCGCACCGGTCGGCGACCGCGACGATCGCCCGGCTGTCGTCGGCCGCTCCCGCTCCCGCTCCGTCGCCGCGCGAGGCGCCGCCCGTCCGTTCGACCTGGACCTCGACGGTGCCGTCGTCGGGGGTGTGGCGGATGGCGTTGATCAGCAGGTTGATCAGCGCGCGGCTGACCTGGGTGGCATCCACGTCGACGTAGACGGCGTCGTCGGTGCTGCCGGTGACGACGACCCGCCTGGCGCGGGCGATGGGATCGACGACGGCGACGGCGTCGGACACGATGTCGGCGAGGCAGACCTTCTCCAGGGTCAGTTCGAGCGCGCCGGCCTGGAGCCGGGCGAGCTCGAACAGGTCGTCGACCATGCCGGTCAGCCGTTCGGCGTCGGCGAGCATCTGCCGGTGGTAACGCTCCGTAGTTCCAACATCCGTGACCAGGCCGTCCGCGAGCGCCTCCGCCGTGGCCCGGATCCCGGCGAGCGGGGTACGCAGGTCGTGGCTGATCCAGGCCACCAGTTCGCGCCGGCTGGCTTCCAGCGCGCGTTCACGGTCGCGCGACGCCACCAGACGTACGTGTGTCGCGTCGAGCGTGCCCGCCAGGGCGGTCAGCTCGACGGTCGGGAGCCGGCCGGCCCGCTGGTAGGCCGGGTCACCCAGCGTGCCCGCCGCGCGGGTCAGCGAACCGGTGGCCGCGACGACCGGCCGACCAAGGCGCACCGCGGCGGCGGTCGCGACCACCGCGGAGACCGCCACGACGATCAGCACGACCCGCAGGTCATGGTGCGAGAGGAACATGGCGCGGGCGGTACCGGCCACGCCGGCCGCGACAGCGAGGATCGGAACGACGCTCAGCACGACCGCGGTGGCCCACAGCGGGCGTGCGCGCAGCAGGCGAAGCAGCGGCACACCGGTCAGTGCGGCCACCGCCGAGCAGGCGAGGGCGATCCCGACGACCTGCAGGTCCGCGCTCATGCCAGCGCCTCCGTTCTGGCCGACCAGCCGGACCTACTCATCGGCGGCGCGGGACCGGCCCAGAGAATCCGAGTGGTGCGCGGCCGGCGGGTCGTATCGGTATCCGACGCCCCACACGGTGACCAGCAGCCGCGGGGCCGTCGGGTCGTCCTCGATCTTCTCCCGCAGCCGGCGGATGTGCACCGTGACGGTCGACGGGTCGCCGTAGGTCCAACCCCACACCTGTTCCAGCAGCTCCGCGCGGGTGAGGGCGCGGCCGGGGTGGCGGAGCAGGAACACCAGCAGGTCGAACTCGCGCACGGTGAGCCCGAGCGAGCCGCCGTGCCGGGTCGCGGTGCGGGCGGCGGCGTCGACGACGAGGGCGCCGGCACGCAGAATGCCGGAGCCGGCCGGCGGCGGCTCGCTCGCCCGGCGCAGCACGGACCGCACCCGCAACGTGAGCTCCCGCGGTGAGAACGGCTTGGTCACGTAATCGTCCGCGCCGCACTCGAGCCCGGCGATGCGGTCGGTCTCCTCACCGCGCGCCGTCAGCATGATCACCGGGATGGGGCCCCGCTCCCGCAGCCGGCGACACACCTCGATGCCGTCAAGACCGGGGAGCATCAGGTCCAGGACGACCAGGTCCGGAGCGGCCGCCTCGACCATCCGCAACGCGGCCGGCCCGTCCGCGGCCCGGTCGACGTCGAACCCGGCATTGCGCAGATACCGGTCGACGACCTCGGCCACAGTGGCGTCGTCATCGACCACCAGGACACGAGCCACGTCGCCACCATAGAGCGCGGATACCGCCCGCGAGCGACACCGGAACTGCCGTCACGGATTCGTAAGAAGACCCGCGCCGGCTCCGCCGAGACAGTCGCCCACCAGCGGATTTCCTTGTTTGGTAAGGGTCGACGACGGCCGACTGTCACTAGAGTCGCGATCATGCTCACGCAAAGTCACCAGGGGCCGGTCTCGGTGGACGTCGTGCTCCCCTGCCTGAACGAGGCCGAGGCGCTGCCCTGGGTCCTCGAACGGATACCGCCCGGATATCGAGCCGTCGTCGCCGACAACGGCTCCCGCGATGGTTCCCCACAGCTCGCCCGTGAGCGGGGCGCCGTTGTCGTCGACGTGCCGCGGCGCGGCTATGGGGCGGCCGTGCACGCCGGCCTGCTCGCGGCGGACGCCGACGTGGTCTGTGTCTGCGACGCCGACGCGTCCCTGGACCCCGCGCAGCTTCCCGGCCTCGTGGCCGAGCTGACGGCCGGGCGCGCCGACCTCGTCCTGGGCCGCCGCCGGCCGACGTCCGCCCGGGCCTGGCCGCCGCATGCCCGGCTCGGCAACGCGGTGGTCGCCCAGCGGCTGCGCCGTCGCGGCGTCCCGGTCCGCGACCTCGGGCCGATGCGGGCCGCCCGCCGAGCCGAGCTGCTACGCCTGCCGATCACGGACCGCCGCTTCGGCTACCCGCTGGAGCTGCTGCTGCGCGCAGAGCAGGCGGGCTGGCGCATCGTCGAGAGGGACGTCGACTACCACCCCCGGGTCGGGCGGTCGAAGGTGACCGGAACACCACTCGGCACGGCCCGCACCGTACGGGACATGACGGCCGCGCTGGCGGCGCTGCGATGACCGCGCGGTGGCCCGAGGAGCCGCCTGTCGCGGTGACTCTGCTGGTGGTGGCGAAGGAACCGGTCCCCGGCCGGGTCAAGACCAGGCTGACGCCGCCGTTCACCCCGGCGCAGGCCGCCGCCGTGGCCGAGGCGGCCATCGCGGACACGTTGACGGCGGTCAGCCGACTGACCCGGCTTCCCGGTATCGGGCCGGTCCGGGCCGTCCTGGTGCTCGACGGCGCCGTCGGCCCCTGGCTACGCGTGCCGATCGAGGCAATCCCGCAGGCCCGGGGACCGTTCGACACCCGGCTCGCCGCCGCCTTCGACGCCGCCGCCGGCCCAACGCTTCTGATCGGGATGGACACCCCACAGGTGACACCCACCCTGCTCGCCGACGCCTGCCGCGCGCTGGCCCGCACAGACGCGGTGTTCGGCCCCGCCGCCGATGGCGGGTGGTGGGCGCTCGGCCTACGCCGCCCGGACGGCCGCCTGCTGCGCGGCATCGCCACCTCCCAACCTGACACCGGAGCCCGACAGCTCGAACGGCTGACCCAGGCCGGCCTGCGCGTCACGACGCTGCCGGTCCTGCGGGACGTCGACACCGCGGCCGACGCCGACGCGGTCGCGCGGCTCGCCCCCGATGGCCGGTTCGCCGCCGCCGTGCGGACCATCGGGAACGATGCGGCCCGGACCGGCGCGGCCCGCCCGCTGGTCGGGCGATGACGACGGCCGCCGCCGCGGGGCCGCCGGCGACCGTCGGGCTCGGTGACCGGGCCGGGCAGTGGACCCCGCCGGTCATGGAGGGCAGCGCGCCGACGGCGCTGTACGAGGCGGCGCTGCGCTCCGCCGACGGCCGGCTGTGGGTACGCCACCCCGATGGGCGGCGCGAGCCGTTGCCGGTGCCCAGCTGGCGTGGCGGGCTCGTCGCGGGCGACGCGTCCCTGCTGCGGCGCTGCGCAGGTCCGACCCTCGACGTCGGCTGCGGCCCCGGGCGGCTGACCGCCGCGCTCTGCGCCCGCCGCGTGCCGACGCTCGGCGTCGACGTCGCGCCCTTCGCGGTACGCCTCGCCCGCCGGGCCGGCGCGCCAGCGCTGTGCCGCGACGTCTTCGGCCCGCTGCCGGCGGAGGGACGCTGGTCGACGCTGGTGCTGGCCGACGGCAACATCGGCATCGGCGGGGACCCGGGCCGGCTGCTGACCCGCGCCGCCGAGCTGCTCGGCCCGGCCGGCCGGGTACTCGTCGAGCTGCGGCCGCACCCGTCCCCGGCCGGCCGACGGCTGGTCCGCCTGGAGGGGCCGGACGGACAGGTGTCGCGATCGTTCCCCTGGGCGTTCGTCGCCGCCTGCGAGGTCGTCGGCTACGCCTCGGCCGCCGGGCTGCGCGTCACGCAGACCTGGCGCGGCGGCGGCCGGCACTTCGCGGCGCTGGGCCGGTCATGAACCCTCGGTGACCCGCCGCCCCGGCTGATCAGCGGCCGGCGGGTGGTCCGCGCCGCGGGACGGGTCGGCGCGGACCACCCGCGTGCGACGCGCCCGCATCGCCCGGACGGCGATCACGACCGCGGCGCCGGCCCACACGGCGCCGAGGACGATCGCCAGGTTCCGCCCGTAGGGCAGCGGGTTCACCGTCGGGTTGTCGGGCGAGCCGCCGTAGCCGCGCCAGAGAGGCAGGGACGCGAGCGCGACGGTCGCGCTGACCAGGAGCGCGCCCTGCGCGACCGCCCGGTACGGCGCGCGCACGAACCGGGTGAGCAGCAGCCCCATGATGGCCGTGACCGGGACGGCGACCAGGTCGTGCACCAGGACTGCGCCGATCAGCCACCGGGCCGCCTGTGGCGGGTGGGTGGCCCGCGTCATCGTCAGCAGCCCGTGGACGCCGTATCCGATCACGGCCAGGCCGACGACTACGAGCACGCCACGCAGGACCGCGGCGAGGGTCGCCTTCACAGCATCACCACCCGGTGCACCCACTTGGTCTGCAGCACGCCGGGCCGGTTGGGGGCGATGAGCCGGGCCGGGTATCCGTGGTCGATGTCGAGCTTGGCGCCGTTCAGCCCCGTGGCGAGCAGCGTCAGCGGGTCGCGGGCGTGCGGGGGGTTCACCTCGCTGGCGCGGTAGCCGCCGCGCACCTCGAGCGACTCGACCCGGACCGTCGCGTCGGGCGGGACGCCCGCGGCGTCGAGCAGGTCCCGCAGCCGCGGACCATGCCAGGTCGCGTCGGCGGCCCACCCCTCCACGCAGGTGATCGGCAGCTTGGACGTGTGGTGGTCGAATGCCAGCAACTCGTCGAGGCCGAGAGAGAACGGGCGCGGGCCGACGACGTCCAGTCGGTAGCCCGGGTCGCGGGCGAGGGCGACGACCCGCGCCGCGGCCGCGGTCCGGTTGACCGGCAGCCGCTGCGGGCCGGCGTCGGGCCGCCGGGGCGCGAGCAGGTCGAGCCGGGCCAGCCCGGGCACGAACTGGCCGGCGCTGGTGAGGGTGATGACGCCGGCGGCGGTGCCGACCGCGATCCCGAGGCCACGCCGGGACAGTCCCTCCCCCGGCGGTTCCGGCTTGCTGACCCGGTCCGCGAGCGGCGCGCGGCCGGCCCGGCCCGGGCCGACGTTCGCCCGCACCACCGCGAGCTTCGCGGCGACGTGCACCAGCAGCGCGCCGATCGTGATCCAGGCGACCCAGTAATGGGTGACGGTGAAGAAGAACCGGAAGCGGTACCACTGCGCGATGTTCGCTATTCCGGTGGCCAGCTGGAACAGGGCACCCGCGATGAGCGGCACGATCGTCACCCGTTCCAGCGCATGGGCCGCCGAACGCACCGGCGGCCATTCCCACAGCCGCGGATACACCGTCCACAGCTTTACCAGCAACAGCGGAACACTCGCCAGCCCGGTGGCCACGTGCAGACCCTGGGTCAGCCGGTACAACCAGACCGGACGGGCCGGCCAGTCCAGCCACGACGGCGGATGCTGCATGAAATGCGAAAACAGACCCGTCAGGAAACACACCCCGAACGCGATCCCGAGCCAGATGCCGAGCAGCGCGGCCACCCGCGGATCGTGCAGGCGGCTCGGGAAAGCGCCCTCGCGCAGCGGGCCCCGCCGTAGGAAAGCGGGTGGATGCGGGAATCGTCTGGTCAGCGCGCGCACTCACGCACCGTAGGTCTCCTAGACCGGGCATAACGAGTCGCGAAGCCTTACGGAACGGAGAAACCCGGCCCCGGCCTGCCCGCGGCGCCCGGATTGGCTGCCACGCTCGCTACATGCCGACCGCCGTCACCACCTCCCAGAGCCAGCGCGTTCCCGCGCCGCCGGCGACGCGGTCGGGGCCGTGGCGCGGGCGGCGCTCGGCGGCGCTGGTCGGGGCCGGCGTCGGGCTCGCGGGCCTGTTCGCCGTCCAGGTGGTCGTGCTGCGCCAGCCGGGCTACCTGGTCAGCCGTCCCGCCCTGCTGTACCTGACGATGCTGTGGTGGGCGCTCGCTCTGATCACGGCCACCCTGCTCGTGCTGGCCGCGCCCCGCCGGCTCGCGCTTGTCCTGCTGCTCGCCGCCACCGTCGCGATCCCCACCGTGGCCCTCACGCACGGCCCGCGGCTGTCCGACGATCTCTACCGCTACGCCTGGGACGGCAGGGTGCAGGCCGCCGGCATCGACCCCTACCGCTACGGTCCGCTCGACCCCGAGCTCACCGGAGTCCGGGACGGCTGGCTGTTCCCCGACTCGGCCGGCTGCACCGCCGACCACCCCCGCCCGCACTGCACCCGGCTGAACTACCCCCGGGCGCACACCATCTACCCGCCGGTGGCGCAGGCCTACTTCACCGCGGTCCACGTCCTGCCCGGGCCCCCACGCGAGCACAAGCTGCAGCTCTATGCGTCGCTCACCTCGCTGGCCCTGGTCGGCCTCCTCATGGCGATGCTGGCGGCGCGGGGCCGGGACCCGCGCCTCGCCGCCTTCTACGCGCTGACGCCGCTCGCCGGCGTCGACATCGGCTCCGACGCGCACGTCGATGTCCTCGGCGCGCTGCTCGCGCTCGGCGCCATCGCCGTCCTGACCTCGAGTGGGTCCCGGGAGGACGCGGCACCGTCCGCGGCCACGCCGTCCTCCGCGCCCGCGCCGCTGCCCCGGCGGCGGGCGTGGCTGGCGGGCGCGCTGCTCGGCGCGGCCGTGGCGGTCAAGCTCTACCCGGTGCTGCTGCTGCCCGCGCTGGTGGGGCGCGGCCGCCGCCTCCGGCCCGTCAGCCTGCTGTGCGCGGCCGGCGCGGTCGTCGGGTTGAGCTACCTCCCCCACGTCCTGGCGGTGGGAACGGGCGTCCTCGGCTTCCTCCCGCAGTACCTCAACGTCGAGGGATACGACCAGGGCAGCCGGTTCCTGCTGCTCGCCGGGCTCGGCCTGCACGGCAGCGCAGCCAAGGCCGTCGCGGCCGGCGTTCTCGCCACGGTCACCGTCGCGGTGCTGCGGGCCGACCCGGATCGCGTGCCGGTCGAACGGGCCGCGCTGTGGCTCGTCGGCGCCGCCTTCCTGACCGCCACGCCGGCCCAGCCCTGGTACGGCGTCCTGCTGGCCGTCCTCGCCGTCGTCGCCGGCAGGCCGGAATGGCTCGCCGTGGCGGCCGCCGGCCATTCCCTGTACATCTCGCTGTTCACCGACCTGCCCGGCGACGCCTGGACGCTGCGGGTCAGCTCCTACGCCGTCGCCGCGGCCATCGTGCTCGCCGCCACCGTCGCCCGTTCCGCCCGGCGCCGGACATGCCAAGATCGGCCGTCGACCCAGCAGCGGGGCCCGACCCGGCCAGACCCGGTCGCGCGACTCCCGGACGGGAGCGGCGATGGGTCACCTGGCCGGTCTCACCCTGCGAGCGGGAACGGTGAGTCTGTGGCCGGGCCCGGCCCCGCCTAGGCTCCGGTTCGTGGAAGCATGATCATGATGTGGCCTACGCCGGGGGACGCCGGGCGGGCCGCGCGAGGCGCGTTTCCGAAACCGTCAGTAGACCAGGACGGTCGTGCCGATCGCGGCATTGGCGGAGGACCAGAACCAGTCCATCGCCGCGTTGGTCACCCGGATACAGCCGTGGGAGGCCGCCCGGGCCGGCACCGACGCATAGCCGTGGATGGCGATGCCGTCGGTGTGGAAGTACTTCGGCCGGTAGAGGTCGCCGAGGCTGCCGTGGTCGACCCCGTCCACCTGCCGGTAGATGTGCCAGGTACCCGGCGGGGTGTCGGCCAGGTACTGGACACCGTCGTGGTAGTAGATCTCCTCCGTGCCGCTGGAGGTGTTGAAGATGGTCTCCACCTGGCCGTCGCGCACGACCATCAGCAACTGCCTGCCCTTGTCCACCTCCAGGACCAGACCCTGCGTGCTGCGTCCCGCTGGCCGTGTGCCGCGGTCGATCGCGGCTCGGGTGGCCGGGCCGACCATCCCGTCCAGCTCTATTCCCGCGGCCTTCTGCACGGCGAGCACCGCCTGCTGGGTGAGCTGCCCGAACGTCCCGTCCGCGGTTCCCAGCCAGTAGCCGGCCGCCGACAGCTGATGCTGCAGTAGCTCGATCTCCGGTCCGGTCGCGCCCGGCCGCAGGACCGGCACACCGCTTGGCGACGGCGGGACAGGCTGGGACGCAGACGGCTGAGCCGTCGAGCCGGGCTCCGTGGTCCGCGGCGAACTCGGCGTGTCCGTTGGGAATCCCGGGCCACCCGAAGCCGACGGGAAGCCCGAAGCCGACGGGGAGAGAGATGTCGGCGGCACCGACGATGCCTCGCCGTCCGGGCCGCATGCCACCGCCAACGGCGCGCCGACCAGCAGCGACAGGAGCATCATCCAGCGCGCGATCCGGGGTCGACAGATGGCAGACATATACACCATTTGACCACGAGCCGGTCGCGCAACCTGGTTTCGGCCAGCCGCGGGACGCCGCAGATGCTCACCGCGTTACCTGCTGTCATGAGGCGTCGGGGCCCCACAGGTCGGTGTGGTGGGCTTGGACGAGAGCGTGGATACGGGTGAGGACGTCGTCGGCGGACCACGGGCCGAGGCGGCGTCCGTCGCGCAGGCGCAGGGCCATCTGGCCGTCGGCGGCTTCCTTGGCGCCGACGACCCCCTGGTAGGGGACCAGGCGAGCCTCCCGGATGCGCGCGCCCAGACTGCCACGTTCCGGGCCGGCGACCTCGGCGCGCAGCCCCAGGTCGAGGCAGCGTCTGGCCAGGGCCGAGGCGTTCGGCGCCTCGGCCTCGGAGATCGGGAGAATCACCAGCTGGGTGGGGGCGAGCCAGGCGGGGAACGCCCCGCCGTGCTGCTCGACGAGATGCGCGATCGCCCGTTCCACGCTGCCGATGACGCTGCGGTGGACCATGACCGGCCGGTGCTTGGCACCGTCCGCGCCGACGTAGTGCAGGTCGAACCGCTCGGGCTGGTGGAAGTCGACCTGGACGGTGGACAGGGTGGACTCCCTGCCGGCGCTGTCGGTGACCTGGACGTCGATCTTCGGTCCGTAGAAGGCAGCCTCTCCCTCAGCGGCCTCGTAGCGCAGTCCGACGCGATCCAGGACCTCAGCCAGCAGCGCGGTGGAGCGCCGCCACAGCTCGGGCGCCGCGACGTACTTGCCGCCTGGGCCCGGGAGGGAGAGCCGGTAGCGGGTCGCAACGATGCCCAACGCCTGGTACGCCCGGCGGATCATCTCCAGCGCCGCGCATGCTTCGTCGGCGACCTGTTCCAGGGTGCAGAAGATGTGCGCGTCGTTGAGCTGGATGGCCCGCACGCGGGTCAGGCCGCCAAGTACGCCCGACAGCTCCGAGCGGTACATGCCGCCCAGCTCGGCGATCCGCAGAGGCAGCTCGCGGTAGCTGTGGGAACTGGAACGGTAGATCACCGCGTGATGTGGGCACAGACTCGGCCGTAGGACGACCTGCTCACCTCCCAGATCCATGGGCGGGAACATGTCCTCGCTGTAGTGCGACCAGTGCCCGGAAATCTCGTACAACTCCCGCTTGCCAAGCACCGGTGAGTACACGTGCCGGTAGCCCGCCCGCCGCTCCTGGTCGCGGATGTACTCCTCCAAGGTGTGCCGTACGGTCGCGCCGTCGGGCAGCCAGTACGGCAGCCCCGCGCCGATCAACGGATCGGTGCCGAACAGGCCCAGCTCACGGCCGAGCTTGCGGTGGTCATGCATGGTGGTCTCCTCGCGGATCGCGGGCGAGTGACCACAAGCAGAAGCCCCGGGGCACTCGCCCCGGGGCTTCGCATTACGACAACTGTCAGCGCGCCGGGACACACTCCGGCGTCGTCGTCACAGCGGCGCGCTTCATGCCGACCACGGTAGCAGAGACAGGGTGGCTGTCCCACCCGCTTGTTCCGCCGACCCGCCCGTTCGCGGACCCGGGAAACACCGTCGACGGAACGGTCCCGCGGCGGCGGTGAGCGTTGAGCTGCCACGCCCCGTGTCGGCCATCAGATAGCTCTCGTGTCTGCCTTTGACGGCATGAATCGCCACCCGTAGCGTGCGCGGCATGGACCCGTGGACGCCGGATCCGGCCGAAAACCGTTCATGGGCAGACAGGGGGTACGAGTCGGAGAACTCAGCCGACCCGGACGCTGAGTACGACGACGCGGAGTACGACACGGCGTCCGAGGGGCAGAACCCGCCCCCCTCGGACACGAGGCGCGAGTGGCAGGACGCGCCTCGCCCGGTCAGGCGCCACCGAAGCCGCAGGTCGCGGAAGTTCATCACGCTCGTGACGACCGTGGCCGTGGTCCTCCTGGTCGGCGTCACCGCGACCATCGTGAGCGTGGTCGCGCCAGGCAAGAAGAGCCATCCCGTCGTCGGGTTCGTGCCGACGGGGGCCTCCCCCGAGCAGGACGGCGAGCAGATCACCACCGCGTTCCTGAATGCGTGGGGGGCCGGCAGCCTCGGGTTGGCGGCCAGCTACACCGACAGCCCGCAGGCCGCCGAGGCGGCGCTCGCCGCGTACCGTGCGGGCCTCCATCTCGGGACGCTGAGCGGCTCGCCCACCGGCGCCACACAGCTGACCGGCAGTGTGCCTACAGACAGCGCGCCGCCCGAGTCCCCGTCGACGCCGCGGGTCAAGGTCACCATCGCGGTGAACGCCCTGGTCGCGGCCGCGGCAGGCACCGGGACGATCAGTGGTTCCTGGAGCTACCACTCGTCGCTGGTCGCCTACCAGAAGCCGGACTCGCCAGCGTGGTCCATCGCGTGGGCACCTGCCAACCTCGCGCCGAACCTCACCGCGACCACCCACCTCGCCGCCGTCCCGGTGGCGCCGAAGGCGACATCCGTCCTCGACTCCAGCGGCAACAGCCTCACCTCGTATCAGGACCCGGGCCTGAACACGATCGCGGGAGTACTGAAGGACAGCCCACCCAAGGACCTGGGGCAACCGGGACTCGCCGTCGAGATCCAGTCCGCCGACGGCACACCGGTCAAGGGCACCCAGGCAGCAATCACCGCGCCGGTCGACGCCACTCTGGCCACTACCATCAACCCCAAGGCGGAGCAGGCCGCGCGCAGCGCCGTCGCGGAGCACCCGCAAAGTTCGATCGTCGCCATCCAGCCGTCCACCGGCCAGATCCTGGCTATCGCCAACAACGCCGGCTACAACGACTTCGCGCTCACCGCCGCGGTGGCACCAGGCTCGACCGCTAAGATCATCTCGGCCGCGGCGCTGATCACCCACGGGGTCCTCACCGCGAGCACCCCGGTCGCCTGCCCAGCCGTCTACACGGTGCAGGGCATCAGCTACCACAACGACAAGGACGAGTCCGAGCCGGCGTCGACGCCTTTCTCCTACGACTTCGCCCAGTCCTGCAACAACGCGTTCAGCCAGTGGTGGCAGCAGGAGAGCGACGGCCGCCTCGCCTCGGTGGCCAAGGAGTACTTCGGCCTCAACCAGCCCTGGGACATCGGCCTCGGCGAACCCGCCACCTACTACAAGCAGTCGCCAAGCGCGAGCGGCTCCGAGCTGGCCCAGAACATGTTCGGCCAGGGCCACATCACCGCGTCTCCGCTCGCGATCGCCTCAGTCGCGGCCACCGTCGCGGCCGGGACCTTCAAGCAGCCCATCCTGCTGCCCGGAGCCTCGCAGATCGCCGCGACGCCCCTGCCCGCCAGCGTCGACGCGCAGCTGAAGACCATGATGCGCGATGTGGTCACCGAGGGCACGGCCGCCGGGCTCGGGTTCGGCCCGACCGTCTACGCCAAGACGGGGACCGCGGACGTCGACAACCAGGGGCAGCCCAACAGCTGGTTCGTGGCCTTCGACCCAGCCCGGGACGTCGCCGTCGCCTGCCTTGTCCTCAACGCAGGGTACGGCGCCCAGTTCGCCGCCCCGGAAGTTCAGCACTTCCTGGCCAGCTACTAGGCGCTGAGCGAGCACGTTGATCGTCGCCACCGCGGTCACCGCGGCTCAGGTGTGATGCGCGGGCGGGCGAGGTTGATCGACATGGAGTCGTCGTAGTGCTGCCAGCGGCCTCGGCCGTGCCGTTTGGCGCTGTACATGGCCGTGTCGGCCGCACGCACGAGTTCATCGGCGTTGGAGGCCATCGGTCCGGTCGTTGCGATGCCGATGCTGGCGGTCACCGTGATGCCCTGTCTGCCGCTGCTCCGGAGCGCCGCGACGCCGGTGATGATCCGGTCGGCGATGGCTTCGACCGCCGCGCTGGACGTGACGTTCCTGCAGAGCACGGCGAACTCGTCACCGGCGAGGCGGGCGACGGTGTCGTCGGGACGGACCACCCGCCGCAGCAGCGCGGCGACCTCGCGAAGCAGGTCGTCGCCGGCCTGATGGCCGAGGGTGTCGTTCACACTCTTGAACCCGTCGAGATCGATGAAGAGGAATCCGACCGGCGCACGCTCATGGCGCGACTCGGTGATCAGCTGGCCGAGCCGCTCGAAGATCGCCGCTCTGTTGGGCAGCTCCGTCAGGGCGTCATGCAGGGCGCGGTGGCGGGCGTCGGAGGCCATCGTCCGCTCCAGCTCGGCGGCACGGGCGATGGTCGTCGCGGCTGTGATCTGGGTTGCCGCGAGGGTGAGGAAGGTGCGGTAGTCGTCGTCCACCGGCAGTCGGTCGCTGATTCCGGTGACGAGCAACCCGAGCTGTGGGGCGCCACCTCCCTCCATGAGCGGGATGACGATCGCCGACTCCGACGGCGGGGCCGCGGAGGTCCGGCGCAGTGAGAGACGTTCCAGGACCTGGCTGACGACCGCGGTCCGACCGGTCGCCAAGGGGTCCATGAGCTCGGGGACGGCGCCGAGGTCGAGGCCGCCAGGATGGTCGACGGCCTGCGACGCCGGGGCCAGTCCGCTGCTCGCGGCGACGGTCATCGCCCGCGGGGTCCCCGGGTCGGGCACCGCGATCAGGCAGTAGGGAATGTCCGCCGGGTATCGGCCGAGGACCTGCGCGGCCTCGGCGAAGGCCTCCCCCGGGCTCCGTCTGCTTGCCGTGGTGCTGGCGAGATCGCGCAGGCAGGACAGCCGGCGCGTGCCGAGTACCTGCCGGGTGGTCTCCTGCGTCGCGGTCAGCACTCCGACGACGTCGGCGCCGGGGTGCCGGCGGATGGGACCGAAGGAGAAGGTGAAGTAACACTCCTCCAGAAATCCGTGCCGGTTGAGCAGGAGAAGACAGTCCTTCGACCAGGTGGCGCCGTTGCCGGCCAGCACCCGGTCCAGCATCGGAACATAGTCGTCCTCAAGTTCCGGAAATGCCTCCCGGAACGGAACACCGAGACACGGGTGTTTTTGACCAATGTGGGTAATGAGCGCGTCGTTGTAGACCTGGGAAAAATCCTTTCCCCAGAGGACCTCCAACGCGAACCGGGACTCGAGGCATATGCTGACGGCCGTGCGCAGAGTGGGGCACCATTCGCGCACCGGACCAAGCGCCGTCGCGGACCAGTCCATGTCGGCCATCAGCCGGCCCACGACGCCACCGGCCGCGAACACCCGATCCATCTCGTCCACAGCACCGCCTTGGCGACCCAAAGAATCGGCGGCACCACCCGGCGTGACCCGCACGTTTGGCGGTTGTGTTCGAGGTGCCCCAGTGCCCCCCATTGGTCCATGTCCCAGAACTCATACCGCCGATCACAGCGGCGGCGATCCACCTGTGCCGCGGCAGTCCGCCGCGACCGCCACAGGAGGCCGGCCCTTTACTTCCCCTGACATGTCCCGTCCAAACTGGATGGGGCCGATATCAGAATCGCCCATCGCACCACCAGCCTCGTTTAGCGGACATCCGGCCGCCAGGGGCTCGAACCCAATGCCGCGGATTAAGAGGGGTAGAACGCTCGTTCGGTCACCGCTCGACGGAGGCTTGGGCGTGGTGGTTGTGGCTGATCCGGGTGAGGGCGGTCTCCGCCACGATGGCCGCCGCGTTCCACGCCATAACCCAGAGCACCGCGGCGACGACGAGTTGCGTCCAACCTGGCTTGGGGACCAAACCTCGACGGCGCAGGGCGCGCATTAGCAGGTAGAGCCAGGGCCCGAGGAGTGCCCAGACCCAGGGCGCCGGGGCCCAGCCGGCCGCTTGAAGCTGGCGGGTGTCGACGACCCCGAGAGCCAGGGAGGCCAGCCAGCCGGCCAGGACTCCGAGGAACGGGCTGATCGCGACGAACACGATGTTGTGGGAGGCCACGGCGGCGATCACTACCACGACGCCGATGACGGGTGTGCACGCGATCGCCCAGGGAAGCACCGGGCTCGTCGGCGCGCCCGGCAGGAACCTGGCGGGCGGGTAGCCATACGCGGGATGGCCCGGTGCGGGGTGCCCCGGTGGCGGTGGGTAGCTCGCGGGCTGGCCGAAGCGCGGGCCGGCCTGCGTGGTCGGTGCTTCCTGGGCGGCACTCCACACCCGGCCGTCCGACCAGCGGCGCAGCGACGGGTTGCTCGGATCTGGGTACCAACCCGGGGGTGTCGTCATTTGCCTACATAGTGGTGCGCCTCGACGCCACCGGCCAGTCCCAGCGACGTACCGCTCTTCGGCAGCGCCTTTTCATTACTGATCCGAATTCCCCGGCTGTGGATGAGCGGCAGGGCCCTCCCGGGACTCGTCGCAGGGGGCCTGTTGCATCGACCGTCGACACCATGCCGTCATGATCCTTGATGTGCTGTTCGACCAGCTCAGCGCCCCTGACCGTCCAGTTGCACCCCACAGGCCCGCGGCGACTGGGCGGCTGGCCGTGAACGGCTCGCGGCGCGGGTGGCGATGATCGCCGAGCAGGGCCTGTCTGGGCAGGTGGCGTACGTGCGGGCGCACCTGGCCGAGCTGGTGCTGGGCGCCGGCGACCCGGCCCGGGCGCAGCGCCTGCTGGACGCGACGTTGGCTGATCTCGCGGCGCAGCCGGCACCGTCGGTGCAGGCCTGGTGCCTGCTGCTGCGCGCGGACGCCCGCCTGCGGCTGGTCGGCCCGGACGACGCCGCGGACGATGTCGCCGCCGCCCGCCGGGAGGGCGCCGCCTGCGGCAACCTCTGGCAGCAGGCCCTCGCCGACCACATCGCCGGCCGCATCGCCCAGGCCCGCGGCGACCTGAACCAGGCGGCGGCGCTGCTGCGACGGGCTCTGGTCCTGCGCGTGGAGGCCGGCTACCGGCCCGACGCCGCCGACTCGCTCGAAGCGCTGGCCAGCGTCCACGCCGCGCGCCGGGAGGACGCCGCGGCGGCACGCCTGCTCGCCGCCGCCGCGGCCGTGTGGGACGAGATCGGATGGTGCCGCCGTCCCGTAGACCAGGCGGACCACGAGGCCGGCGAGCGGACCGTGCGGGACCGGCTGGGGGACGACGCTGTAGCGGCGACGCTCGCCGAGGCCAGGGCCGCAGGCGCGGACGCGTCGCTGGCCGCGGCGGCCACCGCAGCCAACCGCACCCCCGCACACCGCACGCCGCACACTCCCGAAGGCTGGGACGGCCTCACACCGCTCGAGCGCGACGTCGTGCGGCTGGTCGCACAGGGGCTGTCCAACCCGGAGATCGCGCGGCGCCTGTTCATGGCCCGCGCCACAGTGAAGGTGCACCTGACGCACGTGTTCGCCAAGCTCGGCATCGCCAGCCGCGCCGAACTCGCGGCCGAAGCCGGCCGCCGCGAACACCTCGGCACCTCCTCGTAGGCCCGCCTACCGCGCCGTCCCGGCCAACCCGACCGCGCCTGATGCGAGCCGAAGCCCGCGACGCCGGACAGGCCGCGGGCGCTGTTCTCCGAGGGCTGCGCCAACCGCGCGACGCCATCGCAGGCCGCGAGCTCAGGATGGCCTGCCAGACGCCGCCAGCGGCCTGGGTAGCCAGGTGGCCATGCATGTGGCCGACGACCGGCCGTCCTGTGGATATAGCCAGGTGACGTATACATCCGGCGGCCGGTCATGCGGCACGCTGACGGCGAACCTTGGCTGCCGTGGCCCGCTCGCCGACCGAACCACTCCGTGAAACTCCGCCTTGGCGTTGACATTCCTGCGGTTTCGGGGAGCAGCCGACAGGGCTGACGGCCGTCCAGAGCGCATGGCCAGGTCGAAGGGACGACATCCGGCCTTTCCACGGCATAGCACGGAGGGTTTGTTCATGAATCCCACCCCGCCCATGAATGAGAGTCGCCTGCCCAGAGGACGCCTGGCGGATGTGCGGAACGACGCCGCCGACGGGCGGGCGTCCAGCATTCCCCTGGATAACTGAGGAGAACCTGACGTGGAACTTGGGGCGGGCCCTGCGGGCCCGATAGACGGCAGGGGCTGGCGCCGCCGCGCCAGGCGACTGGCGCTGCTGGCCGCCGCGACGTTGTGCCTGACGGCGGGCGGGATCGCGTCCGCCAGCCAGGCGAGCGCCGACACGGCGGTATCCGGGCCACCGAGCGGTATTTTCAGACTCCACGCCACTTTTCGCACCGTGGATACCTGTCTCGACGACCCGCGCAACAGCACCGGAACCGACAACGTCATCTACGGGGTTACGACCTGCAACGGCACCGCCGCCCAGAATTTCTACCTGATTCCTGGTGCCAGTCCCGGCCTGTATCGCATCAGGCATGGCGGGGCCATCAGATGCCTCGTGCCAGACATCCACAACCCCAGTGTCATCGTCCAGCACGACTGCGAGGCCAACGGTCCTCTGTCGGATTTCGACTGGCAGTATGACTTTACCGTCATCGACACCCAGGTCTATGAACTGCGCAACATATATTATGGGGAATGTCTTGCGGTAAGTCACGCCGACTATCCACGAGTTACGCTGGCTCCGTGCACTTCCGCCATACTGAACGATGCGCTCTGGTTCGCCACGGCGCCCTAGGCAGTCACCACCGAAAGTGAGACAGAGCCGATCTTGAAACGGGCCCCCAGTCCCGCCGCCCGCGACCGGCGAGTCGGCGGCCCCGGCGGAAGAAGTCGACGGCGTCGGCGACGGAGTGCGACTTGTCCCAGGTGAGGAACGCCCCGAAGGGCGCGTTCCAGAACCCGTCCTCGGTGGGCGGCGGTGGCGCCGGCGGGCCGACGTAGAGGTAGGGCTGGGCGACGTACTCGTCGCCGGGCGACGCGCCATAGTTGATGTGGCACTGTTGCATCGAGCCAAGCCTGGCGATCTTGGCTGTGAATTTTCCTGCGACCGGACGCTCAAGTGGCCGCGTAGTCCGGCCTCGCACGGCGCTTGCGGCGTCTGCTTGGCCTCTGTGAGGTGTCCAGACAGGAAGACTCGCGGTGAAGATCGCTGGGCTTCGCTCGATGCAACAATGCCGTCGGTGGTTCGGTTGGCGGTCAGCGGCCCTAGTGACGCAGGCCGTGCAGCCCGGCCGGCTGGCCCGTCCGATCCTCGACTGGGTTGGTTGAGCTGCACCCCTGGCAGCCTCGCTGTTGGCAGGTGGCCGAGCCGGTTGCTGGAGGGAACAGCCGGTTCGCAGTTTCAGCCAGCTGTGCTACCTGTGCGGCAGTCAGCCGTGGCTTGCGGCGCAACACATGGGGCACGACCTCACGCAGCCCCAGGAGGGTCACTCCGTCGATGGTGCCGTCCCGCCAGAGCACGTCGGCGTCGACCGCCACGAGAATCGGCTCCACGGCCGGCGGAGGCGACAGGACGGAGAGGTGGTGGGCGACCTCGGCGGCGAGCGCGGCGGTGGTGGCGAGTACTCCCCGCAGCGGAAGCGAATCCAACCAGGCGCCGTCGCGGCGGTAACGCACCTCGCCACCTCCATCCTGGTCGGTCACCACCTGCACACCGGACGGGCCGATAACGAGATGGTGAAGAACCAGGGTGGCTCCGGGCACCGTACGGTCGTGGAGCACCACGTGACCCGACCGCACCAACTGCCCGAGTACGCGGGCGGTGCGCCGTTGCGCCTCCGTCGCTCGCCGCCACCCCTCGATCTCCGGCACTGTCGCATAGAACCGCCGAGCGCCGTCCAGCATCCCCGTCACCGCGACCAGGCCACCGACGACCAACGCGGCCGGCAATGGGGCTTGTAGCCCGCTTGCAAACAGCAGGCCCATGAGCATCCCGGACGTGGCGGCCACCACGGCCGTCGCCGTGATCACGTATGTGTGACGGTCCCGACGCTCGGCCTTATACGCGACCTTCTCCCGCAGGTACGCCTCGTACGCCGACCCGCCTGGGGTGCCGCCGGGTTCCGCGGTCCGGCGCTGGCGCATTCTGCTGCCGGCTGCGTTCTGTCGCACCCCATCACACAGGGGTTGGACGGCCGCCGATCCAGGCCCGTGGATGGCATCACCGACACTGACCTCGTCCTTGCGCTTCCCCACTGCATCGGCCATGCAGGGAGCATGGCCCGACCGCGCTCGGCTACATCAGCGTCGTGAGCCGCCGGGGCAGCGGACAATAGGTCCTGCCGGCCAAGGTCGGATGGCCCGAATCCACATCGACAGAATCAGCTTCCGCTCCTCCTTTGCGGGAAGCGCACGCCGGGCGACCGACGGGTACGGCGTGAGCCAGTGGTCTTCGTCGCTCATCGGCTGTGCACGGAGCGGGCCGCCGATCGGATCATCCTGATGGACGAGGGCGGGGTGCGGGCGATCGGCACCGGCGACGAAGTGCTGCACATCGACGAGCTCCACGCCCTGCTCACACAGGGCCAGCTCCTCGCCGGCCCGCCCTGGACGGGCGCGGCGCACGCCTGACCAGGCCTGGTCCGCGCGGCGCCGATCCGGCCGCCCAGCGGGTACGGCCGGCCGGAGACCGGACATCGTGGCGGTGCGGCCACCGCCGCGATGTCCGTCCACCGGCCCGCAGCCAGCGCGGGCAGGGCATTCGCCGGGGTGGCCGAACGTGTCGACGCGGTCTCCGACCTGTGTTCGACTCTGTTCGGCGTGATCACGGCGTGGTCGGGGCTTTGCAGGGGGATGACGTGTCGAGGACGATCGATCCGTCAGGTCGTTGGCGCAGCACGCCGTGTTGGAACCACTGCACGGTGTCGTCACCGCAGGCCAGCACGTTTGACGTCGGGAAGCCCAACCGGCTCGTCGGACCGCCGAAATCGCCCTCGTAGACGCGCCAGAACGGCGGGGTAACCCACACGCAGGCCGCAGCGTTCGGCGCACGAATCATGGCGTTCGCGCCGGGCAGCGCCCCGCCGGGAAGGTGGATGACCCGGCCGCCGTTCACCTCCTCCACGGGCCTGTCCATGACCCCCCGTTGCACGGTGATGGTGTATCCGTCCAGGACATCGGTCAGGCACCGGAGATCATCGGGGAGCAGGGCGAATGCGTGGGCTGGGTCCGGTGCGACGATCGCCGCGTCCCGGCCGCTCGGCGTTCTGAACTGTTGCTGTGCGCCGCCACCGACGGCCACGACGTTGTTCGTCGCGCAGCCGAGCGTCGCCTGGCCTCCGGCCAGGTCATAGGCGTTGCGAATCGACCGGGTATAGGCGGGGATGCCGAAGCCGGGCGCGCTGGCACACGCCAGTGCCGCACTCGCGCTGATTTCTGGGCTTCCCTCGGAAGCCGGTAGCACCGGCTTGGTCACGGACTGGCCGGTCTCGGGGCTCCGCTGAGCAGCGGGAATCGTCGGGACGTCGTCGGTCCAGATGGGAAGGCAGGCCAGCGTTACCGCCACGGCCACCGCTGTGAGAATCGCCGCCGCCGGTCGCCAGCCGGGTAGACGGCGGGCGACCTGCCGGCCGCCGAACGCGGAATTTTCCGGATTCTCTCGCCGAGCCACAGCGAGGAGCGCGACACGCCCTCCCTGCTGCAGGCCGTTGCAAAGCTCCTCGGCGACGGTTCCCCAGTACAGCCGGGCAGACTGCCGTCCGTCGCCCATGGGTAGGTCGATCACGGGCAGACCGGCCCGTTGCAGCAGGCCACGGGCCGCGGGCAACGAGCCGTAACTGGCCGCGAGCGCCGCGATCTCCAGCTCGGAAAGCTGCTCCGTGAAGTCCGCCGTCGAGGCGCTATCCATGTCTCGCCGATTCCGCGCCGCAGCGCGCCGCCAGATCACTACTACCCGAACGTGACGATGCCGACGACATCGGTAAGCCCTGTCGGCGTGTCCGCCGCGATCCGCGGTGCGGCTCCGAAGGGATACACGGCACCGGTTTCGTCGGCCAGCCAGTAGCCGTCGCCGAATGCGGTCGGCGCGAGCCCGACCACCTTGGCGACGGGAGGATGCTCGCCGAGCGAGCCGTAGAACTTCACTGCGGCCGGGTCGGTGGTGTTCGTTGGATACGAGAAGACGCCACCGTCGCCGGCGACGAGCCAGTACCCCGACCGGCTGTCCACGGCGGCGATTCCGGTGACGTCCTCGTTCAGCCGACCTGTCACGGTCTCGTACTGCGTCGCGTCGCCGAATGCGTGCGCGCTGCCCTGGGTGTCCGCGATCCAGTACCCCCGGCCCGACATGGTCGACACGATTCCCGCCGCCGGGCCTGTGTGCCGGACCGCGGCGAGCGTTCCGAACACGGGGGCGCTCCCGCGGCCGAGCACGTCACCGTCATCGGTGAGCAACCACATCCCGGGCGGGCGGTCGTCGTCCTCGGCAAGCCCAACGATGCCGGCCGCTATGACGGGACGACGGGCTACCGGGCCCGACAGGCGCAGAGCATCCCCGAACGGCAGGAGTTCGCCGCCACGGGTGACAAGCCAGTAGCCTTCGGCCGTCGCTGTCGGCACCAGCGCGACGATCTCGGCACCGCTGTCCGCCGACGAACCCAAGTGGGGCGCGGCCCCGCACGACATCACCGCACCGCCGGCGGTGACGAGCCAGTATCCGGCGCCGCGGGCGCTCGTGCTGACCTCCGTCGCAGCCGACTCGCTCGCCTGCGGCGTTGAGGTGGTCGATGGGGTGGTCGCCGCGGTGGCGTCCACGTCCGGGGACGATTCGGCTGTAGGACCGCCGGACGCCTCCGCCCCGTCCCCGGGCGACTGGCCCACCGCCCAGCGGATCGCGAAGAAGGCCATCGCGCCGACTCCGGCGGTCAGCAGCGCGCGTCGCCCCGCCCGGGCGGCGGGCTCGAGCCGGTAGCGACGGCCGGCGAGCCAGAGCGTCGCGCCGACAATGAACGCGGCGGCCAACACGCTGGCAAATACCTCGGCAATCATCGGTGAATTACTCCCGCAGCCCGAGAAGCCACGTCCGGGCCATCACGGCGACCGGTATTGCCGGCGTTGCGCGCACCGCCGGCGACCGCGGCGAGGTGTCGTGCCACCCAGGCCGTCATAGCGCTCCATCGCCGCCCGAAAAGTCCATGCCGCACCCGTACCACTAGTGGAACGCCGAACGGCCATGGTCGGTTGCGCCGCCATGCCCGTGACCTGCGATTTTGAGCTCCGCGTGACCCGATGACCGTTTTAGACCGAATCGATTCCGGCAGCGCAGGCGCGGGACTGTTGCAGCTGGCCATCGAGCTGGTCTGCGCCGCGAGCCGGCATGATCGTGTAGTGGCTCGAGATGTCGTGCGCCCACCGGTCCCGGCGTCGGAGTTCGTCGGGTTCCGGTTCCCGCCGGAGGTCATCACGCTGGCGGTTCGCTGGTACTTGCGACTTGCGTTGTCGTATAGGGACGTCGAGGAGCTACTGGCCCAACGTGGCCTCGACGTTGATCACGTCACGATCTTCCGGTGGGTGCAACGGTTCACGCCGCTACTGGTCGTGGCGGCCCGGCCGCGCCGCCACGGCCCAGGCGACAGATGGCATGTCGACGAGACCTACATCAAGATCGCCGGTCGGTGGCGGTACCTGTACCGTGCCGTTGACCAGCACGGCCAGGTCATCGACGCACTCGCCAGCGAACGACGCGACCAGGTCGCGGCCCGTCGGTTCTTCCACCAGGCATTGGCCCACGGCCGTCGACCGGTCGAGGTCACCACCGATAGGGCACCGGTCTACCCGCGAGTCCTCGATGAGCTGCTGCCCGCGGCCTGTCACGTCGATGCCCGGTGGGAGAACAACCGCATCGAGTCCGACCACAGCAGACTCAAAGCCCGGCTGCGACCGATGCGCGGGCTGAAACGCCTACGGTCCGCCCAGACGATCAGCACAGGGCACGCGCTCGTCCAGAACATCGGCCGCGGCCACTACGAACTCGGAACCGACGTCGAACCCCGGCGCCGACTTGCCGCAGCGTTCACCGAGCTCTCCCACGCCATCTGATCACCAGGCCAGTAGCGGCTCGGCATGCCCGACTCCTCACGATGCAACAGTCCCGCTTGGCTCACGTCCATGGCTGCCGGCCTACCGGACGACCCGCCTATTAAGAGACAGCCCTATTAAATGCCAGAACATGCCGAATGATGACGGAAAATGTTTGTACCGCCACGGTTCTCGAATTCCTTGTCGGAGCTTTCCGATATCGGCCCTCGATCCGTGCCGGTCGGTGTCGGGGCGTCCACGCCCACCTCACGCCCACAACGATCATGGCCAGCGCGGGGCTGCCCCATCCGCCGCGTGCGCACATCAGGAACAGCGGCAGCCGACCACACGCGGTCTGCGCCCTCCCCTACGCGACATCGCCTGGCAGCTCGATCAGACGCATCACCCACCTCGCCAGCCTCCTCCACGAATATCAACAAGCCGCGGCTCGGGCACTGACCAGAGAAATCGCATACTTGCACCCCTCGGAGCCGCGCCGGCTTGCCCTGCCCACCGATGACACGATCATGCCCGACTGGCCTGCCAGCCTTGCCCCCCAGCCAATGCGACCGTGCGGGGCTGATCGAAGCCCAGCCGCGACGACGGGGTGCCCACCAATCCGCCTCCCGACCACAGACGGCGAGTCGACGCGACTAGTGATAGGGTTGGCTCCGTTGCAGTTAAGGTTCCTCGAACGTACCGACGCCCGCGGATTCTGGCAGCGGGCGTTTGTCGTGTTCCGGCCAGTTCGGCAGTGGGAGCGATCGCACCGCAGCACCCCGGCCCGCGCCAGGCGGTCCCGGTTCAACTCCCACGAAGGAGAAGCACATGGCTCAGGGCACCGTTAAGTGGTTCAACGGCGAAAAAGGCTTCGGTTTCATCGCGCAGGACGGCGGCGGTCCGGACGTTTTCGTTCACTACTCGGCGATCGACAGCGCGGGTTTCCGCAGCCTGGACGAGAACCAGCGGGTGGAGTTTGACGTCACGCAGGGCCAAAAGGGCCCCCAGGCGGAGCACGTCCGCCCGGTCTGACGCACACCTCTGACGTCTGCGCCTCGAGCGCCTCGAGCGCCTCGAGCGCCTCGGCGTTGATCTTATCGTAAAAACCTGAACAGCTGTGCGGGTTGGTATCCGACCCGCACAGCTGTCCCTGCGTCCGTGCTGTCGGTTTTGCCGCGTCGCGGACGATGAACCCTATGGGTGTGGGGTGCAGGTGGACGGTCAGGGGCGCCGAGCTTGGTCGGGTGACCCGGGGGCGCGATCCCCCGGGCAGCCCCCAACCCACGACCCCGCCACCGTCACCCCACCGGGCGGTTCGATCCACCACCGCAAGATCCTCGGAGGCGTCATCAACGAGTACCACCGCGCCGCCTGACCGAGCTGCAAAACCGCAGGCCAAGCCCCCGAATCGGGTTCTGGCGCCCTACAGGCGTGCGCCGGCGCGTTCGGCTGGCGCTCGCCGCGCTCGCGGAGGTGGGGGCGCTGCAATCGCGGCCGCCCGCCGGTGCTCGCTGTCGCCTTCGCCGAGGTGCGGGCCGGTAAACCACTCAGGTGCCCTCGGGAGCAAGTCATCGCTCGGCGTCGGGGAAATCGGCCTGCTGAACGAGCAACGCGACCTGCACGCGGTTGGCGGCTTGCAGCTTGTCCAGCAGTCGGGACACGTAGGCCTTCACGGTGGCGGTGCTCATGTAGGCGATGTGGGCGACCTCCGCGTTGGACAGGCCTTTGCCGAGCGCGAGCGCGACCTCGAACTCTCGCTCGGTGAGAGCGGAGAGTCGGGCACGGGCGGCGTCCCGAGCGCTGGTGCCGGCGCGGGCGCCGGCGAGGTCCATCAGGCGTCGGGTGACCGACGGCGAGAGCATCGGGTCGCCGTTGGCGACCCTCTCGATGGCGTGGACGATGTCGGCCGGTGGGGTGTCCTTAAGCAGGAACCCGGCGGCTCCGGCTGCCAGCGCCGCGAATACCTCCTCGTCGGCGTCGAAGGTGGTGAGCACGAGCACCTTCGGGGGTTGCGGCATGGCGTGCAATGCGCGCGTCGCGGCGATGCCGCCGACCCGGCACATGCGAAGGTCCATCAGTACGACGTCCGGACGTAGCGAAGCCACGGCAGCCACCACCTCGTCTCCGTCGGCGGCTTCGCCCTGCACCTCGATGCCTGGCGCGGCTCGGAGCATGAAGGTCAGTCCGCTGCGGACCAAGGCGTCGTCGTCGACGATCAACACGCGGATGGTCATGTCGTTCCCTGTTCCGTGGTGGCGCACGGCAGCCAGGCGCGGACCTGGTAGCCGTCGTCGGCGACCGGTTGGTACTCGATCCGGCCGCCGCTGAGGCTCACGCGTTCCCGGAGCCCGGTGAGCCCGGTCCCGGAGCCCGGTGGCGCCGCGCCCGTGGGGGTGACGGGGGAGGCGTGGTTGCGGACCGACAGCTCGATGCCGTCGTCGGTGTCGTGCATCTCGATGCGGACCCGCGCTTGTGGGGCGTGTTTGCGAACGTTCGTGAGGGCTTCCTGCACGACTCGGTAGAGGGCGCCGCCGGTCGAGGTGGGGCTGTGCTCGACGTGCTGGAGCACTCGCGGCGACACCGTGCAGGAGATCTCGAGCCCGGCGCTGCGGGACTCCTCCAGCAGGGCTGGCAGGTCGGCCAGTGTGGGTTGGGGCAGCTGTCCTGCGAGTGTGGTCGCCCGTAGGAGGTTGATGACCTGGCGCAGTTCGTTCAGCGCCTCGTGGCTGTTGCTGCGGATGATCGCCGCTATGGTGACGACCTCCTCGGCCGAGGCGCCGCGGTGGTACTCCAGGGCGCCGGCGTGCACGGCCAGGAGCGAGAGGCGATGCGCCAGGACGTCGTGCATCTCGCGGGCGATCCGTTCGCGTTCCGCGCGTCGGGCGGCCGCGGCGCGTTCGATGGCCCGGTACTCGGCGTCGCGCACCTGTCGGCGCATGGAGTCCAGGAGCTGACGGCGCGCCCGGACGAACATCCCCCAGCCGGTGACCGCGAACGTTGCCAGCGCGCCGACGGTGAAGGCGCGGACGGCGTGCGGAACCGGGTACAGCGCCAGCGCGGGCACGATGCTGATTACGGCCAGGGCGCCGACCGCGACCGCGGTACGCCAGTGCCGGTGCTCCGCGACGGTGAACGCACAGATAAGTCCGATCCCGCCGGCCAGCGTGGACACGACGCCGATCGCGATGGCCGCCGCGGCGAACGCCACCGGGCGGCGGCGCCGCCAGATCCAGATCCCGGCGAAGCAGCCCGCACCCAGGAGCACGTCCGCCGCCCGCAGGGCGACCGGGCGATCGGTGCCGCCGTAGAGGACGTTTTGCTCACTGGTCAGGCCGACCGCCAGGGCCGCGACGGCCAGCCCGGCGTTGATCGCTGCCTCTCGTCGCGGGGCTGTGCTCACCCGGTCAATGTATGAGTCTCGGGTGGACGGGATCGGAGTAGTGGACGACCATCGACCGAAGTCGACGCCCCGACGTCGAAGTGTCGACCGAAGGACACCCGGAAGCGCCGCCTGGCCGCAGCGGCCGGGCTGCCGTCCTTGGCACGGTCGTAGCCATGACCACTACTGACCGCTTCGCCTTTGCCGCTGCGGACCGGAAACTCACCGGCACGTGCGCCCTGCTGGTGTGCACCCTGTCGCTGGTGATGGTGCCGCTGTACTTCGTGTACTCCGGGCCTCCCCCTGCGAGCAACGTGTTGGTCCGGGCCCTGATCACAGTCGTGGTCTTCACGCTTTTCCTGGTCTTCACGACCGGACTGAGGCGGGTGCTCGGCCGTGGCGCCGGACTCGCCGGTGAGATCGCGTGTACGTCCGGTCTCGTGTACGCCGTGATGACCATGGTCGCCGCCTCGCTCGAGTCCGGTGTCGCGCTCGAGTACCCCGACGGGTCCAAGGACCCCACCATCGACGGCCCCCTCGCCAACGGGATGGCGCTGCTGCACGGCCCGATCGCCCGTCTGCTGGTCGCCACGTTCTTGATCGCGCTGGCCGGCGCCGTGCATCGCACGCATTCCCTGCCGCGTCGGATCCGCAACGGGTCGGTCCTGCTTGCCGTGGTCAACCTCGCCTTCGTGCCCTCGCTGTTCTTCGGCATGGACCCGGCGAACTTCTACGCCGCCAACGGCTGGGGAAGCACCGCCAGCATCGGCGCCGTGAACATGTTGTGGACCGGTGCGATCGGTGCCGCGATCCTGCGCCAAGGGCACGCCCCTGCCGACATTCGCGGCCGCGCGCACACCGCCATGTCCGCCGGCTGATCGCGGCCGACCGGTGCCATCGACAGCCCAACGGCATTCGACGGCCGACGCGCACACATCACACCGCCGACACGACAAAGAGAAGACGTATATGGGAAACCAGACGAAACCAACGCGTTCGAGCAAGCCGGTCTGGGCGATCGCGTTGTCCACATCCGGGCCGCGGGGACCCGCCGTGGCGATGAGGCGTGCGCCGTCGCGGACCGAAAGTATCGCTCGGCGCAGGCTCCGGGCATTCCAGGCCAGGAAATCTCGCCACTCCTCACCCTCGGCCGGGATCCGGTCGGTGTGCCAGCACTCGAGGACCTCCGCCGCCACCTCGGCCAGAAGCGCGTCCTTCTCGCCGGAGACCGTATGCCCAGCCATGCTTATCGCTGATTACTTTCCTTTCCGGCTGCAACGGAACCCGACTCGGAGGAACCCATGAGCGACGAGACTGCGTGGAGCGCGGTGGTGGTGAAGAAGTCCCGTGCGCTGTTGGACGGATCGAACCTGTACCGGCGAGTGACGATCCGGCACGACGGCGGACACGAGGAGAAGATCCGAGTCAGCCGTGCCATCTGGAAGCAGGTCAAGGCCGGCGACCGGATGGTCAAGGAGACGGGACAGGACCCGCGTCCCGTGTGACGCCGGCGGAGTCACCACGCCGTGTCCTGGCCACCACGTGGTGAGGACCAGCAGCCGGCCCGGCGCGTGTCCGCGAGCTCGCGGACGCCGCCGACGGCGACACCTACGTCTTCGGCGGCTCTCAGACCGTGGCCGCGCTCGGCGCAGCCGGACTGATCGACGAGTACCAGGTCTTCATCCACCCCGTGCTGCTCGGGACGGGCCGACCGCTATACCCGCAGCTGCCCGCTCGAGCTCAGATGGTGCTCGTCGATTCACGTGTCTTCGACGGCAGCGTCGTCGGTTCTCGGTACGCCCGCAACCAGCAGGAGTCTCCATGACTGAATCAAGCCGGCTGCGCACGACGGTTCAGGGGTGAGGCCGCCACAAGGCGCGGCGCGACCAACTTCCCGCAAGGAGACACCATGACTGCCACGTACACCTTCGACATCTTCTCCACGCTCGACGGCTTCGCCAACCACAACGGCGACTGGGGCGGCTACTGGGGCAAGCAGGGCCCCGAATTCCTCGCGCATCGCGCCGCTGCCTACCGCGACCCGCTGCGCATGGTGCTCGGGGCCAAAACCTACTCGTCGAACGCGCCGTTCCTTAACGCGGGCTTCGACCGCAGCCTGTTCGACGGGTGGATCACGCGCATGTTCGACTCCCCCGTCACGGTGCTCTCCAGCCGGCTGACCGAGCCGCTCGAGTGGCCGGACACGACCATCGAGTCCGGCGATCCTGTCGAGGTGGTCACGCGCCTCAAGGCCGAATCCGAGGTGCCGCTGCGCTCCCACGGCAGCCTGACGCTCAACCGGGCGCTGCTGAACGCCGGCCTGATCGACACCATCGAGGTGACGGTCTTCCCAGTGATCTCCGGGACGACCGGCGTGGACCGGATCTTCGACGGTGCGGACGACTTCGACCTCGAGCTGCTCGAGGCCCGGACCTTCGACGGCCACACGCAGGTGCTGACCTATCAGCCGACCCGGCACAGTCGATCGGCGACGGGGCGGCGTTGAGCCATGCCGGGATCCGCGCGCGAACGCCTTCGCCGAACGCTGGGTGCGCACCATCCGCGCCGAGCGCCTCGACTGGGCCTTGATCTGGAACCGGCGCCACGCCCAACAGGTCCTGTCGATCTACGTCGAGCACTACAACACCGCCCGACCCCACCGCGGCCTCGACCTCGACATCCCCCGACCTGCGGACCCCATCCGGCGATCCGGGCGGCCCGATCAGGCGCATCGACCGCCTCGACGGCCTCCTCCACGAATATCAACGAGCCGCCTGACGGCCGACGCCAAGTACAGGCGCGTGGTTTACCAAGGAGGCATGGGGAGCGCTTGGCCTACGGCGGCGCCTTGGGCGAGGTCGCAGTCCAGCGCTCGGATCGCGTCCAGCTCGGAGGGCGTGTTGACGCCTCGTGCGGCTACGTCCAAGTGCAGTAGGTGTGCGAAGCACACGACGCCGGCGAGTACCGCCGCGGTGGCGTCGCTGTGATCTACGCCGTGTACGTACTGCTCGCTGAGGCTGACGCCGTGAAGCCCAGATGGCAGCTGGCCTGCGGCCATTGCTCGCAGCGGTGTGGTCTCGGTGAAGTCGAGGCGGACCGCGACGCCGGCGTCGGCGAGTTGATCGATGGCGGTGTCGATCTCCCGGCGGTCCTGTGCCCTGAGCTTGTCGGGGATCACGATGCAGAGAGTGAGGCCGTGTCCCGCGGCCGGCGCCGATCCGGTGGTTCGCGCGATGATTCTCTTGCGCAGAGCGGGGTCGCCGAAGCTGCGGGCGGAGAGCCGAATCCACATCTCCCTGGGTGATGTCTTGCGGCTCTCGTCCTGCTGTTTGTCGCCTCTGATCGTGAGGGTCGACGCGGTCATCGGCGTCTGCGCACCCGCGGCGTCGTGCGCATAGCGGATCGCGCTGTCAACGAGCCAGAGGTCGAGGTCGCTGGAGAGTCCTGCGTCGACTGCGATCGGTTCGATGTCTTCGGGTGCCAGCGCACGCCGGGCTGGATGAGGCCAGCAGGGGATCGCCTCCACCGCGACGATCGGGCCGACCTGGCGGGCGATCGGCAGGAACCGCAGGACAAGTCGCCGCTCGCACAGCGCATGTTGTAAGGCGGTGACGTTGCGCAGTCGGGCGGCGTGTACAGCGCGGACTGGTTCGTCGTAACGGACGAGGCATCCGCCGCCTTGCCGCTTGGCTTCGTACATCGCCACGTCGGCGGCAGTGATCAGCCTTTCGGCGTCGGTGAGGCCGGGGCCGGACAGCGCGGCGCCGACGCTCGCGCTCACGTTGACCGGCCGGCGCAGTTCGACGGTGGGCTCGAGAGCCTGGATGACCCGCTCCCCGATGGATTGCAGGTCATCCAGGCTGCCGACGCCCTCGCACAAGACGGCGAATTCGTCGCCCGCGAGCCGGCCGGCGACATCCCCGGGCCGCACCGCGCGGCGGAGCCGGGTGGCGACGGTCGTGAGTAGCTTGTCGCCGGCCTGATGCCCGAGTGTGTCGTTGACCGCTTTGAAGCCGTCGAGATCGACGAACAGGACGCCGGTCCGGGTCTGGTTTCGCCCGGTCCGGCTCAGGCTGCGTCGTAGTGCGTCGAGCAGCGCCGCCCGGTTGGGCAGTCCGGTCAGGGGGTCGTGCAGGGAGCGGAACTGTGCGTCCTGCTCCATGCGGATCCGCAGTACCGCCGATCCGAGGATCGCGGACACGGAGCGGATGAAGGCGGCGTCATCAGAGGTCCGTCGACGCCCGGCTCCACGGAGGCAGATCGTCGCAACCGGCTCGTCTGCGGGTCCTACCGGCACCCGCATGACGGTGCAGGAACGCTCTGTCGCCGGCATCGTGGCGCCGCTATCTGAGAGGACCTGACCCTGCAGTCCGACGTCGTAGTTCAGGTGGGCTGGGATCGTCGGGCTGTATGGGGCCGATGGGTCGGTGCCGACGCCCACGCCTGCGGAATCGTCCGAAGCAGCCCATGCGCCGGGGTGCCGATCCGGCGCGGGCCGACCGCGCACGATCATCACCTCGGCACTGATCTGCTCGGTGAGGGTCCGGGTTCCCCGATCCCACAGCACGTCCTCATCGGCGACTTCCAAAGCCTGCTGCGCAAGATCCGCGAGTGCCGTCTGGCGACTGGTACGGACTCGTAGTTCCGCGCTCGCGCGTTCGTGCTCGGTGACGTCGCTGGCGACGCCCGCGACCGACGGACGCTGCGCCGCGGCACCGGGCAGCGGAACAAGATGGACGTCATACCAGTGTCCACCCGCCGCCAGGACCTCATGGACACGCTCGCCCCGCAGCGACCGACGCACCATTGCCAGCACAGCCGGATGGTCACGGAACGCGGTGAAGACGCTGGAGCCGGTCACCTGTCTAAGCCTTGCTGCAGGCAACTGGTGGGCAGCGCCGCCGCTGGTGAGCACCCGCCCGTCGTGGTCGAGAAGGAAGACCGAGACCGGCGTGTTGTCCAAAACAAGCTGAAGCTGACGATGCGTCGAGACAAGCTCCGTTATGTCCTGAATCTGGCTGAGAAAGCAGCGGTCGCCGTCGATGGTTACCTTGCTCCCGAAGGCTAGGACATGGGTGATCTGGCCGTCGGGCCGGACGAAACGGACCGTGCGCTGCCGCCAGTCGAGGCGTCCGGCCAGAACATCCCCTGGGTCGATAGCACGCAGTTCTTCGACTTGCATCGGGTCGACGAGTTCGTGCCAATTCCTGCCAACGACTTCGCGGGCATCTCGGCCCAACAACTGGCAGGCGAACTCGTTGACCCGTCGCACCCTGCCATCGTCGATACTAGTCAGGGTCAGACCCATCCGGAGAAGGTCGAACAAGTCGGAGAAACCCAGCCCGCCGCGAGGTTCGCTCTCCGACACCGCTCGCTACACCCCCATGACCATCAGCGCGGGGACGCGGCCGGGCACCGTCGGCCACGTCGCCGCCGTTCGCCCATCACTCGTACCCGACACCTCGCTCACCAACCTGATAGCCAGCAGACCGAGCGGGCAGGGGCACTGTTGCATTGAGCCAAGGCAGCCGGTCTTGACCGTAGATCTTCTTGCGATCAAGTCGCCCAGTGGCTCGACCGGCTGCTCTCCGGGGCCCCGCCGACTCTCCTCAAGGCCTCAAGACCGAAAGATTTACGGCCGAGATCACTCGACTTGGCTCAATGCAACAGTGCCCGCCAGCGCCTTGGACTCGGCGCGCTGGTCGGCAACAATACGGGCTTCATCTTCGCGCGCTTCGGACACGATCTGTGCTGCACGGGCGAGCGCGGCGTCGGCGAACGTCTCGGCGTCGACGCGCAGTTGTTCGGCTTCCTGCCGGGTTTCCCGGGCGGCGCTGAGGATCTCCGCAGCTTGGAACTCGGCGTTGCGAACTTCGAGTTCGGCAGTGTGCCGGGCGATTGCCACGATCTCTTCGGCATGATGCCGTGCCGCGTCGACCACGAGGGCAGACTCCCAGCTCAAGGCAGGTGGCCGAGTTCTGGAACCCCATAGGGTCAGCGCGGGAGGACGGCGAGAAGGCCGGTCCGGCCGTCGGGGAGCAGGGTGGTGATATGACCGGCGGCGATCCCGGTGGCGAGAACCGTGCCGCCGGTCGGCCAGACGGCCAGCGCGGCCGGGGCGGCCAACGCCGCCCGGCCGCGGTCGACCGCGGCCGGCGGGGTCGTGACGCCGCCGCCCGGCCCGGCGTGGAGTGGCAGGGTCACGACCCGGCCGGTCATGGGGTCCGCGACGAGCACCAGGCCGTCGGGCAGGACGACGAGTGACGTGGGCGCCCGCAGCCGCGACGCGGCGGAGCTCGGGCTGGCCGCGGGCTGGTATCGGCCGCCCGCCAGCGGGGTGATCTGCCCAGATGGCGCGACGGCTCGCACGCGGCCGTTGCCTGTGTCGGCGACGAGGACTCGCCCGTCGCGCAGCGCGGCCACGCCGGCCGGTCGCAGTAGCCGGGCGCGGACGGCCGCGCCGCCGTCACCGGCGTCCCCCGGCTGCCCGGTGCCGGCCAGGCGCCGGGCCTCGCTCGCGCCCGGGCGGCCGGGGTCGGTCGGCTGGGCGAGGGTGAGCCGCAGGACGCGGTGGTTGCCGGTGTCGGCGACCAGCAGACGGCCCTCGGGATCGAGCGCGACGGCGCGGGGTCCGCGCAGCACGAGCTCGGCGGGACTGAGCTCGGTCCAGCCGGCAGGCTCGGCGCGGACCGGCCCGGAGTGGTGGCGACCGGCGGTGAGCTGCCCACTGCTGGCTCCGGCGACCGTCTCGACAAGATCGGCTGCCGCATCCACTCGGCGGATCAAGCCATTGCCGCTGTCCGCGACATAGAGCGCACCGTCGGGACCGCACCCGAGGCCGTACGGGGTGTCGACCCGGGAGTGCCGCCCGGACCCCACCTCGCCGGAGTACCCGGCCTCGCCGGTGCCGAGGACGGGCACCGCGGGGCCGTCGGGATCGACGCGCAGGACGAGGTGACGGGTGGGCACGCTGACGTAGACCGTGCCGTCCGGCCCGACGGCGATTCCGTGCGCGCCGGGCACGGCGACCGGGGTCGGCTCGGCGCGTCGCCGGCCGGGAATCCGCGACACGCTGGTAGGACCAGTCGTCGTCCCATCCAGCCCGAGGTGCCGGCCGTCGGGCAGCAGCGCCACGAACCGGGCGGCGGGCGGCCGCGTCGCGACCGGAGCGTGGGGCGGCGGCACCGGGACGGCGGCGGGTGCCCGGGCCGTGGGGGCCGTGGGGACTGCCGGAGCGGACTGCGCCGAGGGAAGGAGCGGGGTCGACGGGGCAGGGGCAGGCGCCTTGGCGGCCCGGCCGCGGAAACGGCGGCCGGCCGGCGCGGCGGGTGGCGGCCGGTCGGGCGGCGAGCTGATCACGGTGCCGGCGTCGGCCACGACGGTCCATGGCGCGGTCGCGGTCCCGTCCGGCGCGAGCGCCGGAAGGGCGACGGCTGTCGGCGGCGGTGCTGGAGCAGGAACGGCTGTCGAGGAGTCGGCCGGGGGCCGGTCGCCGGCGGGCGGCCCCAGCTGGCGGCCGCGCAGCTGTTCGTCGATGTAGACCGGCACGGCGCAGCGAGCCACCCAGTCGGGGCCGTAAAGGTGGGCGGCCGCGGCGAAGAGCGCGACCGCGAACTCGCGGCCAGTCTGGTAACGCCCGGCCGGATCCTTGTGCAGCGCGCGCAGGACGACCTCGGCGATCGGGTCCGGCACCCGGCCGGTGAGCGGCGGGGGCGCGAGCTCGCGGTGGGCGTGATGCAGCTGTTCGAGGGCGCCGCGGAACGGCGGCGCCCCGGTGAGAATCTCGTAGAGGGTGATCCCCAGGGCGTAGACGTCGGCCGCGGGGGTGATCGGCGAGCCGTCGAGCTGTTCCGGCGGGGCGTAGACCGGGGTTGCGATGTTGGTGGCAGGGCTGAGCTCGTCGCCGAGGATCTTGGCGACGCCGAAGTCGGCGACCTTGACCGTGCCGTCGGCGGCGACCAGCACGTTCTGCGGTTTGATGTCGCGGTGCACGATGCGCCGGGCGTGCGCGGCCCCGAGTGCGGCGCCGATCGCCACCCCTGCGGCGCAGGCGTCGAGGATCGACCGGCTGCTGGCCTGGCCGAAGTAGCGGCCCAGGGTGCCGTCGAGCCGCTCCATGACGAGCAGGTGCAGCTCGCCGTCGGTCTCGTAGTTGTAGACCTCGACCAGGTGCGGGTGGCGCAGGCTGGTCAGCATCCGGGCTTCCGCGCGCAGCCGGGCGGCCAGGTCGGCCCGGGCTGCCGGGGTCAGGCCGGGGCGGGCGGTGTCGATCCGCTTGATGGCGACGCGCTGGTCGATGTCGCGGTGACGACCGCCGAGGACGATGCCGAAGCCGCCGCTCCCGAGCACCTCGGTGATCTCGTAGACCCCGTGGAGGAGCGCTTCCTCGCGTTCGAACGCCACCGCGACCTCGGCTGTCGGCTAGCTGGTGGACGCCGGCGCCCGGCCGCACGGCGCGCGGTAGGGAACGTCGTCCAGGTAGGTTTCCCATTCCTGCTCGGTGACGGGGTCGCCGATGTTGGCGCACAGGCGCTCAACGTTGCGTTCGATGTTGAGATCGACGAGCACCGTGTAGGGATCAACTCCGGGGAAGGCGAAGGCGGCCATGAGGTAGTCGCCCGCGCCCTGGAACGCGCCCGTGAGGATGACCCCGGCCAGCGTGGGGAACGACAGGAACCATTGGGGGCTGCGTGGCTGGGACACGTCCCAGATCCGGGTCTGCAGCGAACCGCCGGCGACGAGGCGCCGCCCGTCCGCGCTGAAGGCGAGCACGTTGGCCCCCGAAGCCTGCCTGGTGGTGGTGCCGACGACCCGCGGCCTGGCCGGGTCGGACACGTCGACCAGCCGGATCTGGCCGTCCTCACCGCCCAGCGCGACGATGTGGCCATCGGGGCGGAACACCGGCGGCGAGACGAGCTCGTCGCCGAGGTTGAGCGTGCCCTCGGGGCCGCCGGTGAGATTCCCGGCCACCGGCCACACCTTGAGGGTCTGGTCGTTGCTGGTCGCCGCGAGCCGCGTCCCGTCCGGGCTGAAGGCCACCTGCGCCGCCCCGGTTGGTTTGAAGGCATTGGGCTGCGTGCCCAGCATCGTCGGAGCCCGGGGATTCGTGATGTCCCACAGTTCCACCCCGCCGAAGTCGCCGATCGCCAGGCGGCGCCCGTCGGCGTTGACGGCGACGCTGACCGTCTGGTCCACCTCCCGCGGCAGGACAGCCAGGGGGGCGATCGTCGGTGGCGGCTTGGTCGGGTCATAGCGCGGCCAGCCGGCGATCGCCCGGTCGGACACGTCCCAGATACTGATCTTGTCGCTGGTGTTGACGGCGAGGATCCCCCCAGAGAGCGAGAGGCTGGCGCCCGCGACGGCGTACGGCTCGTCAGGAAGATCGAGCGTCACGGCTGCCCGCAACCGCTGGTCCGGCGGGAGGCCAGCCTTGATCACGTCGTCGTGGACGAACAGATCGCGCAGTTCGGTGATGGTGATCGTGGAGCTGGCGGAGCGGGGAAGAATCGCCACGGGCGTGGTCCGTCGGAACGTGGGCGACGGCGTCGAGTGGAGCCAGCGCAGCGCCCCGTCGGAGCCGCTGACGACGATCCAGGACCGGTCGGTTGGATCGACCGCGAGCGACCAGGGCGTGGCCCGCAGGCCTATCTCCTCGAGCGTGCTGGACGCGTCGTCCGTGTTGTCGCCGGCCGTCTGGACGCCGATCGGGAGGGTGGCGACCTCGTTGGCGGCGGACGCGACGGCGAGCACGTGCGGCGAGAGGTAGGTGACCGCGGTCAGCTGGGAGTCCAGCGTCGTCTGCCGTCCGATGCGGGTCGCCGTGCCGTTCTTGACGGCGTACCGGATGAGCGCGTCGTAGATGGTCTCGACCACGAGTTCGTCGCCGGCCGGGCTGAACGCGAGCGCCCGGATCTGCGTGGTCTGCGCGAGGTCTTCCCGCGGGGTGTAGAGCACCTGGGGCAGGCCCGGTGCCGCCGGGTTGGTGACGTGCCAGAGCAGCGCACGGCCGTCCTCACCGCCGGTCGCCAGCAGGGTGCCGTCCGGGCTGAAGGCAACGGCGCGTACCGAGGCGCCGGCGTCCAGCGCGCCGGCGATCCGTGGCGCGCCGGGAACCGACACGTCGAAGAGCGCGACCGCGTTCCCGTAGCCACCGGCGGCGAGCAGGTCGGCCTTCGGGCTGAAGGCCAGTCCGAACACGCCGCCGGCGGCGAGCGGCGCCGGCAGCAGCGTGTCCCGAACCCGGGGCGCCGCTCGGTTCGTCACGTCATAGATCCGCACCTCGCCGTTCGAGGTACCGACGGCCATCAGGCGCCCGCTGCGGTCGAACGTCACCGCCTTGACGGCATGTGCCTGCGTCGCGGTGCCCTGGCGCAGCGGCGCGCCCACCGGCCGTGCCGCGGCCGAGGTGCCGACGGTGACGTCCCACAGCTTGACGACGCCGTCGTCGGAGCCGCTGGCTACCGTCCGGCCGTCCGGGTTCCACGCGACCGTCCCGATCGAGCCCTGGTGCGCGTGCAACAGCCGGGACGGAGTCTGGGCACCGAGGACCGCGGTCCGCGCCTCCGGCGTGTCGGCGATGCGCTCCGCGACGAGCGCCATCTGCGCGCCGACCTCCGAGTTGTCGCCGGAGATGCTGTCGGCGATGTCGGCGACGTGGGCCGACGAGGCCCTGTTCTCCGCAGCTGTCGCGCTGTTCTTCGCGGCTGTCGCCCCCGCGCGGCTGACGAACGCGACGGTGGTCATGCCGGCGGCGACGAGGGCGACGGCGGTGAGCGCGGCGACCAGCGCCAGCAGCCGACGTGTCCGCCGGCGCATCTGGTCGGCTTCGGCCCGCTCGCGGGCGACGGAGGCGTCGTAGTAGTCGGCCGCCGGGCTCGGCAGCGGCCGGCGGCGCCCGCCAGGCTCGGCCCACTCCCGGGCCGCGGCGAGCCGCTGGCCGCGCAGCAGCAGCGCCGGGTCACGACCGTTGTCCTCCCAGTCCTGGCCGCCGTCATCGAGCCGCTGCCGGACCAACGCCCCCGCCCGGTCCAGTTCCAGCCACTCCCGCAACCGCGGCCACGCCCGCAGCAACGCCTCATGGGTGATCTGCACCCGGTCCTCGTCGGCCTCCACCAACCGCAGCTCACCGATCAACTGGTCGAGAACCCCGGCCGCCCCCGGCGCCTGCACCTCGGCCAGCAACGCCGCCCGCTGCCGTGGCCGCCGGGTCGTCTCCCCCAGCTCACCCACCCGCACCAGCCCGAGCAGCAACGCCCGTGCGCTCTCCTGCGCCGCCGCGTCCAATCCGGTGAACCAGTCGTCGGCGGTCTTCGTCAACGCCCCGGCCAGCCGACCCACCCGCCGGTAGGCGTCGACGGTGAGCGTCCCGGAGGCACGGAGCTCCCAGGTTGCCCGCAGCGCGTGCGCGAGCAGCGGCAACGACCCGGAGCCGGACCCGGCCATGCTCTCGTCGAAGAGGTCGTCGAGGACCAGCTCGACCAGGGCCGGCTCGACGGCCAGGCCAACCGCGCCCGCCGGGCGGACGACCACTTCCCGGATGTCCTCGGGCCGCATCGGACCGATGACCACCTGCCCCCGGGCCAGCGCCTGCGCGAGCAGCGGATGGTCCACACACGGCAGGTAGAAATCACCCCGCACGGTGATCAACACGACGGCCGGCCCGGGTCTGCCGTCCGGCCCCGGCGTCGCCAGCGACACCAGCGCCTCGATGAACGCCGCCCGCTCCCCCTCATCGGCACAGAGGGTGAACGTCTCCTCGAACTGGTCGACCGCCACGACAAGGCGCCGGACCACGGCCGCGCCGCCGATGGTCGGCTCCACCGGCGTGGACGTGAGGTCCAGCGAGGTCATGGCCGGGCCGCGCAGCGCGCGGTGGGCCAGCAACTCGCCGACGAGACTGGCGAAGCGCGCCGGCTCGTCGCGGACGGTCTGCAGGATCGCGCCGCTCAGTCCAGGGGCCGAGATCTCCTCGAGCACCCGGGTAGTCAGCACTGCCAGCGGGTGGTATCCGGGAGTGAGTACCACCTGGACATGATCCGCGGACAGGCCGGGCAGCTCGCCCCGACGCAGCGCCGGCAGTACGCCGGCCCGCAGCACCGAAGACTTCCCAGCCCCCGAGGCGCCGACCAGCACCAGCGGCCCGGCGTCCACCGGCCGGAACCGAAGCGCGCCGAGCACATCGTCGACGGTCTCCGACCGGCCGAAGAAGAACTGCCGGGAGTCGGCGTCGAACGACGCCAGGCCCGGGTAGGGGGAGCGCGCCCCGGCGCCGGTCGTGGCCAGACCCGAGGCTGCCGGGACCGGACCGCTGGCCCCGCGGTCGGGCAGCACCACCGTCGGCTCGGCCCTGGCCGGGTCGGTCGGGGTCAGCCTCGCGATGTTGCGCGCGATCGGCGTGTCCGCCGCACTGCCTGCCAGGTATGCCGCGCGCACCCCGTCGGTCGGGTCGAGCAAGGTCTGGGTCGCCGCCAGAACGCCGCCGACCGTAAGCGATTCGGGGCCGTTCGGGTCGCCGCTCGCCAGCAGTCGGCCCAGGCCGGCGACCGCGGGTGGGAGGGGGCCCGCGGCGAACACCGGCTCCGCCTCACTCACCGCGACCAGGAGCTCCAGCCCGCCGTCCTGACGGGCAGCCGCTGTGAGGAGCGCGTCCGCGACATCGTGGCCGGCGCCGTTCGCGCGCCAGCCGTCGACGAACACGACCCGATGCCGGGCCGGGGACGCCGCGACGAGCGCGAGCAACTGGCTGAAACGCAGCGCGCCCGCCTGGCCGCCCGCAGTCGGGTCACCGACCAGCAGCGGCTCCCCACCCGAGGCGCCGAGCAGACCCAGCCAGCAGACCAGCAGCAGCTCCGTGGGGACAGTACCGGCGCGGGTCAGCGCCAGCGCGACGTCGACTGCGGCACGCGGCCCGTCGAGGATCTCCACCCGGCTATCGACCAGGCCGCCGGGGCCGGTCAGATACCGACGCAAAGCATCCGCGCCGCGCCGCGCGACCGCCGCGCCCCCGTTGCCGACCCCACCATCCGGGCAGATGATCAAGCCGAAGGAATCTGCCGGCAAGCCTGCCGACGCGAGTTGATCTGACATTCCCACCCTCGGACCTGTGCATCCCTGTTATATCGCGGCGAACATCAACGCCACAAACCTGGAGCCGACCGCGCTGCATGCAGATCCTACTGTGTGGGCGCACAATAAACCGCCGATGACCTGGTGCGGTGAAGCCGGTCCAGACCCGGAATTGTTGTCAGTTTCAAAGAAGCGGTAAAGACGCGAGGAGAAAGTCGCGTAGCTGACAGCGCACCGGCACCGTGCGGAATCTGAACGCACGGGTGCGGGCGCTTTTCAGCGGCCGACGCGCGACGGTACCGCCGACCTGTCCGCCGGGCGACACCGCCGGAATCCCAGCGCCGGATCGCGCGGCCGTATACTCCCCCTCCCACGGAGGCGCACCGGCTTCTTCCGGCACGGTTGCGTTCGCCGGGCGGAGCGGCTGGGGTGACCGGTCGGGCATGATCGACTGAGGCGCCGTCGTCGTGTTCGTCTGCCAGTCCGACCACCGACCGCGTCCGACGTACGGGCGGTCCTCGACGCGGCGAACGAACAGCGCAACGCGGCCCGGTGGTCGATCGCACTGGCGCAGCAGCCAAAACCCCAGGTCAGCGCCCACGATCGAATATCGGGCACCCACAGGGTGCCGATCAGGGTGCACAACCCAAGACAGTGGGCCTGGTCAGCGAGCGCGGTCTCGACCTGGCCCGCGAGCAGGTGCTGCTGGAGGCGGGCGAGGACCTGGTGAGCCTCGGCGACCCGCAGGCTGGCGCTCAGCGGCGTGAGATCGGACCACTCGAGCACGCTGGCCTTGTGGACGGTGGGGCGGTGCCGTCCTCACGGCGTCGGGCGTTGGGCAGCCGTCTTCCCCTGGCGCTGCGCGGTCGCGGTCGTCAGCTGGGCAGGAAGTCTGTGCGGTGGGTTTCGATCCAGGAGCGGAAAGATCGGGCGGGGTGACCGGTGATTCGTTCAACTGTGTTGGTGACCGGGGCGGTCTGGCCGATGCTGGCCGCGGCGACGTCGAGCAGGGTTTCCACAATCGGGCGGGGCATTCGACCCTGCTCGCGTTCGAGTGCCTGGTCGCGGGTCAGATCGTCGACGGGGAGCTCGACGCCGAGCACGTCGCCGATGGTCGCGACCGCCTCCCGCAGGCGCAACGGCTGCGGTCCGGTGAGGATCTGCATCCGGGCGCGGAAAGTGTCGCGGGTGAGCAGGTCCGCCGCGACCTGTGCGATGTCGTCGGGATGAATCGGCGTGACGGAGGCGTCCCCGAAAGCCATCGCGACTCGGCCGGTGGTACGGATCTGGTCGGCCCAGTCGCGCTGGGCGTTGGTCGCGAGCCAGCTCGGGTAGAGCACGGTGTGTTGCAGGCCGGAGCTGGCGACGGCCCGCTCGACCGCGCGGTGGACCAGCCCGATGGGCCGGGCGAACTCGCCGGCCTCGTAGGCCGACGGCGAGGACAGCAGCACCAGGTAGCGCACGCCGGCCTTCGCGGCCGCTTCCAGGAAGCCGTCGATAGGGCCGCGGACCGGATAGAGGAAGACGGCCTCGACGCCGCGCAGCGCGTCCGCCGCGGCCGGCCCTGGGTCGGTGAGGTCGAGTTCGGCCGCCTCGGCGCCGGCGGGTAGCCGTAGGGTCGTGGCGTCGCGGGCAGAGCCCCGAACCGGCCGTCCGGCCGTAGCCAGGGCGGTGAGCAGGCGCGATCCGACGTTCCCGCGCGCGCCGGTGACAAGGATGGTCACGACACTCCAGAGTGAGTCGACGAGACAGGGATATTGCCTTTGCTAGCAAAGCATCTTTGCATGCAAAGCAAAATATGGCGAGGAGGGTGATGTCAACCCAGCCCGGGCGCGGGGGCGAACTTGATGTGGACGAGGCCGTCCGTGCGCTGTTGCTGCTGATGCCGCAGCTGATCGGGCGGGCGAAGCGGACGCCGCCGCCAGCCGAGCTGGCCGGGTTGGCCCTCGGCCCGCGGCACCTGTCGCTGCTGTCTTACCTGCTGTTCGACGGGCCCATGACCGTCAATGAGCTGGCTGCGCGGCTGGAGGTGGCGCCGACGACGGTCAGCCTCATGACTGCCGACCTCGGCCGGGGCGGGGTCGTGGAACGTCGCGAGGACCCCGACGACCGCCGGCGACGGATCGTGAGCATCACCGACGCCGGCCGACCGGCGATCGAGGGATGGCTCGGCCCAGGCGCCGCCGCCTGGCGGGAGGCCCTCGGGCCCCTGACCTCGGCCGAGCGCCAGCTGGTCGTCGACACCCTGCGCGCCTACGAACGCGCCGCCAGCGAGCGGTCCTCACCCGCAAGCTAAACGCGCGTCCACCGTCCCCTGCCGGCCGGTGGCCGGTCGGGACGGTCGACATTGAATTTCGACACGGCTTGTCGACGCCTCGCAAGGGGTCTATGGGTAACCGTCGGGTGGTGTCGACAGACGACCGTTTGCCGACAAGATCGAAAGATGCATCTGGCTACTGGGTGCTGGTCGGGCAGGCGTTCCGGTACGGCTCGTCGGCCAGGTAGCGGGTTCATTCCTGCTCGTCCAGGCCCCGGCCGGCGCGTTGGCAGCCCACCTGGACAGCGGCGTTCCACAGGTCTTGGAGCACGCCAACGTCCCACAGCCACGCGGTGCCGTCGTCGCTGCCGGAGGCCAGCAGGCCGCAAGATCTCGCGTGGTCGTCACCGGCGCCCAAGTAGTGCCGTTCTGGGGTGGGGCGGGGTGGGATGATGTTCGCCTGCGCGACGGGTCGTACCGTTCGGGTGGGCTCGGGCTACCGGGGGGTGCCGCGTGAGCGAGAGTTTGTCGGCTGGAGAGATCACCGCGTTTGCTGAAGTCTTCGCTGATCCGGTCTCGGCGCGAGAGGTGCTGGAGGCAGCCGGGTTGTCCCGGAGTCGCCATCCGTCGTGGGATTCGGACGCGCGTGGGTACTGGTCTGGGGTATCGCGTCTCCTGACGTTCGGCGCGCTAGTCGATGGGCGGGGCGCCTTGCTGGCTGTGGCACATGCATTGTTCCCGGCAAATCTAGTGTTCGCGTCGGGTTCGGGAGATGGTCTGGCCGGTGGCGGCGAAGTGGTTCTGCCGGTGTGGGAAGTGCCATGGCCGCGTAACCCGAACTTCGTCGGCAGAGGGGAGGAACTGGAGGGGTTGCGGCGCCGCCTGACTGGGGTCGGGTCCGCTTCGGTGCTGCCGCAGGCGCTACACGGTCTGGGCGGGGTCGGCAAAACGCAGCTCGCGGTGGAGTACGCCTACCGGTGGCGGGACGAGTACGACGTGGTGTGGTGGGTGGCCGCCGAGCAGCCGGGTGAACTAATAGCGGGGCTCGCGGAGCTCGCGGGTGCTCTGGGTGTGGCGGTGGTGGGCGCGGCGGCCGAGTCGGCCTCGAGGGCAGTGGGGCTACTGAAAGCGCGGCAGGTGGCTCGCCAGTGGTTGGTAGTGGTCGACAACGCGGGGGCGCCGTCGGGTCTGCATGGTTTGCTGGGCGCGGCCGGGGCTGGCGGGCACGTTCTGGTGACCTCGCGGGATCCCGACTGGGCGGGGCTGGCGGCGGCGGTCGCGGTCGACGTGCTGCCGCGTGCCGACGCGGTGGGTCTTCTGCGTCGCCGGGCGTCGCGGCTGACCGAACCGGAGGCGGACACCGTGGCGGAGCTTCTCGGGGATCTTCCGCTGGCGGTGGAGCAGGCGGGGGCATGGCTGGGCCAGACGTCGATGACGGTGGCCGACTACTGCGGGCTGGTGACCGAGCGGGCTCGGGAGATCCTCGCGGAGGGTACGCCCGTGGGCTACCCGTTGCCAGTCGCGGCGACGTGGACAGTGGCGGTGGACCGATTGGACGATCCGGCGGCGGTGTGGCTGCTGCGGCTCTGGGCGTACTGCGGGCCGGAACCGATCCCGCCAAGCCTGGTCGTCCGAGAGGTAGCCGCGCTGCTACCAGCGCCGTTGGAGGCGGTGGTGACGGACCCAGTCCGGTTCGGACGGCTGGTGCGGAAAGTGACCGCGCTCGGGCTGGTTCGTCTCACCACCGACGGGGTGGTGGTACACCGTCTGGTGCAGGCGGTGCTGCGCAATCACACCCCGCAACACGACCGGGAGGCGGTACGGCGGACCGTGCATCGGCTGCTGGCCGCGGCCGACCCCGGCTCCCCGGACCATCCGGACTGCTGGGCGCGATACGCGGCGCTGCGTCCCCACGTTTCCGCCACAGGTATGGCGGACAGCGGCGACGAGGTGTGCCGGCGTCTGGTGTGGCGGCTGGCCTGGTACCTGAACGCCGCCGGCGACTACCCGACCAGCCTCGCCCTCGCCGGCGAAACTCACTCCCGCTGGCGTGTCCGCCTTGGAGAGGACCACCCAGACACGCTGACCGTGGCCGCCCACCTCGCTGCCACGGCGCGGGCTATGGGTGATTACCCGGCCGCCCGCAGCCTCGAGGAAATGGTCTTGTCCCGGCGTCGGGAGATTCTTGGTGAGAATCATCCGGATACGCTGACGGCGGCCGCCAGCCTCGCCGCCACGCTTTGGGCTATGGGTGACTACCCAGCCGCCCGCAGCCTCGAGGAGATCGTTTTATCCCGGCGTCGGGAGATTCTTGGTGAGAATCATCCGGACACGCTAACAGCGGCCGCCAGCCTCGCCGCCACAGTACGGGCCATGGGTGAATACGCCGCCGCCCGGAAGCTGTTCGAGAGCGTGCTGGCCCGGCGCCGGGAGATCCTCGGCGAGGACCACCCGGCCACGCTAACCGTGGCCGCCAACCTCGCTGCCACAGTACGGGCCATGGGTGAATACGCCGCCGCCCGGAGCCTGGAAGAAATGGTCTTGGCCCGAAGCCGAGAGATCCTCGGGGAGGACCACCCGGACACGCTAACGGCGGCCGCTAACCTCGCTGCCACGCTTTGGGCTATGGGTGACTACCCAGCCGCCCGCAGCCTCGAGGAAACGGTCTTGACCCGAAGCCGAGAGATCCTCGGCGAGGACCACCCGGACACGCTAACAGCGGCCGCCAGCCTCGCCGCCACAGTACGGGCCATGGGTGAATACGCCGCCGCCCGGGAACTGTTCGAGAGCGTGCTGGCCCGGCGCCGGGAGATCCTCGGCGAGGACCACCCGGCCACGGTCGCGGTTCGTCGTGCCCTCACTAACCCTCTAATGACCCGCCAGTTCGACGAGTGACCACAGACGGTCTCGCCCCTGGCAGGCCAGGCGGATCGGGCTGCCCGGTGCGGCGGTCACGGACCAGGCGGCTATCTCAGAGCGGGGGGTGGGCGTCGATGTTGCCGCTGCGGATGACGAGCAGGTCTGGGCGGGTGGGGTAGAACGGGGTGGAGCGTCGTTCGATCTCGGGAATGCGGTCTGCGGGCCAGCGGGTGGTGAGTTGGGACCTGTGGGGTGCGGAAAGTCAGCCTGGACCCGTGAGCTGGGCCGATGCGCCGGGCCGGCCGTCGGCATGATGGTCACCTATGTCCGTACACCTGCTCTACCTGATCTTCGCTCGGGTGTGTGGCTGGCTCGTCCTGCTCAGCCGGTCGTCCGCCTCGAAGGACATCGAACTGCTCGTGCTTCGCCACGAGGCCGCGGTACTGCGCCGTACCCAGCCATCGCCGAGATGGGACTGGGCCGACCGGACCCTGCTCGCCGCCCTGATCCGGCTCCTGCCGCGAAGGCTTCGACTGCACCGGCTGATCACCCCTGGCACGGTTCCACGATGGCATCGACGCCTGGTCACCAGGAAGTGGACCTACGCGCACCGGACCGGACGACCGCCGCTCGCCCCGGAGATCGCCGCGCTGATCGAACGGCTCGCGACCGAGAACCGAACCTGGGGGTACAGGCGGATCCAAGGCGGGCTTTGTTGCGTTGGCGGGACACAGCGGTCGAGCCATCCGCTCAGGCATGATCGAGTAGTGCATCGTCGGCGTGTACAAGCTGTCGTCCCGGCCTCGGAGTTTGCCGGGTTCCGCTTCCGCCAGAGGTGATCGTTCTGGGCGTCCGCTGGTACCTGCGGTTCGCCCTGTCGTGCCGCGACGTCGAGGAACTGTTGGCCGAACGCGGCCTCGACGTCGATCACGTCACGATCTTCCGGTGGGTGCAGCGGTTCACGCCGCTGTTGATCGACGCGGCCCGGCCGTGCCGCCACAGCCCGAGCGACAGGTGGTTCACCGATGAGACGTATGTGAAGGTCGCCGGGCGCTGGACGTACGTGTACCGGGCGATCGACCAGTTCGGCCAGGTCATCGACGTCCTCGCCTCCGAAAGACGCGATCTGGCGGCGGCGCGCCGGTTCTTCACCCGGGCACTGGCACACGGGTGGCGGCCGGTCGAGGTGACCACCGACCGAGCCGCCGCCTACCCGCGAGTCCTCGACGAGCAGCTCCCCGCCGCCCACCACGTGGATGCCCGGTACGCGAACAACAAGGTCGAAGCCGATCACGGCCGGCTCAAGGCCCGGCTGCGGCCGATGCGAGGGCTCAAACGGCTACGCTCCGCCCTAGCGATCGGCGCCGGGCACGCCTTCGCCCAGAATCTCCGCCGCCGCCACGACGAACTCGGTACCGACGCCGAAACCCATCACCGACTCGCAACAGCGTTCACCGAACTCGCCCTGGCTCTGTGACCACGCAACCAGCCCGCCCGAGCCTTACCCCGGACCAGCTCAATGCAACAGAGCCCGGCGAGGTCCCTGAGCGTCGGCCCGGCACGGCCGACGCGCAGGATCGGGGTGACATCACGGTCACGACCGCTGCGGAGGACCATGGCGTGTCGCTGTCCCGCTGGCCGGCCTCGACCGACCACTACCAGCCGGTGGTTGTCGATGAGTCGTTCGATGTACGGCTGGTTCAGGGCGACGCCCTGCCCGAGGCCGCCGATCGCCCCGGCTCCGACTAGCTACCGGGTGTCGTGGCGCAGTAGGCCGTGTTGATAGGCGAAGATGACGGCCTGAACCCGGTCGCGTAGGTCGAGTTTGGCGAGAATGCGGGTGATATGAGTCTTGACGGTCGCCTCGGATAGCACCAGGCGCTGCGCGATCTCCGCATTGTTCAGCCCGGCCGCGATCTCGAGGAGCACTTCCCGCTCCCGCCGGGTGAGCGCGTCCGTCGGGTCGGCTTCCGTTGTGGCTTCGTCGCCGAGGCGCAGGCTGGCCGCGTGCTGGTTGAGAAGTTCTCTGGTGACCCGGGGAGAGACAACCGCGTCGCCGGCGGCGATGGCCCGCACGGCGTCGAGGAGTTCCTCCGGGCGCACGTCCTTGAGGAGGAATCCGCTTGCGCCGGCCCTGAGCGCGGCGAACGCGTATTCGTCGAGGTCGAACGTGGTTAGGACCAGGACCCGGCTGGCGGTCGCGTCCGCGCAGATCCGGCGGGTGGCCGCCACGCCGTCCGTGCCGGGCATCCGGATGTCCATGAGCACGACATCCGGCGCGAGCTCCTTGGTGATGGTCACCCCGGTGGCCCCGTCACCGGCCTCGCCGACCACCTGGATGTCGGGGCTGGCGTTGAGCAGCATCCGGAAACCCATCCGTATCAGCGGCTGGTCGTCCACGAGGACGACGGTGATGGTCACGCCGCCGCCCGGTCCAGTCGCATGGTGGCGCGCAGCTCCCAGCCGCGCGGCCATGCAGGCCCCCAGGTCAGGCTGCCGTCGTACAGGGTGACGCGTTCGACCATGCCCCGCAGCCCGTGGCCGCCGGGCGTCGTCCCGACCGCCCGCGGCACCCCGTCGTCGCGGACCGTGATGCCCACCTCGTCGGGCTGCCAGCACAGCTCGACGTCGACGTGGGTCGCGTGCACGGCGTGCTTGATGACGTTCGTGACGCTCTCCTGGACGAGACGGAAGATGGTGGCCTCGGCCGTGTCCAGCAGCTGGGGCGGGGTGCCTGTCGTGACGAGCCGGATGGGAAGCCCGGTGGCGCGAATGTCGTCAAGCAGTTTCTCCAGCTGGTCCAGCCGAGGCAGCGGCGCCAGGTCGATGACGGGGGGCGCGCCCGACGGGGTCGGCTCTCGCAGGACGCCGAGTAGTCGGCGGACCTCGGTGAGCGCCTGGCGACTGGTGGTCGCCACCTGTTCCATGGCGGTGTTCGCCTCGCCGTGGTCGGTCCCGTTGACGGCGACGGCGGCGTCCGCCAGCCGGATCACCACGGACAGACTGTGCGCGATGACATCGTGCATCTCCCGGGCAATGCGAGTCCGTTCGGCGACCGCGGCGAGCTGCGCCTGCTGGTCACGCTCCAGCTCCGCCCGCCGCGCCCGGTCCTCCAGCGAAATCTGGTATCGACGGCGGTTGCGCACGGTCGTGCCGAGAAAGAACGCCGCGGCGACGATGCTGTTGAGGAACACCAGGGAGCCGACCAGGCTTCCGCCGAGCGGCCTGAGCTGGATCGACGCGACGACGACGACGGATTCGACCAGCACCGCGCTCGCCGCCCGGAAGCGATCTCTTCCGTGCGTGCCGATCGTGTAGACCGCGACGAGCAGCGCGTAGGCCGCCGTCAGATGCACCCGGGTCAGGTCCTGGACGACGACCAACGCGGCGATGACGGTGAACACCGCCAATGGGTGGCGCCGACGCAGGAGCAGCGGCATGATCAGCGCCTGTGCCAGCAGCCAGGCCCACCAGGGAAATCGGTGCTGGACCCAGTCGGCGATGGTGTCGAGCTCGAGGAACCCCAGGATGGCGACGTCGGTGAGCCACGGCCACCGTCTCTGCGCGGTCGCCCACCACCTCGCCCCGCCGTCCATCCGAAACCCCTTCTGAGTCGGCCCTAGCGGGCGACCATCCGCCGGCACGTCAGACCGCCGCCGAGCAGCCTATGCGTCGCGCTTGCGCAGCAGCAGGGCTGCCGTGACGGACGCGACGACCATCCATACACAGAGTGTGACGAACCCAGCTCCCGCAGACAGAGAGTTGTCATACGGGTGCATCGCGTAGGCAGCGTTGCCGGCGTTGGTCGGCAGGAACGGCAGGAGCTCGTTTTGCCAGCTCTGCGGGAGCACCGCTCCCAGAACAGGAAGCACCAGAAGCAGCCCGAGGACGGCGGCGATGCCCCCAGCGGTCGAGCGGACGATGAAGCCGACCGCGCCTGCGAACACAGTGATCGACATGAGGTAGAACGCGGAACCGAGCAACGATCTCACGGCGTCCGAGCCGTCCAGCGCGCCGTGCGAGCCCAGCAGCGCCTTGCCGACCAGCAGCGCCACGATGCCACCGGCGACACTGACCGCCACCGAGAGCGCCCCCGCCACGACGAGCTTGGCCGCCAGCATCTTGAGCCGGCGCGGAACGGCCGACAACGAGGACCGGATCATCCCGGTGGAGTACTCACCGGTCACCAGCAGCACACCGAGGACCGAGATAATCATCTGGGCGAGCGCGACGCCGGTGAGGCTGGTGTCGACGGCGCTGAACGTGGCCCGGTTCGCGGCGCTCATAGAACCCCAGTGGGCGGCGCCGACCGCGGCGGCGATCGCCCCGATCCCGACCATCCCGATGACGGTCGCGACGAGCACGTACCACGTCGAACGCAGCGTCGATATTTTCACCCATTCCGAATGAATGACGTGCTGGATCCGGACAGGCTTGACGGGAACGGGCCTCCCGACTCTTCCGGTGATGGTCTGAGCGGTCACTTCTTTGCCTTTCGGTGAGCCGGGAGGCGAACGCCGATGCGCCGAGCTCTGGCATGCTGAGCGTTGGTGTTCTGCGCACCGGCGTGAAAGTCCGTGGCGTCGGCTGTGAGCCTCAGGAAGACTTCCTCAAGAGTTTCTCGCCGGGGTGTCAGCTCGTCGAGGACCAGGCCGAGGCTGGCCGCGGTCTTGCCGATCTGGTGCGAGGTGAGCCCGGCGATCTCAAGCACCTGGCGCTCGCTCGACGTCACCGTCACGCCCGGCCCGGCGACGGCCTGGCGCAGCCGTTCGGCGTCCGCGGTACGGACCAGCACATCGTCGGTCGCGGCCGCGCGGTGCATCTCCTCCATGGACATGTCGGCCAGCAGCCGGCCGCGGCCCACGATGATCAGATGGTCGGCGGTCAGCTCCATCTCGCTCATGAGGTGGCTCGACAGCAGCACCGTGCGGCCCTCCTTCGCGAGGTCGCGCAGCAGGCTCCGAACCCAGCGCACGCCCTCGGGGTCGAGCCCGTTGACCGGCTCGTCGAGCATGATCACGGCGGGATCGGCGAGCAGCGCGGAGGCGATGCCGAGCCGTTGGCCCATGCCCAGCGAGAACGCTCCGGCGCGCTTGTGCGCGACCTCGCTCAAGCCGACCTGGTCGATCACCTCCGAGACCCGCCAATCCGGGATGGCGTGTGTCGCGGCCAGCGCCCGGAGGTGGTTGTAGGCGGACCGTGAGGTGTGCACGGCCCGTGCCTCCAACAGCGCGCCGAGCTGCTTCAGCGGCGTTGGGTGCTCGACGTAGGGCCGGCCGTTGACCGTCACGGTGCCGGACGTGGGGTGGTCCAACCCGAGGATGAGGCGCATCGTCGTCGACTTCCCGGCGCCGTTCGGCCCGAGGAAGCCGGTGACTCGGCCTGGCCGGGCGGTGAACGAGAGGTTATCGACGACCATCTTCTCGCCATACCGTTTACTTAGCCCGCTGGCTTCGATCACCGAATCCTCCGCTGCCTGTCTTCGCATCCGTCTTTTTCGTGCGGCTGCTCCATTAACGCCCAGCCGCGACAGACCCCGCGTGGTCCGGAGGGCTGATTTCCTGCGGCCGCGTACGACTTCCGATGTACCTGCTCAGGGCAGGATCGACACGCCAGCGCTGGACAAGCTCGTATGCAGCTCTAGCCGTTGGAGCGTGGTCTGCTCGGGAACGTCGAAGCCGAGCGTGCCGTTGATGAGCCGGGGCTCACCGGTCTCCAGATCGTCTCGCCGGGCTCGTACAAGCGTGCCGCGAAGTCGGCCGTGTGCCGGCCGCCCGCCGAGTCGAAGCCGTACTGGTCGGAGCTCCGCAGCTGCGGGGCGGCGGAGTCGACGTCGCGGGCTGTCACGGCGACGAGACAGAACTGGCCGTTGGGACGCCAGGCCAGGAAGCCCTCGCCGAGTTGCGTTACCCCGCACTCGACCTTGTCCACCGTGAATTCCAGCGGCCCGTCCTGGAAGGCGCCGGCCGGCGCTGTCGCGCTCGGCGCCGCGCCGGCCGGCGTGAGCCTCGGGCTGGCCGACGGGCTCGCCGCTTCCCTGGTGGGCGCGTTCGAGGGCCGGCCGCCCAGCGCGATGGCGGACAGCCAGCAGGCCGCCATCGCCAGCACCAGCAGAGCGCCCACCAGCGCGCGGCGACGCCAACGTCGCCTGTCCGGTCCGACAGGCGGGGCGGGCAGCGCAGGCTCGGGCTTCTGAACTTCTCCGCACGCCGTACGACTGCCGCTGTACAGCGCACGCGGTAGCGGTCCGGGACCGGCGCGAGCAACACGTTGGGCCTGCTGGAAGAACTGCTCCCGAGAACAGGTGGGCAGTCTCCGGCAAGACTCCGAGATCGGCTTCAGCGCGCCCTGGCCCGGCCGGATCGTCCGCTGGTCCAGGAACACCGCATACTGGTCGCCCGGCCGGGCCCGCGTTCCGAAGGTCCAGGTCACCGCAAGCGGCAGCGTCGATACCGTCGACGAGGCGTTCAGGCTGTTGATGTGCAGCTGACTCCCGCCGTGGACAAGGCCGGAGACCCGGCAACCGGTCAGGGCCCACCGCGGCCAGGCGTCGCGACTCGGTGATCATCGATCACGGCCGGGGCTACGAAGGCCCAGCCCGAGCAGTGCTCACCTCGCATCAGCACGACCGGCGGCCACTCGGTGCGGGATCCGGGTTCGCGCGGCCGGCGCGTGCGCTTCGGCCAGTCAGTCCGGCAACCGTGCCGGAGCGGCCGGCTGCCGGCAGGGCGCTGCTAGGCCGCCCGCGAGGAACTCGACCAGATCGCCGAGGAGGTCCCGGACCGACGCCTGCGCCGTATCCGTGCGCATGCTGATCTGGTAGCGGGACAGCGTGTGGACGGTCGTCGTCATCACGAGCATCCAGCGTTCGTCCAGAACGGGCCGTTCATGTCCGGGCAGTAGCTCGTACAGCAGGCTCGTGAACGCCTCGACCGTGGTCGGGGAGACCACTCCCTCGAGGCCGGCGTACCCGCCGCGCTCCACGATGTAGCGTGAGAGGAACCCGAGGTAGTGATTGTCCTCCTCGACGTGACCGGCCAGCGACCGGACGAACGCGTCGACGAGGTCGTGAACCTGCGGCTTCCCGTCGCCGGCCAGCAGATCGGCGAGTGCCCTGACTCGACTCGCCTCGCTCGCCGCGGCGCGGTACGAGGTGATCTCGCGTAGCAGGCTTTCGCGATCACCAAAGTAGTACTGGACCGCGGCGTTGTTCCGCTGGCCTGCGGCGACAGCCACGTCGCGCAACGGGACCATCGCGATTCCGTGCTCGGCAAACAACCGCTCGGCCGTCTCCAGTAGCACCTGGCGGGTCGCGGAGCCCTTGGCGTTGAGCCGGTCTCGGCCGCCCGGCCGTCTCTCCCCCGAGATCGGACCGCTCGAGATTCGACGTCGAGGTTCTGGCATCGCACATTCCCAGACAGTTGAACGGACGACTCGGCGCGGCCGCAGCGTATCAGGCCGCCATTTGCCGACGATGTTCAGACGCTCTTCGCCCGGCGACGAGCACCAGGCCCCCTCGACTGCCGCGCGGGTTCTGGGGCGGCGCCCGGCGCCCCTAGAGTACCGCCTGCCGCGACCGGCGGGCGCACCTGGCGTCGGCCGATCCGTGCGCCACCGTGCTCTTAAAGCTCGACGCTTAAGAGTTGTTGACACTCCGATCGGCGGCGCCTAAGGTCCATCTCATCGGGTCAGCGCCACCAGCGGCATCTGTTTCCGGCCGATACCAGCCCCGCTCGGCGGGCCGAGCCGAAACGCCCCGCCGTGCACGGACAGCACCCTCGACCCCGCCATATATGATCTTGATGACCGCCTGGAGTCGGCCTGAACGCATGACGTGGACGCGCTTCGATCGAATCGAGGTCTCATTTTCCGGCCCCATTTCCGGGCATATCCGCACAGCTGGATTTGGTTTCTCGGAAAAGAGAATCTGGCGTGCGACCGATTGCCGCCGCGCCGCCAGGAAGGCGACCGACGTCGACGCCCGGCTCGGCCGGGCAGCGTTTCCCGTCCAGACGACAGCAACGGAGCGAAACATGGGAAGCATCTACTTCGAGGCGGTCCTCGATATCCCCGCCGAGCTGGTGTGGGACTTCGTGGATCGCTACACCCGCTCCGAGGTCCATGTCTTCTCAGCCTGCGTGGCCGAGCGGCGGGAGGGCGAGTACCGCGTTGTCACGATCCCCGGCGGGGAGGAGGTGTGGGAGCGCAACCTCACCGTGGACCCGGTACGCCGCCGGGCGTCGTACACCGTGCCCGCGCTGAGTGGCGCCGAGTACCACCATGCGGAGATGCGGGTCGACGCCGTCGGTACTCGGTCGGCCCGGCTGACCTGGGTTACCGACTACCTGCCGCACCGGCTCGTCGACGAGCGGGCGGAGGTCTACCAGGTGATGTTCGAAGAGCTGGTCGCGGCCGTCACCTCGCACGCCACCAGTCAGGCCGGGGCCGGGTCCTCCTGACGGTCGGGGCGCCCGCGGCCGCGGGCGCCCCGGGACCAAACCGATAGATCGTTCACTTTGGCAGCCGTCGACCGTAACCCAGACGCTAATGGCAACCGCCCGAGGCTCGACTAGAGGTCAGACGAGCCTCAGGCACACCCGGCCACCGGTGGAGAACGCATTTCCACATCGACGCTCCATGCCCGATTCGGCTCTCCCATGCCGGGGTCCGACACGACTCCCGCGACACTCGGGCCATCCGCCGCCAGGAGTACCCAGTGAATGTTGATGATCTCATTCTTGTGAGTGTCGACGATCATGTCGTCGAACCGGCTCATCTTTTCCGCGGCCGGTTGCCCCGGAAATATTCGGACAAGGCGCCGCTTTTCGTCCGCCGCGACGACGGCACGATGGCCTGGCGCTACGAGGGCCTGGAGATCCCGAACGTCGCGCTCAACGCGGTGGCCGGCCGCCCGATGGACGAGTACGGCCGGGAGCCGACCACGATCGAGGAGATCCGGTCCGGCTGCTATGACATCGGCGCCCGGGTGCTCGACATGAACGCCAACGGCGTGCTCGCATCGATGTGCTTCCCGTCGTTCCCGCGGTTCTGTGGCCAGCTGTTCGCCGAGGCCGGCTCGGACCGCGACCAGGCTGCGGCGATGGTGCGTGCCTACAACGACTGGCATGTCGACGAGTGGGCTGGGACCTATCCGGGCCGGATCCTTCCGCTGGGCCTGCCGATGATGTGGGACGCACAGGCCTCGGCCGAGGAGGTCCGCCGGCTCGCTCACAAGGGCTGCCACGCGGTTACGTTCTCCTCCAACCCGCACGCTCTCGGCCTGCCCAGCCTCTACACCGACTACTGGGACCCGTTCTTCGCCGCCTGCGAGGAGGAGGGAACGGTCGTCTGCATGCATCTGGGCTCGTCCTCCACGGTGCCCACGACCTCGCCGGACGCCCCTATCGAGTGCGTCTACTCGCTATCCCCCGTCAACCTGATCGAGGCGGCGGCAGACCTCGTCTGGAGCCCGCTGTTCCGGAAGTTCCCCGCGCTGCGGGTTGCGCTCTCCGAGGGCGGCATCGGCTGGATCCCCTACTTCACCGAGCGCATCGACTACATCTACCGGCATACCCGGCACTGGTCGGGGATGGACCTGCGCGACGCGCTCCCGTCCGAGATCTTCAACGAGCATGTCATCCTCTGCTTCATCGACGACCGCGTCGGCGTCGAGAACCGACACCATCTGAACCTCGACAACATCACCTGGGAGTGCGACTACCCGCACTCGGACACCACCTGGCCGCACTCACCCGAGCGCGCCATGGAATACCTCGGCGGCCTAGCCGACGACGAGATCAACAAGATCACCCACCTGAACGCGCTGCGCCACTTCGGATTCGACGCGTTCTCCCACGTTCCGCGCGACCGGGCGACCGTCGGCGCGCTGCGGGAGCAGGCCGCCGGCTGGGACGTCAGCATAAGGTCGACCAGGCAGCTGCGGGCCGGCGCCCGGAGCGGGTTCTAGTGCGCGAGGTCCTGCGCGGCGTCAAGGTGGTCGAGGTCGCGCAGTGGTGGCTCGCGCCGTCCGCCGCGACGCTGCTCGCCGAGTGGGGCGCCGATGTCGTCAAGATCGAGCACCCGCTGCACGGTGACCCCCTGCGCGGTCTGACGACCTCGGGCATCCTGCCCGGCGAGTTCGGGATCAACTTCATGTTCGAGCAGGCGAACCACAACAAGCGCAGCTTCGGGGTCGACCTGGCCCAGCCGGAGGGGCGCGAGCTGCTGGATGGCCTTATCCGCGAGGCGGACGTCTTCGTGACGAGCTTCCTCCCGCAGGTCCGCAAGCGCCTACGGCTCGACGTCGATGACGTGCGCGCGACCAACCCTGGCATCATCTACGCCCGGGCGCACGGCGCTGGCGACCGCGGAGCGGAGCGCGAACGCGGCGGTTACGACTCAGCGCTGTTCTGGGCACGCGGCGGGATCGCGCATCACCTCACGCCGCCGGGCGCGACGGCGCCCGTCGGACCGCGCCCGTCGTTCGGCGACGGGATCAGCGGCCTGTCGCTGGCGGGCGCGATCGCCGCGGCGCTGTTCGGCCGGGAGCGGAACGGTGAGCCGTCGGTCATCGACGTGTCTCTGCTAGGTACCGCCGCCTGGGTGATGGGACCGGACATCGGCGCCGCGGCGCTCACCGGTGACGGCCTGCCGCCACTGCGCCGGCAGGAGGCGGTCAACCCACTCAGTAGCTGTTTCCAGACGGCCGACGGGCGCTGGATCTGGTTCGCCATGCTGCAGGCCAACCGCTACTGGCCCGAGTTCTGCGCATGCCTGGACCGGCCCGACCTGGCCGAGGACAGCCGTTTCATCACGGCTTCGGACCGGGCGGCCAACGTCGGGGCGTGCATGGCCGAGCTGGACGAGGTGTTCGCCTCCCGTCCGCTGCACGAGTGGCGCGCGCGCCTCGACGGCCTGACCGGCGTCTGGGCGGTCGTGCAGTCGGCCTCGGAGCTGCTCGACGATCCGCAGATCGTGGCGAACGGCTATCTCCCGGAGGTCGACTACGGATCGGCCCGGCATCGGCTCGTCGCTGGTCCGGCCCAGTTCGACGAGCAGCCGCCGAGCCTCTCGCCGGCGCCCGCGGCCGGGGAGCACACCGACGAGATCCTGGCGGCGCTCGGTGCCGACTGGGATCGCGTCGTGCACCTCAAGATCAAGGGCGTTGTCAACTGACGTGCCGTGCGCAGACGGCCGGTCCACGGCGGAGGTGACAGCGATGCCAGGTCCAGCCCTGCCTGCCGGGCGACGCAGGAGGGCGCCCGGCCCGCCGGCGGCGGCGCCTTCGGCCACTTATCGAACTCCTAGCGAAGGAGTCATGTGACGTGACACAGCAGACGGCGGTCGGTTCCGGGGCCGCTCGCCCGGTCCCGCGGCCCGACGAGATCTCGCGCTTCTTCTGGGAAGGGGCGGCAGCCGGCCGGCTTGTTTTACAGCGGTGCGTGGCGTGCCGGAAACTACAGTATCCGCCGGACGTGTGCTGCCTGCGCTGCCAGTCCGAGAAGCTCGAGCACACCGACGTCAGCGGTAGGGGCTTCCTTTACTCGTACGCGGTCGTCGCCCGCCCGCTGCACACGGGCTTCGTCGGCGCGGTTCCCTACGTCGTCGCGCTCGTCGAGCTCGTCGAACAGGCCGGCCTGCGGCTGGTCGCCAACTTGGTGGACGTGCCGGAATCAGCACCGCTGACCTGCGGGCTGCCGGTCGAGGTCGTCTTCGAATGGCGTCTCACAGTCTCCCTGCCGCAGTTCCGGCTCGCGACGGCGGCCCGGTGAGCTCGCTGGCTCGTGACGTCGCGGTCGTCGGTGTCGGATACTCCGGGCTGTCGAGGGCTGGCGAGCCGGAGCCTGCGTCGCTGCTGCTGGGCGCGGTGACCAGCGCTCTGGCCGACGCGGGGCTCACCAGCGCGGACGTCGACGGCATCTTCGAGTACAAGTTCGGGCCGGAGTCCCCCGGCGCCCAGGACGCCGCCCGGATGCTGGGCATCCCCGATCTCGCCGCGTTCGCCGACATCATGCCGACGAACCCGTCCGGCCTGGGCGGCGTGCTCGCCGGCGTCATGGCCGTCGCGTCGGGTGCCTGCGAGACGGCCCTGGTCTTCCGGTGCCTGACTAAAGCGGCCGGGCACACCGGCGGGGTCGCCGACGGGCCGCGGGAGATTCCCGGCCGCAACCAGTTCCTCACCCCTTACGGATATCTTGGCGGCATCCTCGTCGAGATGGCGCTGAAGAAGCGGCGCTGGCTGGCCGAGTACGGCCGGTCGGAGGCGGACTTCGGGCACATCGCGGTCAACGCCCGGCGGTGGTCGGCGCTCAACCCGCGGGCGGTGCTTCGTGAGCCGATCACCATGGATGACTACCTGTCGTCGCGGGCCGTCGTCGAGCCACTGCGCCTGCTGGACTGCGACTACCCGATCAACGGCACGGTCGCCACGGTCATCACCACCGCCGAACGGGCCGCGGACCTACGCCAGACCCCGGTGCTCATCGACGCGATGTCGTACGGAACCGGGCGCGGCGCGGACTGGACGTTCCACACCGACTACCTCTACGGCGGCACCTTCGACTGTGCGCACCGCCTCTGGCAGCGTTCGTCGGTCACGCTCGACGACGTCGACGTCGCCCAGGTCTACGACGGCTTCACATCGGTGACGCTGTCCTGGCTCGAGGCGCTCGGCGTCTGCGGCCGCGGCGAGTTCGGCGAGTGGATCGGCGACGGCTCACGCGTCGGGCCGGGCGGCGACTTTCCAATGAACACCGCCGGGGGCCAGCTCGCCGAGGGACGGCTGCACGGGGTCAGCTTCCTCAACGAGGCGGTGCTGCAGCTGCGCGGGCAGTGCGGCGAGCGGCAGGTGCCGGACGCCAAGGTCGCAGTCGTGGCCAGCGGCCTCTACCTCCAGTGCGGAGCCATGATTCTCACCCGCGGGTGACCGGGCGGAGCTGGGACCTAGGCCTTCCCTGCCTGGAGCGGAGTCACCACCGCCGGTCGGGCAGGTGTGACCGGCGGACACGTCGAGCGGCTCGGCCAGCCGGGACCGCGTAAGGAGGATCTGCATGGACGTGGCGGGCAAAATCGCGGTCGTGACCGGTTCGGGAAACGGCATCGGCGAGGCGATCGCGCGACGGCTGGCCGCCGACGGCGCCCAGGTCGTCGTCACCGACATCGAGCCCGAGAGCGTCGAGCGGGTGGCCAGCGAGATCGGGACCGTCGGCCTCGCCACGGACCTGAAGTCGGAGGCCAACGTCAAGGCCGTCGCACAACTCGCGCGCGACACCTACGGGCGCATCGACATCTGGCACTCGAACGCCGGCATCGCGGGCCCGCCGCCGCCGGACAGCCTCCAGAATGACGGCCTCTGGAACACCATGTGGCAGCTGCACGTGCTGGCCCACCTCTACGCCGCCCGCGAGGTACTGCCCGAGATGGTCGCGCGTGGGGACGGCTACCTGCTCCAGACGGCGTCCTCCGTCGCGCTGTCCACCCAGCCGGAGAAGGCGGAGTACGCGGTCACCAAGCACGCCGCGCTCGCGCTGTCGGAATGGCTGGCCGTCCGCTACCGGCCCCAGGGCGTGAAGGTCTCGTGCTTCTGCCCGGGCGCGATGCTGACCCGCATGCTGGCCGAGAGCGGCTTTCCCGAGGACCACCCGGTGATGAAGATGGCGCTCACGCCGGAGCAGGTCGCGGAGGTTGTCGTACGCGGCCTGGCGGACGAGCGGTTCCTCATTCTGACCGATCCCGCGGACGCCCAGTCGCTGGTCGACAAGGGGACCGACTACGACGAGTGGGTGGCGCGCCTCTCCCGCCCCATCCGCTAGGTCCGGGCGTCACCGGGGAAACCGAGGCGGGGATCGCGGCCGCGATCCCCGCCGGTCCCGGCTCCGAGCGCGCGGCTCATCCCGCGTGTCTCATCCAGGGGATGGCGTAACCGCGTCACCGCGCCGTGGTCAGGCCGAGTCCGGCAAGCGCCGCGGTCAGGCCGCCGGCCACCGTCCACCAGATCCCCACGCGCAGCGGACCAACGAACTGGTCGACGACGGCGGACGCCGCGCCACGCAGATCGCCGTCGGACACGTTGCTCACCATGAGCGATCGGCCCACCGTCAGCAGCAGCGCGAGAGCACCGGCCGTGAGCATCACCGCGACGCCCACGACGATCAGCATCCTGAGACGGTTGACCGCGCAGACGACCGCGCCAGCCAGGACGACAACGGTGAGCAGGGGCAGCCCGACGGCCGCGCGAGCCAGCCACAGCGCGGCCTCGCGGGCCCGCCCGATCCCGGGGATGGACCCGACAGTCATTTTCACCGAGATCTCGTCCAGCTGATCGCTGGCCAGCCCCAGGCCGGACAGCTGCTGCGCGACAGCCACGATGACCGGGCTCAGTTCAAGGGTCAGCGTGCCGTCTCCACCGACCGAGAGGATGCTGCCGGGCCTGCCCTTGAGCGCGGCCACCAGCTGCGCGTGCGCCGTCCTGTTGATATCTATCCAGACCGTTCTGAACGCGCCACTTTTCACGAAGCTCAGAACAACCTGGTAGCTCACCTTCTCGACGCCGGTTCCGAGAATCTCGGAAATGGTACCGCGCGACTTCCCGTCTTTTTCCTGGCCGATCTGCTCGCCCAGAGCCCTGGATACCTGGTGGGCAATAGCCTCCTGCACATCGGTGTTACTCGCCAGCGGTGCGATGCTCTTCACATACTGGTTGGTGTTGAGGATCTCGCCGTCCAGCCAGCGCGCGCCGAGCGACACGGCACACAGGAAGCAACCCAGGAGACAGAGTATGACGGCGCCGATTCGCCGGCCCAGGCCGCGGCGCTTGGGCGCGGCGCCGTTGCGGTCCTCCACGGGTGCGGCGGCCGGCCGGTCGGGGTGCGTCAGTGGCAACGGAAGGGGTCTGATCTTCAGCGGGACCGTTTCTGCATCCCGCGGCCTGCTGTCGACCGTCGTAACCGGCGGCCTCACTGTCGGGCGCTGATCGTCGACGTCGGCCACTCTGGTTCCTCTCTCACGGGTACACCCGCGTCTTCGTGGCCGTAGGTCGAGTGGTCGAACGAGGTCGAGATCCAGGTACGCACCACGCGGGCCACGAAGAAAAGGAATCCTGGGATCTCACCCGATCCGCATTGACCTGACCGCTCCCGGTCCCGAGAAAAACTCGTTTTGACCAGGCCATTAACGCCCACCGGCAGTGAGGCGTACATCAGACCGCGGGCTGATCTATTGTGGGAGCGTAAGACCAGCGCTGTAGGCGTCCTGGCGGTTCAGCCACGGCGCTGGTCAGTCGTCGATCCACGGTGCCGCGGAGCCACCGATCCAGCGGCCGCCACGGATACGCGTGGTCGGCGATGGCCGATCAGTTATCCGTCCGGCGAGGTCGAAGACCGCGGGGATCTCGAAGGCGGCCGGCTCCGGCTTCAACTGCCGCGGCAGCACCGCCCCGGCGCGGACTGTGTGGGTGACGCCGTCGGCCGGCGGCCCGTCGGTCGTCAGATGGGACGGGACAGGTAGGAGCCCGACGGAACCGCCGCCAGGAACTCGGTCAGCAGATCATCGCCGCCGCCGTGGCCTGCTCCGACGACAGCGCGCGGCGATCGGAGCCGGGCCTTCCTCACGCGTGACCGCGCCGGCCGTGATCCCTTCTTACGGCGAGGCGGCCGGGCGGCGTGGCGTTGGGGCGCGAGTATCCGTGGTCAGAAGTTGATGACTCCTCGTTGGTAGATGAAGTCGATCGAGGCGAACTGCTCTCCGAGCCGTTTCAGGGACTGGTCCACGAGCACGATGGTCACCGAGTGGTATTCGCGGTTGTCGCCGATCGGGTTCGCCCGAGGAATGCTGTCCAGGACCAGCGCGGGGCTTTTCGTGACCCACACCTTCGCCTGTCTGAGGAACTGCTCGCGGGAGCAGGTGGGTAGGTTTCGGCAGGACTCCGGGACGAGCTTCAGCACGTTCTGGCCCGGCCGGATGGTTGGCTGGTCCAGGAATACCGCGAACTGGTCGCCCGGCCGCGCCAGGTTCCCCGCGGTCCACGTGATCTTCATGGGCAGTTCCGACACCGTCGACGAGGCGCCCGGGCTGGTGATGCGGATCTGCCCGGCGGTGAAGACCAGACCGGTGACGCGGCAGCCGGTGAGGACACCGGCCGCCACGACCAGCGCGAGAGCCAGGGCGGAAGCCCTGATGCGCGACCGCGCGTTCCGGTGGATATCTGTCTGCTGTCGTGCCGTCATGCCGTCGCACTCCCGCGCCTGGAGGTCGTGTCGCGCTGCGTCGCCGTCGGGCGGATCCGCCCTTGCGTCGGGTTTCGTGTTCATCTAGACGGTCGGGGCGATCGCCGTGGAGGGCTGCTCGGAGGCGGTCTCGACCGCGGCCGGTCGGGGTACCGACGACGAACGGTGGAGCACGGTCGCGCTGGCCCCGAGATAGGCGTCTATCACGAGCGGATCGGCTTGGACCTCGTCCGGTGATCCGTCCGCGATCACCGTTCCGACATCCATGACGACGACCCGGTCAGCCATGCCCATGATGAGCGGGATGTCGTGCTCGATGACCAGCATGGTCAGGTCTAGTTCGTCCTTGAGCCGGCGAAGGAGGACGCCGAGCGCTTCGGTCTCGCGCTGGGCGACGCCGGAGGACGGCTCGTCCAACAGCAGCAGCGTCGGCGCCAGGGCGATCATGCAGGCCAGCTCGGTGATCCGCCGAGTGCCGGTCGACAGTTCCTGGATCTGCTTGGCCCGGTAGGACCCGAGCCCCATGATGTCCACCAGGTCGCTCGCTCGTCGGGCCTTCTCCTTTTCCGTCCCGGGCAGGCCGAGGACCGAGAGCGAGAAGCTGGTGGCCAGGCGCGGCTCGAACGCGAGTCGTACCGTCTCGGCGACGGTGAGCGTCGGGAACAGGGCGGCGTCCTGGAAGGAGCGGATGAGTCCCAGCCTGCCCCGCCGCTCGGGGCTTAGCGAGGACACGTCGTCGCCGTTGAAGTGGACCTGGCCCTGGTTCGGGCGGGTGAATCCGCTGATCAGCTCGAAGGTGGTCGTCTTGCCGGCACCGTTGGGGCCGATGAGGCCGACCACCTCTCCCTGGTGGACCGAGAGCGAGACGTCCCGCACGGCGGCGATGCCGCCGAAGCTCTTCCGTAGGCCGCGGACGTCCAGCAGCGCGGTGTGCGGCCTGGCCGGGGCCTGGCGAGGTTCCACGACCACGGCGAGTCTGCCGGCGCGCGCGCTCTCGGAGAGGATCGGCTTCTCGGTGTCGATGTCGAGGCCGTGGCGGGCCGCGGCCCACCGGACGTAGCGCGTTCGCAGCGGTTCGAGTCCCTGCGCGATGCCGCCCGGAAGGTAGAGGATGAGGATCAGCCAGCCGAGGTCGGTCGCGGCGATGCCCGCCGCGTCCAACGGGAGGAAGCGCGGCAGGCCGATGACGTAGAACGCGCCGATCAGCGGTCCGATCAGGAGTCCGACTCCACCAATGACCGTCATGGCGACGGTATCGATGCTCGCCTGCACCGAGAACGTGGACGCGTCGACGCTGCTCAGCAGGTGTCCGTAGATGGCACCGCCGAAGCCGGCGATGAATCCGGCCAGCGCGAACCCCTGGATCTTGAGCCGGGTGACCCGCACGGTGAAGGCGCGCGCGTTGCTCTCGTTGTCCCTGACCGCGAGCAGAGCCCGTCCGAAGGCCAGGCGGCGGACGTTCCAGGCGATCAGCAGCACGATGAGGAAGGCCGCGAGCGCCACGTAGTAGTAGGACCGGCCCGTGTCGAGGGCCTTCCCGAACACGGCGGGGCGCTCTGGTCGCGTCCCGCCGCCGAGCGCCCAGTTCTGTTCCAGTCCCCAGCCGTTTGCCATGAGGGCGAAGCCGAGTGTGGTGACGGTCAGCATGAGGCCCTTGAGCCGGAGCGCGGGAATCCCGATGGCCAGGGATATCGCGGCTCCGCCGAGGGCGGCGATGATCAGGGCCAGGGGGAAGGGCACGCTCGAGTCGAGGTGGAATGACACGACGGCGCCGACGCCGGCCACCGCGAACTGGCCCAGGCTTAGCTGGCCGCTCAGTCCCGTTCCGATGCCGACCGACACGCCCACGATGGCATACGCGATCACCGTCGAGAGGGAGACCGCGCTCGCGTTCGACACCAGCAGGGGGAGGAGCAGCGCCACCACCAGGCCAATCCCGGTGAGTCCCCAGCGGAAGCCTCTGACCTCGGGCAGCCGGGCGACCCTGGCCGGAAGTGGCTTCCAGGACGCGACCGAAGCCCAGCTGCCCTTTTCCTCTGCCCGTCCGCGCGCGCTTCGCTGGCTCAGGAGGACGACGAGGATCAGGACGTAGAACACCAGGTCGGGCAGGCCGTCGGAGTTGGGGTAGTTGAACAGGACGACCTGCTGCACGACTCCGATGAGGACGCCGGCGCCGAAGGCGATCGGCAGGCTGTACATCCGGGCGATGACGCCGGCGGTGAGCGCCCGCAGCAGCAGCGGCGGCCCGAAATCAGTGGACGAGGAGAATCCGGAGGCGGGAATCACCAGCAGCGCGGTCAGCGCGGACAGGACACCGGCCATGACCCAGGACAGGCTGGACATGTTCTGGGTCGAGATACCGGCCAGCCTGGCCGATTCCGGGTTCGCGGACGAGCATCGGATAGCGAGCCCGAAGCGGCTGTAACGCAGGAAGAGGGTGAGCGCCGCCACCGTCGCGGGACCGAGGATGAGCATGGCCGTGTAGGCCTCGTCGATACGCAGGTCGCCCAGGTTGATCACCGGCATTCCGGGAGGGCTTGGCAGGGTCACCCCGCTGAAGGCGCTGGAGTCCACCACCGAGGCGACCTCGGTCAGGAACGCGCCGACGCCCAGTGTCGCGACGATGCTCATGACCGGAGTGGTGTTCCGTAGACGGCGTATGACCACGAGCTCGGTTGCCCCCGCGGCCAGGCCGCCGGCCGCCAGTCCAGGGATCAGCGCCACATAGTAGGGCACATGGTATTTGTGGGTGAGCAGGCTCAGGACCGCGACGCCGAAGGCACCCATCTGGCCGTGCGCGAAGTTGATGATGCGGCTCGTCCGGTAGATGAGGACCAGGCCCACGGCCAGGAGGCCGAACGTCAGTCCGGAGAGCATGCCGAGCACGACAGCCGACAGCGGCAGGTGGAACCCGTGGACCGCTACGTCCGGCAGTGCAGAGATCGATGTCATGCGCCGTTCCCGCCTTGAGAGGCTGCTCCGAGGAACACCGCGCGGAGCAGGTCGTCACGGGCCAGCAGATCCGCCGAGGACCCGTCGAACCGGACCTGGCCCTTCTCCATGAAGTACGCGTGGTCCACGACACTCAGCGCGAGTGAGATGGACTGCTCGACCAGCACTACCGCGGTGCCTGCCGCATTGATCTGGCGAACCATGTCCAGGAGCCGGTCGACGACGATCGGCGCCAGCCCGAGCGACAGCTCGTCGATCAGCAGCAGCTGTGGTTTCAGGATGAAAGCCTTCGAGAGTGCCAGCATCTGTTGCTCGCCGCCGGACAGCGTCAGCGCCGGCTGGTTACGTCGCTCAGCCAGCCTCGGGAACATCTCGAAACATTCGTCGATGGCCGCGTCGAGGCGTTTCCTGTCCCGGCCCAGGCTGAAACCCAGACCTCGCAGGTTTTCGGCCACGGTCAGCGGGCCGAATACGGCCCGGCCGCCCGGTATCTGGGTGATCCCACGGCTGACCCGCTTCTCGGCGTCGACATAGGTGATGTCGTGGCCTCGTAGTCGCACGGAGCCGGCGCTGGGCATTCCGAGGCCGGAGATCACCTTCAGCAGGCTCGACTTCCCCGCGCCGTTGACGCCGAGCAGGGCGAGCATCTCGCCGTCGCGCACGGTGAAGTCGACCGCGAAGAGCACCTGGAGCTGGTCGTACGAGAAGTCGATCCCGCGGCACGCGAGCAGGGGTGCTTTCTGCCGGCCGTTGAGGGCCAGATCGCGAACCCCCTCGTCCTCGAGGATCTCGCCGACGACCGAGTCCAGGTCTCCGGTCACGCTCTTCGCGCTGCGTCCCAGCAGGGCGGCGGCGCCCAGCGCGGGCACGACCAGCGCGGCGATCGCCGCGGCGGCCGAGTATCGGGACTCGATGTCGCCGAGGAGGATGGTGCCGCCCTCACCGCCGACCAGCCCGAAGTAGATCGCCCCCAGCGACACGGCGATCGACCTGGCCCGTGGCCGGACGATCGACATCATGACCAGGCTCAGCGCCGCGACGGCGACGGCCTCGGAGGCGAACACGATGGAGAAGCCGGCGAGGCTCACCCAAAGGACGGGGATCACGGCGAGGACGAGGCCGCCCGCGAGGAACACCAGCGCCCAGGCGACCATCCTGACCAACCGGGCTGGTTCCCGCTGCCAGATCTTCTCTCCTCGACGCGCGTAGTACCACAGCGCTGGCAGCGCCAGAAGCCAGCTCGCGGCGAAGAAGGTCGCGCGCTGGGAGGTCGTCAGGCTGAACTGTTCCTTCAGCCAGAACCCCTGGTAGGTGACGACCGGGTTGACCGCCACCCCCAGCACGGCCCACACCGACAGCAGCCTCCGCACGGTGCGGATCGTCCACACCCGCCGCAGCGCCTCCCAGAACGTCAGCTCGGTGGCGTCCTCCCGACCCGACTGCGGCCCGGACCGGTCGGCCCGCATCAAAGTGGCCACCTGGTCGGAGTCGTGGCGTCCGTAGCCGGGCTCGCGAAGGCGCAGGCCAACGAGTGATGCCGCGAGGAAGACGACGCCGGCCACCAACAGGACGCCGCGCCAGGACAGCCCCACCGGTCCGGCCAGGATCGCGACCAGGGCCGGGCCGAGAATCGCGCCGATGACGCCGGCGCCGCGGTGGAAGCTCAGCGCCCGCAACCGCACCGCGGGCGGATACGCATCCATGATCATCGGACGGTGGGCGGAGTAGACCACCGCGGCCCCGGCCCCCGAGCTGCCGATCACGGCCGTCATCGCAGGCACCCACGTCACGACGCTGCCCAGTACCAGCGACGGGCCATACTGGAATCCCAGGTTCTTGGAGATCATGATGCGCTGGCTGCGCTTGTAGAAGATCGCCGCGAACTGCAGGGCCGTCAGCCCGACGAAGGTCTGGCGCTGGGTCGCCAGCATGGCGTAGGTGCTGGCGTCGACGCCCAGCGAGCTGCTGATGTCGGGGCCGAGCGCGGTGACCAGGTACGCCGTCGCCTCGTCGAGCGCCGCGAACAGGCTCAGCGCGATCAGCAGATACCAGCCGGCACCTGAAGCGGTGATGTCGGCTCCCAGGGGCCGGACCCGCCCGGCCTCACCGCTGGCTCCGGCGATGAGTAGACGTCTTCCCTCGGCTCGCCGTTGGTGCACCTGAGCGATGACGCCCGACATGACGTCGGGCGTGTCGCCGTCCGGTGCCGAGTCCGCGGCGGCGGTGGCGTGCTCGGTGTGGGCCGCGCTCACGACGCCTGCGTCGCCCGTCATCATGCCCAGGCTCCGCGCGGCGCCGACGGCGCCGGGCGGAAGCCGGCCTTGGCGGTCCAGGACGATGGCACCGGGCCAAGTGGGGCGGTGCCTAAGGACCAGCTGTTGCTCATTAGATCTCTCCCGGACGCTCTGTCGCTGCTGGGTGTCGCGGGCATCAGCACGGCGGCGGTCGCCAGCCCGGAACGGGCCGGACGACCGCCGCCGCCCTGCTGTGCTAACTGGTTGCCGTGAACGCGCTGGCCGGTAGTGGCCCACCGCTGTACTGGAAGCACGTGCAGCTGGGCGTGTACTTCAGGAGCTTGGCGACGGTGACGCCGTCGCGGCGGCCGCCGGAGTAGTCGGGCGGTCCGAGCAGCTCCGCGCTCGGGATGCTCTTCGCCTTCCCAAGTCCCGTCATGGCGTCCTGAGGCGTGAGCTTTCCACCCGCGTTCACCCCTGCCGTGAAGACCAAGAGCTGGTCGCACATGTTCCAGAAGAAATGGGCCTGTGACGGGCTCGCGCCCGAGGCCTCCATGATCTTGTTGCACAGGGCGCCCGTGGTGTTGATCGGCGGGTTGACCGTGTCGGCTGACGGGTACCAGCCGACCGCCATCGCGTTCGCGTACCGGACTTCCTGGTCCGGGTCGGTCTTGTTCCCGGCGTACGCCCGCTGCGCGGGCAGCTCATTGGTCGTGAAGCCCAGCTTCGGGAAGTACTTCTGGGTCGACGCGCCCTGGGTGAACGGCCGCAGCGTGCCGCCCTGGGTATCCAGGAACAGGACGTGGTCGATCCCCTGCTGCTTGAAGCGAAGTACGGCGCTGCTGATCGCCTGCTGAGTGGGGCCGATGTCGTTGACTCCCGACGTGGGCTTCACCAGCTGCTGGTCGGTGATCGTGAGGCCGTGGCTGGCGAGCGCGGGCTTCAGCGACTCGTCGATGGCGCGCGTGAACGGATCGGTGTTGTAGCCCACGAGGCCGATCTTGGAGTTCTGCCCGAAGAAGCCGCCCTGGAACAGGCTGTTCACCTGGAGAGCCGCCGCCCGGTTGAGGCTGAGTGCGCCCGCGGTGGCGTACAGCGGGTGCTGTTCGAAGTAGGTGTCGTCCGCGGCGAGGCTTCCGCCGGCGGCGTCAAAGGCGATGACGTTCGCGGACTGCAGGCAGGAGACGATGGTGTCGGTGTGGTTCGGCAGGTCCATCACGGCGAACACGTGATGGTCCTGAGTGAACTGGGTGCACATCTCCTGCTCAGAGGAGTCGCCCGCGGCCCTGGTCGCGTCGAGCGGGTAGAACACCGGCTGGATCTTGCGGCCTAACAGCCCGCCGTGGTTGTTCACATAGTCGGCGAGCGCCCGGTAGTAGGCCTTCGTCTCCTCATCTGTGGGTGCCGCCGCGCCACTCGACCCCAGCGAGCCGCCCAGAAGCTTGGCTAACGCCTGGAGGTTGGAGGGGAAGGGCATGCCGATCTCGATGGGCGCACCCGAGGCCGCCGACGCGGTCCCGCCCGAGCCCGAGGAGGCGTTCCCGGACGAGCCGCAGGCGGTCATGGTCACCGCGGCTGCCACCGCGATGGCGAGCGCGCCGGCCTGCCGGCCACGCATTCGTCGGGACCTCGGCCTCCGGGTACCGCTCCCGACGGGAGACCGGCGGACCGGGCCGCGCCATCGGCCAAGGCGCCTCTTGGCCTCGCCATTGTTGCCCTGATCAGCCATTTCGCTCCGTCCTCGCGTCGAAGACCTCTGTCAATGTGATGCCGGACACTACAAGTGAGAACTCACTCGGTCAAGAAGCGCCGGAACTCCATGATCGAAACTGCGAGAGGATTCATCCGGCGAACGTCGCATCGCAACCGTGGGCACCGGCGGTGTTACAGCAAGTGCCAATGGCCAAGCTAAGAAATCGTCGTGACGCTCTCCGGCGCCAAGTTACCCGCGAGCACCTCTCGTAACAGTGGGTAGCGATGTGCTGCACCCCTAGCTGGCAGGGGGCGACGTGGTCTACGTCAGTCCTCCCCCGCGCCATCGGGATGCGGCTTCGCGGGGTCCATCAGGTGGATGACACCTCCTCGACCGAGTGAGTTCTCACTTGTAGTGTCGGGTGTCGTGGACAGATCGGGCAAGCCATGTCGCGCGAGTCAGGGTTGTCCGTCACCGTGCTGACCACTGCCGAACAGATCGCGTTGAGCAGCGGTGGCGGCATGTGGACGACCAAGGCGGTCGGGCCGGTGCCATCGCTGTTGCTGGTCGACGGGCCTAACGGACTGCGTGTGTCGACCTCCGAGACGGATGTGCTGGGTGGGCCGACGAGACCCGCGACCTGCTTTCCGCCGGCCGTAGGACTGGCGCAGACCTGGGACACCGACCTGGTCGGCCGAGTCGGACGGGCGCTGGGCCGCGAAGCCCGCGTAGCTGGGGTCGACGTTCTTCTGGGCCCCGGGGTCAACATCAAACGAGATCCGCGAGCTGGCCGTAACTTCGAGTACTACTCCGAAGACCCCCTGCTCACAGGCATGCTGGGCGCGGCGTATGTGGGCGGCGTGCAGAGCCAGGGTGTGGGCTGCGCCCTGAAGCACTTTGCCGCCTACAACGCGGAGCACGACCGGATGCGTCAGAGTTCGGAGGTCGATCCGCGGACCCTGCACGAGATCTACCTGCGGGCGTTCGAGCGGATCGTGCGGGCCGCGCACCCGTGGCTGGTCATGTGTTCGTACAACCGCCTCAACGGGACGCCCGTCGCGCAGCATCACGGACTACTCACCGAAGTCCTGCGTGACCAGTGGGGATTCGACGGCGTGGTGGTGAGTGACTGGGGAGCGGTCACCGACCGGATCGCCTCCCTCGAGGCTGGTCTCGACCTGGCAATGCCCGGCAGTGGCGGCGCTGCGGACGCGCGGGTCTCCACGGCGGTGCGCGAGGGGCGTCTCGCGCCGGCTGTGGTCGCCCGGGCCGCGGGCCGGGTGGCCGAGCTCGCGGGGAAGGCGAAGGCGGCCGGCGCGCGTGGCGACTATGACGAGGTCGTTGACTACGACGATCATCACCGCCTCGCGAGGGAGGTGGCCGGACGCGGCATCGTCCTTCTGCGCAACGAGGGCGATCTGCTGCCCTTGCCCGGCCACCGGCCGATCGCGGTGATCGGGCAACTCGCCGTCCGTCCTCGTTTTCAGGGTGGCGGCAGCTCGCACGTCAACCCGACCCGCGTCGACCTTCCGCTCGACGAGCTATGCCGTCTCACCCGCGCCGACGTCGCCTACAGCCCCGGATACGCCCTCGACGGCGGTGGCGACACGCGCACCCTGCGGGCCGAGGCGGCGGGCCAGGCCGCGAGGTCCGACACTGCCGTCGTGTTCCTCGGGCTGGGCGTCGAACACGAGGCGGAGGGCGGGGACCGCGGCGACCTCGATCTGCCGATCGACCAGATCGAACTGCTGCGGGCCGTCAGCGCCGCGCAGCCGCGGACTGTCGTCGTGCTGATGCACGGCGGCCTGGCCCGCCTGGCTCCGGTCGTGGCCTGCGCGCCGGCGGTGCTCGACGCGGCGTTGACGGGCCAGGCCGCCGGCGGTGCCGTCGCCGACGTGCTGCTGGGACGGGTCAATCCCTCAGGAAGGCTGACCGAGACGGTCCCGGCCCGGCTGTCGGATGTGCCGGCGTTCCTAAACTTCCCCGGTTCCGATCAGACGGTGCTCTACGGCGAGCGCCACTACGTCGGATACCGGTGGTACGACGCGCGGGACCTGAGCGTGACGTTTCCCTTCGGCCACGGACTGTCTTACACGACGTTCGACTACAGCGACCTCGTTCTCACCGCCGCCACGGACGGGATCACGGTCTCGGTCACGGTCACGAACACCGGTGCCAGGGCAGGCCGAGAGGTGCTTCAGGTCTATGCCGGCCCACTGGTCTCGCGCGTGGACCGCGCCCCTCACGAGCTGGGTGCCTTCGCCTGCGTCGACCTGGACGTTGGGGAGTCCCGCAGGGTCGAGACGCGGGTCGACCGGGCCGACCTTGCCTACTGGGACGTCCGGGTCGACCGCTGGGTGGTCGAGTCCGGGGACTATGAGGTCGCCGTCGGCGCGTCGAGCCGTGACCTGAGACTGGCCGGGCGGGTCATGGTCGAGGGCGACTCGGTGACGACTGTCCTGACCAGCGAGTCCACCCTGGCCGAGGCACTGGCCCATCCGACGGCCGGCCCGGTGGTGCGCCGTCTGGTCGAGCAGGTGTTCGGCGGCCACGGGGCTGACGGGTCTGGCATGGGAGTCGATCTGATGAAGTACATCGCGTCGATACCGATCGGGCGCCTCGCCAGTGCCAGCGGAGACGATGCTCGTGACGGGGGCCTGCGTGCGCGGATCCTCGCCGCGATCGGCGCCGACGGGGCGCCCAAGTGATCAGGGGCCGGGCACCACGGGCGCCGCCGTCCAGCCATGCCGAGAATCACGGCCGCTGGCGGACCGGATCGGTCAGGAGTCGTCCGAGTCCGACCGGCGGATGCCGTGCAGCATCAACGCGACAATCTCGGGCGCCTGCAGCGGTCGCTGGAAGAAGAGCGGGCTCGATCCAGTCATCGTCAGGACCAGGAACGCCTGACTGGCGACCGCGGGATCCAGGCGCAGATCATCTCTGGACGGTTCGAACAGCGCCGGCAGTATCTCCCGCGCGATGAAGTCACCCGAATAGCGCTGGGGAAGCCGACCTCGGACCTCCTCAAGCTGCAGTGTGCCCGCGAACTCCCACAGCGTCGCCATCAGACCGGTGAGGATCGTCGCCGCCTGAGTCAGCCTGTCCTCCAGGGGAAGCGACCGGTCGATCCGCGACAACCGCTCCAGCGCGGGGGCGGGGTCGAGCGCGGCCCGAAGAGTCGCCAGCAGGATTTCTTCCTTGTTCTTGAAGACGCTGAAGACCGTCCCGTCGGACACACCGGCGGCGGCGACGATCTCCTTGGTCGTCAGAGTCCAGCCTCGTTCCCGCAGGAGCGGAATGGTTGTCTTGATGATGGCGGCACGCCGGTCCTCCGGCGTCTTCGGGCTGGCCCTGCGCCTGCCGGAGGCAGCGGATTCGTATGAGTGCTGACTCATTCGCGTGAGTGTACTGCCGCCAACGACCCACGCCGTTCATGATCCCACCCTCGCGCGCCCCGGTGGGGCGCAGCGCGGACCGCCGCCAGCGCCACGACTGGGGCGGGAGCGCGCCCGACAGGCCGGCGCCGGCACGGCCTGCCTGCCAGGCCGTCAACGGCCCGGGTCGGCATCGGCTGAGTGGGACGGACAAGGCCTGGTTGACCGAGTGAGTTCTCACTCGTAACCTACGGACGACCTTCCCCAATTCACGCCGAGGTTTGGAGAGACGCCGGTGGACGAGTGGATCATCTCGGTGGACGACCATCTGATCGAGCCGCCGAACGTCTGGACGGATCGGCTACCCGCCAGGTACCGCGACACCGGCCCCCGGTGGATCAGCGACGAGCACGGGGAGTCGTGGCTGTTCGAGGACACCAGGCGAATCGCCCTGGACGCCATGGGCACCGGTGGGGCCATCTGGCCGAAGGAAAACCGGCCACCGATGTTCACTCCGCTGTCCTGGAGCGACGTCGCGCCGGCGTGCTACGACCCCAAGGCCCGCGTCGAGGCCATGAACACCGACCGCGAGCTGGCGGCGTTGTGCTTCCCCAACATGGCTGGCTTCGCCGGAAGCCTCTTCCAGCGCGCGAAGGACAAGGACCTGGCGTTCCTGTGCATCCAGGCCTACAACGACTGGTATCTCGACGAGTGGGTGGCCGCCTACCCCGGCCGGTTCATCGGCCTGGGCCTGGTGCCCTTCTGGGACGGCAACCTCGCCGCGGCCGAGGCGGAGCGGGTCATCGCGAAGGGCGCCAGAGCACTCTCGATCAGCCAGGCACCCGACAAGATCGGCTTCCCGCCGGTCATCGACCCGCACTGGGATCCCCTCTTCTCGGTGATGAACGACGCGCGCCTGTCGCTGTGCATGCACCTCGGCAGCGGCATGAGCCCGGCCGAGGAAGACTCCAGCGCCGACTGGACGACGCGCATGCGGGAGGCGATCAAGAACAACGACCTCACCGAGGTCGCCAAGCGCGCCGGCGTCAGCACCGAAGAAATGAACCGGAAGCGAAAAATGCTCCCAGGCACCAGCACCTCGCTCCTCGGCGCGCGCATGGGCTCGGCGAGCCTGAACGACTGGCTGGAGAGCGACAACTTCGAGCGATACCCGAACCTCAAGCTCGTGCTGTCCGAGAACGGCGTCGGCTGGATCCCCTCCGTGCTCTCCCTCGCCGACTGGACAGAGACGCTGAACCGAACGGCCGAGCCCAAGGAGGGGCCGCTGCCGAGCGACATCTTCCGGCAGCACATCTTCGGCTGCTTCATCCACGAACCGATTACGCCGAAGCTCATCGACGAGATCGGCGCCGACAACATCATGGTGGAGACCGACTTCCCCCACACCGCGACCAACTGGCCACACTCCCTCGACCGCGTCCGTGAGTGCATCGCCGGCCTGCCCGCCGACATACAGCACAAGATCATTCGCGGAAACGCCGAGCGGGTCTTCGACTTCATCCCGTCGGAGCCTCCGGCGCTGCTGGCCTAGCGTGAGCCTCGGCCGAGGCCGGGATCGAAATGGCGAGGAAAACCCGGTGAATCAGACACCCGCCAAGATCGTCTGCTTCTCACACCTGGGGATAACGGTCACGGACATCTCCGCCTCGGTCGACTTCTACACCAGGATCCTCGGCCTCGTCCGCCGGTTCACGGACGAGCGGGACGGATGGACCCGCGTCGGGCTAGAGGTAAACGGCACGATGGTCGAGCTGTTCAGTCCCCACGTCAGCGCGGATCTCTGGCACAGCATTGATCCCTTCTACCCGAAGGATCTCGGCCGGCCCAAGATCGCGCTGACCGTCGCCGACGCCGCGGCGACCTATCAGAGTCTGATCGAGGCGGGCATCACCCCGCTGTGTCCTGTCACCACCACCCGCGTCTCGGCGTTCTTCTTCATCGCAGACCCAGACGGGACTCCCATCCAACTGCAGGAGTTCCTCGACGGTCAGCAGCGCGTGGCCGAACTGTTCGCATAGCTCGACGCCACGCCGCCGAGCACAGATCGACTCCGTCCTGCCGTCTGAGCCCTGAGCCCAGGCGGCAAAACCTCGAACTAACGCCCAGCGCGGCGGGCCTCGTTCGTCCAGATCTCCGCACAGGCCACGCTCAATGGCGCCGGACCGATACCTCGCCCCTTGATCAACATTTTGCGGGAGCCCCGTCGGGCGGGGCTTCGGCCAATATCTCACCGAGGGTGGCCCCACCGCCGCTATGCGGCCGAGGTGAGCGATGCTCGACGCTGTGTCTCGGTCCGGACCTCGGCGACAAGCGCTCGTGCGGTGCGGGCGCTGACCTTGAGCCGCTTGCGCAGGACTTCTGCAGAGATGGAGCGGTGGTGCTGTTCCCAGTGCGCGGCGTCCGCTGCGCGGGCAAGGTCCAGCAGTTCCTCGTCCAGGGGCCGAACAGCACGGCTTCGGGCCGGCACACGAGGCGTGTCTCCCAGCACCCGTGCCGCAGGATGGTCCACGGCGGTCCCTAGGACCGCATCGATTCTGTGGCTGGCGGAATCGACGCTGTGTCAGTCGCGCGGTCCTCGATAACTTTCATGTCTCGTAGCAGGCTTGGCCCGACCTCTGCCCAGCCGATCAGGAAGAGGGGGCCGACGGCGTCGAATACGGCCTTGCCGTAGTTGCCTGGATGAGAGGATCGGCGATGTTCAGGGCGAGGGTGACGACGCCGGCGAAGACCATCAGCCTGTGGGGTGCAACTGGACGGTCAGAGGCGCCGATCTGGGCAAATGACGCATCAGGGATCATGACGGCATGGTGTCGACGGTCGTGTTCCTGCTGATCCGGAGGCTGCTCGGCGTGGCCGGTCTCGGGGGCCGTCCTGATGAGAAGGACGTCGAGATCGCCGTCCTTCGCCACCAACTGGTGGTGCTGCGTCGCCACGTCGCCCGGCCGCGGTACGCCCCGTCCGATCGGATGCTGCTGGCCACCCTGGCTTAGCTCCTGCCCCGTCCGCGCTGGTCGGCGTTCCTCGTCACCCCCGCCACCCTGCTGCGTTGGCACCGCGAGCTGGTCCGCAGACGGTGGACCCAGCCACAGCAGCATCGCGGTCGCCGGCTTGAGGACGCGACGATGCAGTTGGTCCTCCGCTTGGCCCGGGAGAACCCGCGCTGGGGCTACCTGCGCATCGTCGGGAATGCCGCAAGCTGCAGGTCCAGGTATCCGCCGCCTCGGTTCGCGCTCTCCTGCGCCGCCACGGCCTGGGCCCGGCACCCCGCCGCGGCGCCGGGCCGAGCTGGTCACAGTTCCTGCGCGCCCAGGCCCGTGGCGTGCTGGCCTGCGACTTCCTCACAGTCGACACCGTCACACTGGCCCGGCTATACGTGCTGTTCTTCGTCGAGCTCGATCGCCGCCACGTCTGGCTCGCCGGCGTCACCGAACACCCCACCGCCACCTGGGTCACCCAGCAGGCCAGAAACCTCACCTACCAGCTCGGCGACGGCGGGCCGTACACGTTCCTGATCCGCGACCGGGACACCAAGTTCGTCGCCGGCTTCGACGACGTCTTCACCGACGAGAGCATCCGGATCCTCAAGACACCCGTCCAGGCACCACGCGCGAACGCCTTCGCCGAACGCTGGGTCCGCACCGTCCGCGCCGAATGCCTCGATTGGATCCTCATCTGGAACCGGCGCCACGCCGAACACATCCTGTCGATCTATGTCGAGCACTACAACACCGCACGACCCCACCGCGGCCTCGAGCTCGACATCCCCGATCGGCCAGCCTCAGTCGGCGATCCAAGCGGCTCGATCAGACGCATCGACCGCCTCGATGGCCTCCTCCACGAATACCAACGAGCCGCCTGATCAAGCTCCTGGCCAGCGGAACCGCATACTTGCACCCTTCAGGAGACGGGCTTCCAGAGAGGGAGTCATGCGAATCCTGGTTTCGTGGAAGGTGTGATCTCGGGCGGGTGGCCGAGCGCCCGCTCGGAGCGCGCTCGCCACCTTCAAAGAGCAGGGCGGACGCGCTCCGCATCGGGTCAGATCGATTTCAGGACTCGGACCCGGTCGGTGATGGCACGCCGCGCGACGTCGGAGTTGAAGGCGATGGAGTCGAACTCGTGTGGGGCACCGGGGTGCAGGTGGAACTCCACCGGCACGCCGGCCCGGCTGAGCTTGGTCGCGTAGGCGGTGTCCTCGTCGCGGAAGACGTCGATCTGGCCGACCTCGATGTAGGCCGGTGGCAGGTCGGTCGCGTCTTCGATCCGGGCCGGGGCCGCCGTGGCGGGGACGTCCGGCCCGCCGGCCGCGTCGCCGAGCAGCGCGGGCCACGCGGTTGCGCTGTCGTCGTAGGACCACAGGGCGAAGGGCGCAATGTACGGGTCCGGTGTCCTGGTGCGGTCGTCCAGCATCGGCATGAGCAGGATCTGGCGGGCGATCTTCGGCCCGCCACGCTCGCGCGTGAGGATTGTCAGCGCCGCCGCCATGCCGCCTCCGGCGCTGTCGCCCATCACGCCGATTCGGTCGGGGTCGACGCCCAGCTCTGCGGCGTGATCGTGCAGCCAGCGCAGCGCGGCGTAGGCGTCATCGAGTGGTGTCGGGAAGGGGTGCTCCGGCGCGCGGCGGTACTCGACCGACAGCATCGGCACGCCGCTGGCGGAGACGTATCGGGATACCGGCCCGTCGAACAGGTCGATGTGGCCGAAGATGTAGCCGCCGCCGTGGAAGAACAGCACGGCGGAACCAGGCGTTGCGCCGTCCTTGACGTACCAGCGCATCTGGATCTGGGCGCCGTCGTCGGCAGTCGCGTAGTGATCGCTCGTCGTGACGTCGGGTGGGAGTGGCTGGGCCGTCCCCGCGGCGCCGATGATCGGCTCCCAGACGTCGCGACGAGCGGCGATGTCGCCTACTGGCGGCGGGGTGAAACCCGCCATCGGGGCCAGCGCCTCGGCGATCTCGGGGTCAAAGGTGAGGGACATGACAGGTCCTTTTCGAGTGTTGTTGTCGCCCGCGGACGGGTGGGTCAGGCAGGAAGGACGATGACCTTGCCCGAAAGGGTCCCCGCGGCGGCCCGGACGTGGACGGACGCCAGGTCCTTCAGCGGGACGCGCTCGGCGACATCGACGGTCAGTTCGCCGCGGTCCACGCGCGCGACGAGTTCCGATAGTTGCTTGGCGTCGCTGCGGACGAAGAGGTCGACGGCCCGCACGCCGCGCTCGTCGTCGGCTGGGGCGGGCATCCACACGGTGGTGCTGACCACGACGCCGCCGTCGCGGACCAAGGCCGCCAGCGCGCTGAACTCGGCGGGGTCGATCGGGGCGAGGTTGAGCAGGACGTCGACCGGCTCGGTCACCGCGGTGGTCGCCGCGGTGGTGGTGTGGTCGATGACCTCGTCGGCACCCGCCGCCTGGACGTGCTCGCTGCTGCGGGGGCTTGCGGTGGCGATCACGTAGGCGTCGGCTGCCTTGGCCAGCTGTACCGCGTAGCCGCCCACGGCGCCGCCCGCGCCACTGATCAGGATCCGCTGCCCGGTCTTCAGCTCGGCGTGGTCGAAGAGTGCCTGCCAGGCGGTGAGACCGACCAGGGGTAGCGCGGCCGCGTCGGCGAGCGGGATGCTTGTCGGAGCCGGCGCCAGGCTCTCGACGGGCGCGAGGACGTACTGCGCCGAGGCGCCGTCATCGACGAACGGTAGAAAGCCGACGACCTGCTCACCGACCTTGAGGCCGCTGACGCCCTCGCCGAGTGCGTCGATCGTTCCCGCGACGTCCAGGCCGAGGGTATGCGGCAAGGTCAGAGGCATCGGGCCCTGCATGAAACCCGCGCGGATATTGCCATCGACCCCGTTGAACGTCGTCGCGGCGACGCGTACTCGCACCTGACCCGTGCTCGGCACCGGCCGGTCGACGTCCTCATAGCGCAGGACGTCGGGGGCGCCGTACTCGTGGAATCGAACTGCCTTCATGGGGAGTGCCTCGCTCTCGATGAAACCTGTGCTTCTCAACTTGAGATGCTGGGCGGGGGGCTGCTGGCCAAGGTGCTGCCCGGTCAGACCGAGGTCCTGCGTCGCCAGCTCTTTCAGCCGCTGTCGCGCGGGGACACGGAGGCGTTGGCTGACGTGCTGTCGCCGGTGCGCGACCACATGCGTTCGGCGGCGCTTCGCCGTCGGCGATGACACCCCCGTCCTACGTCGCGGGCGGGAGCAGGACCTCCATGCCGTACTCCGGCGCGAGTGCTACGGCTCGCCGCAGTCGCACCTCGCGTTCGGCGTTGCTGAGCGACGGGGCCGGGGAGGTGCGGGTTGGGACGAGATCACCGAACTCGGCAAAGTACCGTTCCAGGCCCGCTGGCGCGACGGTACAGAGCAGTCGGGCAGGGACCCGGGCCGCATTGCGGAACGCGTGGGCGGCATTGGCCGGGATGTTGGCTGATTCGCCTGCCTTCAGCCAGATAGGCGGAAGGTCACGCACGCGTACCTCCACCGAGCCCTCGAGGACTCGGAAGCACTCCTCGAAGTCGTGACGGTGCGGCGGAGGTCCACCGCCCGGCGGGATGAGCATGTCCAGCATCGCGAAGCGGCCGGCGGTCTGCTCGCCGGAGAACAGCACGGTGTAGGTGTCCCCGACGACGGCCAGGTGCGTCAGCGCGGGGTCCTCGGGCCGCGCGATCTCCACCTTTCGCACGACGTCATCCTCGGGGGGCGGCGTCACGACACATCTCTCATGTCGATCTCGGCGAGCCTCAGCCGGCCCGTCGACGCAGGCGTCGAACCTCGCGTCTGCGCCAGTTCTGCGATGTCCACCCGGGCCTCTCCTCCCCGTCTTCTGTTCCGGACGAAATCGTCCGGATAGCGGTAACGCTACTTCTGCGACCTGCCACGCCGCAAGCCGCTGCGATGATGTGATCCGTGTCGCCCCCCGCCTCCCGCCAGACTCGTAAGGACGCGCTCCGTAACCGCGATCGGGTCCTCGACGCCGCGACCGAGCTGGTGCGGAGCGACGGGGAGAAGGTGCCGATGGCCAAGATCGCCGAACGTGCGGGCGTCGGGGTCGGGACCCTCTACCGCCACTTCGCCACCCGCGAGGAGTTGCTCGGCGCGCTCGTCCACCGCTCGTTCGGCCTTGCCGTCGACAACGCGCGGGCGGCCGCTGCTCACCCGGGCTCCGCGCTGGACGGCATCCGGCTGTTCTTCCTGGCCACCCTGCGCGATCGCGAGCGCTTCGTCCTGCCCTTGCACGGCGGCCCGCCGGTCTTCACACCTGCCACCCGCAAGCGACAGGCGGACGTTCGCACCGCACTGCGCGGGCTCCTCGAACGCGGCAAAGCCGCCAGGGAACTGCGCGCAGACCTGACCCCCGAAGACCTGATCGTGGCAACCTCGCTGCTGTCCCGACCGCTGCCGGGGACCGGCGACTGGGACGACCTGGCCCGTCGACAGATCGACCTGATGATCAATGGCCTCGGCCCCGGTCCACCTATGGACAAGGGGCAATCGTCCTGACGGTCGCCCGCTTCGGCTCGGGGATCAGCTTGGGCTGATGAGGACGCGGGCGATCGGTCGTCGCGCAAGTCAATGGCGCCGCCGTTGGTCTGAGCAGCTTTATCGCGGACCGACGCCGAGACTGGTCGCTCAGGGTGCAATGATGCCCAGGTGGACAACGGGGGTCCATCTGATGAGCAGCGCCGCGAGCACCACCAGCCGGCTGGCGACACACTCCTGCCGGATGAACTGGTCGTGCTGCTCGCTCGCCTCTTCCCGGATCGGGTTGGAGCAGGCCAGCTGCTCGAGCGCGCGGGTGTGACAGTCGAGCTCCATCCATCCTGGCATGTTTCCAGCCCGCTCGAATTCTGGCGCGAGGCCGCTCGGCTGCTACGAGCCGGGATCGTCCCGAACGGGCCCCGGCGCCTCCTCGAGGCCGCAGTCGCCGAAAGGCCGGAACAACACTTGCTGCGGGACGCGGCGGAGCAGAGTGGAGCGACTCCGCCGGGCCGCTCGGACTTCGGTCCTGTGTCAGGTGAGGTCGAGCATTTCGAAGCGACTCAGGAACTGTCGCGATCTCTCCTCGAGGTCCTCCTCGGCCGGCTGAGCACCGTGGACCTGACAAGCCACTGGGTGGTAAGCCTCGAAGACCACTGGTCCGAGAGCCGCTACGTCGAGCTTGCGGTCAGCTCCGACCGGGACCCAACGTGGGGCGCGGCCACTCTCGACACCGCGCTCGAGCGGCACGACGAGCCGTTGACAGTTCTGGAGGGCGAGGCTGGATCCGGCAAGAGCGTGTCCTTGCGCGAAGTCGCCCGACGACGCTATGACGAAGCGCTCCGAAACGCAGCCCTGCCTGCCATCCTCCCGATTTATGTGAACCTGCGGGAGCTGGCCGCAGGCCAGGCTCTGGTAGATTCCTCGGCCGTCGAGTCCTGCGCTATGGACCAGCTAGCAGCGGGCTGTGAAGGTGACCTGAGGAAGTTCGCTGAGGCAGAGTTCCGACGCAGATCATCCAGCGGTGGCCTGTTCTTCATCTTCGACTCGTTCGACGAGATCGCAGGATTACTGGACGGAGATCTCCAGGAAGGTTCCGACAAGTACAGCAGAGCAATACAGATGTTCCTCGCGAAGTATCCACGATGTCGTGCAGTAATTGCGGCGAGAGAAGTCGAGGGGCCACATATTCGCGGCGTCCCGCACCTCTCCATCCTTCCGATGGACGACTCTCGCAGGCGGCTACTAATCCGCCGCTCGGGGCGAGGGGCGGAATTTGTCAGTGCCCTTCTGAAAGAAGTATCCGCGGCGGACCCACGAATCCGCCGGCTGGCCGGGAATCCGACTTTCCTCGCCCTCTTGTGTCTCCACGCAGAGAGGCACGGAACGCTGCCTGCGGGCGCCTACCGAGTAGTTCAGGAGTTTGTGCGCCTGCGCGCACACAAGGAAGCCGCTAAGCTTCAGCGAATATTCGGGACGACGGCTGACGAGTTACTCGACGACGCGGCGACACTCGCGTATGTCATGTCGTCCTCACCGGAGGCGGGGTTGAACCCACCGCTGGACGTGCTAGGTCATGAGTACGCCGCGCTGGGACACGGCACGGCCGCCGATGTCACCGTGATTACTGAAGCGCTGGTACACCTAGGCCTCGCGGTCCTCGCGCCAGACCAGGGAGGGGAACCCGGGCGCAAGCGGTTCTCATTCCGAGACAGAAGCCTCCAGGGGTATTTCTCCACCGCTTATGTCGAGAAACATGTCGGCTCTGTTGACCCGGGCGTCATGGTTCGCCGAGCCATCTGGCACGACACCGCAGTCTTCCTCCTTGAATCGGCGTCGGTGGCGGCGCCACGACTGGTCACCGAGATCGGGCTCATCCTGTCCTCCGCATCGACGTCAACCAGCAAGTCGCAAAGCGTCACGAAAAGGCAGCCAGGTGACGTCGCGGCCGATCACAGTCCAGCCGAACACGGGATCGATCATTCGCGGCTGGCCGAGGGGCTGCGCGCGATCAAGATACTCGACGAGAGCAGAATCCCCGCGAAGCTGCTACCAGCTGTCCTGGTGCGGGACGCGACGCGGCTACTGTGCGCTCTGTGGGCAACAGGAAACCTGCTGGAGCGCAGGCAAGCCCTGCAGGTCGTCGGTGCCTGGTGCCCCACGGACGGCGCCGTCCGCCTGATCGGTGACGGCCTCCGCAGCGGCAGCGAGGTCCTCCGGGAGATCGCCTTCCAACGCGCCGGGTACCTCCAGCCAGTCCCGCCGGACATTAGAACGGCTATCCGCCGCTCGGTGACGACTCTCGGTGCCGAAAGACGGCTCCGCGCGGGACTCTCAGAACTCACGCCGCGGCTCCGGCGCCTCGGCGACCCGGCCGACTTCACCGTGGTCGATAGCTGGGGCCGCGCATTGTCCTGGATTCTGCCCATCGCGCTGCTGGCCGCGGCGGTGCCGTCTCACGACACGCAGCCCACCAGGCTGAGCGTGCGGCTGCTGGTGACAGCCCTCCTGGTGATACTTCTCCAGGCAATCCGCGGGAGTCCTCCGCTGTCATGGTGGCCAAACCGATCGGTGACGGCGAGGGTCCTAGCCACAAGATTCGCGTCGAACAGACCGCCAACGGTGACCCTCTGGTCCAGCTACCTTCTGCTCGGCGCCTGCACGACCGGGCTGACTTTCGCTGGCGCGACCACCCCTGTCTCGGGCGTGATCTCGGCGGCGGCCGTCGGCTATATCGTTGCCCTGACCCCCTGCCTTCTCCTGGTCCTGGCCGCCGACGCCCGCCCGGCGTGGTACGCGTTCGTCCTGCCCTGGATCGTGCTGGGGCACGCACGGCTGTTCAGGTCGCAGTCGATGGCCTGGATCGGCACAGCGTCAGCCGGCGCCGCGCTGACTCTTCTGTCGGTCGTCCTTCCGCGGAAATATCTGACACCCGACCACACGGCAATCTCGGCGCTCGCGATCGGCTCCGCTCTCACATACCTGCTCCTCATTCGCCCGCTGCTACGGTTCGTCGTCGATCAGCAGGATCGCCAGAAGATCAGGCCGGCGAATCTGGCGCCTCTCCGGTCGGCCTCAGACCTTCTCGATCTCCTTTCCTGCCTGCACTCCGCCACACACTGCGTCACGGCGCTTTCAACCGTTCGTGAGCGGATGATTCTGCAGCCGGTGGCCGAGAACGTCGCCGTCGTGGCGGACCTCCTGGATCTGGTGAGGAACGCGCACATCCAGGGCCGTAAAGCGTGGTCGTTCTGGACGACTCGTTCGAAGGATCAGCCAGTCGGCCGCTCGCCGGCTTCTAGCACCTGGGCCGGATCGCGGCGCGGGCGCCGCTGCCTGCGACGCCTCGGTAAGGACGCCCTCCCAGCCCTTGACGAGCTCGTGCGGCTTTACGACGAGCTCAGCGCCACGCCGCAGACAGCTAGCCGCGTTCCATGGCTATCCCCCGTAACACCGGGAGACCATCGCCGCCCAAGAAGCTCGGTCCGGCAACGGCCATTGATGTTTGGAGTTCAAAGAGTTCGTCAGACCTTCGGCGGCTCCCAGCGGGAGACCGACGAACGTCATCACGGGGGGCGTAGTGAACGATAGCGACGACCAGCAGCCGGGCGCCACAGAGGCGGCCCACCTTCCGGATCCCGACCAGCAGGCTGAATCCAGCGCCGCCGAGCATGGGCGTGACCTCACCGCGGGTAGTACCGACGGCGCAGCATCCACCAGCGGCGACCCGGACGAAGCGGAACCGGCTAACGAGGAGCGGCCACCCGACGACGGGGAACCGGCCGCACCACCCGAGCCAGGCAGTAGGCCACAGCCACAGCCACAGGCGCGGTCGGGAGACCGCACCGAACCCTCGCCTCCGCCCAGACCGATCAACTCCCGGTCACGGCTCCAAGCCGCCCTAGCAGCCGCAGCGATCGTGTTGGTCGCGGTGACCTTCCTGGCGACTCGCGCTGCCTATGTCAACCGCGAGGCGGCGAGCCTCAGCACGCCGACCGCGGAGACCCTGCCGACCATTCCGCCGCCGCCCGTGCTGGACGGCACCACTACTGATCCTGCCGCCGCCTCGCCAACCGAGACACCGGCGGATCCCGGAACACCCAGCCCCACCCCGTCGCCAGAGCCATCACTGCCCTACGAGGAAACGGTGACTCTCAAAGTCGATGATCTTCTGAACAGCCAGATCGATCTCGATGCCAGGCCTCCGGCCCCGGTCTGGACCATACTGTCGTCTCCACGCGGAACCGATCTCTATCTCAGCCTCAACGAGGGTCCGCGCCCGTTTCTGGCTTCCCGTGCGACCGGCACGGTCATGACCCTGTGGGATGGTCCCAACGAACCAGACCTGCCGGGCTGCTTCCAACAGGCTCTCCAGCACGGCATTCGGGAGTTCATCGATCCCAAGCCTGGCCAGCGCGTGTGCCTTGTTACCGAATGCCAGACGCTTGGATACCTGGCAGTGGACAACGCCGACCGTGCCCAGGTGACTTTCCGTTTCATCGTGCTTGATCGGCGCACCGGCGATTGCGAGGACACCGGCGATGCCGGAATCACGAAGCTGTAGCAGAAGTGCTGGCGTGGCGGCGCCCGATGCCATCCCGAACAAGCGAGCCCAGAAGCCCGCGAGGGGGTCGCACGGCCGGTGGCGGCTGGCACTCGCCGCCGGCGGGATCGCGCTCACGATCGTGGCCTCGCTGCTCACGGCCGCCTGTGACACGGGGAGCCGGGCGGCCGAGCCTGTGGGCGCTGGTACCACGACGCTCGCGCCATCGGTCGAATGCGCTGTGCCCACACCACCTCTGCCCGATATCAGGGTCGAGTTTGCCCAACACGCGGGCCTGGGCCTCGGCGCCTTCTATTTTTTCATCTTCCGCCCGGTAAGCACGGGCCACGTGAACAAGCTGACAGTCGCCTTCGCCCCGCCGGCAGCATTCTTTTCCTATTATCATCTTCGCGAGGCCAACCGCCTCGCCCGGATGGACCCGCGCCTGTGCAGAGTGGTCAGCCAGCTGGTCGAGGTGTTCCGTGCCGTATTCGCGCGCGCTGAAGCCCACGCGCTGGATCCGCCCGACATGGAGAAACTCCAGGGCTGGTTCGAGGTGCTGAAATCCGCCGCGGTAAACGCCGGTGCAAGTTTTCAGAGACTACCGGTTTCAGCCGAGGACATATGCGCGATACCCGGACTCCCGGTCCCTTGCAGACCAGCACCCCTAAGCCTCTTCGGAACTGACAGTCCGAACCCGCCCGTCCCCTCTTGACCGTGAGGACCACATCCGCCGCTGAGGACTTGTCCTCAGCGGCGGGTGTGGATGACATGGTAGGGGTCTGTTGCACCGGTCGGGGCCGTGGTGTCCGCGGGGTCCACGGCATGATCGGATGATGGTTCGCTGCGGTCCTCGTCCGCCGGTCCCGGTCTCGGAGTTCACCGGGTTCCGGTTCCCGCCCGAGGTGATCGTTCTGGCTGTCCGCTGGTACCTGAGGTTCGCGCTGTCCTATCGGGACATCGAAGAGTTGCTGGCCGAACGAGGCATCGAGGTTGACCACGTGACTGTGTACCGATGGGCGCAGCGGTTCACGCCGTTGCTGGTCGAGGCGGCCCGGCCGTGCCGGCACCGTCCGGGCAGTAGGTGGTTCGTCGACGAGACGTAATGGGAAGGTCGCGGGTCGCTGGACGTACCTGTATCGTGCGATCGACCAGTTCGGCCAGGTGGGGCTGTTGCACTGGCCGGGTCGTGGCCTCCGCGAGGTGACGGCATGATCGGATGATGGCTCGTCGCCGTCCTCCTCCGTTGGTCCCGGCCTCGGAGTTCACCGGGTACCGATTCCCGCCCGAGGTGATCGTTCTGGCGGTTCGCTGGTACTTGAGGTTCGCGTTGTCGTACCGGGATGTCGAAGAGCTGCTGGCCGAACGCGGCGTTGAGGTTGATCACGTGACCGTGTACAGGTGGGTGCAACGGTTCACCCCACTGCTGGTCGACGCCGCCCGGCCGCGCCGCCACAGCCCGGGTGACAGGTGGTTCGTCGACGAGACCTACATCAAGATCGCAGGTCGATGGCGGTACCTGTATCGAGCCGTTGACCAGCGCGGACAGGTCATCGACGTACTCGCCAGCGAACGGCGTGACCAGCTCGCGGCCCGCCGCTTCTTCCGCCAAGCCCTGGCCCACGGCCGCCGGCCGGTCGAGGTCACCACCGACAAGGCGCCGGTCTATCCGCGGGTCCTTGATGAGCTGCTGCCCGACGCCTGCCACGTCGACGCACGGTGGGAGAACAACCGGATCGAGTCCGACCACAGCAGACTCAAGGCGCGGCTACGGCCGATGCGCGGGCTGAAACGGCTGCGCTCGGCTCAGACGATCAGCACAGGGCACGCGCTGATCCAGAACATCCGCCGCGGCCACTACGAACTCGCCACCGACGCCGATCCACGGCAGCGGCTATCAGTCGCGTTCACTGAGCTCGCCCACGCCATCTGATCACCAGGCGCCGTGGCTCCGCTTGTCCCGGCTCCTCGCAACGCAACAGACAGTGAGGATGTTGGTGAGCCCCGCGCCGGTCGGTCTGACCCGGCAACAGACTGACTGCGGGTCCTGGACGGGATCTGTCGGCCGTGCCGGCGCGGGGCTCGTGTGCACTCACCGGACGGGCGGGTGACCTTATAGGAGCCTGGCCAGAGGCCCCTTCACTGTCTTGTCCGTCGCCCGGCTGGTGCGTGCCGCCCTGTCGGTCGAGGTGATGGCGAAGGGACGGCTGGCGCCCACGATGGCACAGCAGACTGATGAGGTCACGGGTGGTGTCGACACCCACAAGGACAGTCACACGGCGGCGGCTCTCGATAGCGCCGGGCGGCTTCTCGGTGTGGAACAGTTCCCCGCGACCGGGGCGGGTTACGGCCGGCTGCTCGACTGGCTGCGTGGCTTCGGCGCCGTTGGGAAGGTCGGCGTCGAGGGGACCGGGGTATACGGCGCCGGGCTGGCCCGGCATCTGGCGGCGGCCGGTGTCGCGGTCGTCGAGATCGACCGGCCGGACCGCAAGGCCCGGCGCTGGCAGGGCAAGTCCGACCCGGTCGACGCCGAGGCCGCGGCCCGCGCGGCGCTGGCGGGCCGGCGGACCGGGAAGCCGAAGGACCGCACCGGCCAGGTCGAGGCACTGCGTGCTCTGCGGGTGGCCCGTCGTGGCGCGGTCGAGGGCCGCGCTGACGCGCAGCGCCAGATGAAGGCACTGGTCGTGACCGCACCCGAGCAGGTACGTGCCGAACTGTCCGCCCTGACCGCCACGCGCCTTGTGGAGGTCTGCGCCAGCGCCGACATCGCGGTCGCACACGCCGGCGACCCCGCGGTCGCTGTTCGGCTTGCACTGCGCAGCCTTGCGCGCCGCCATCAGCGGTTGTCCGTCGAGATCCGCGACCTCGACACAGTCATCAACCGGCTCGTGGTCACGATCAGCCCAAAACTGCTCGAGGTCCAAGGCGTCGGCCCGGACACCGCCGGCCAGCTGCTCGTCACCATGGGAGCCAACCCCGACCGGATGCGCTCAGAGGCCGCGTTCGCAATGCTCTGCGGCGTCGCCCCGCTACCCGCGTCCTCAGGCCGGACCCATCGCTACCGACTCAACCGCGGTGGCGACCGCCAGGCGAACGCCGCGCTCTACCGGGTCGTGCTCTCCCGCCTGCGCTGGGACGCGAGAACCCGTGCCTACGTCGAGCGCCGCACCAAGGAGGGCAAGAGCAAGAAAGAGATCATCCGCTGCCTCAAGCGCTACGTCGCCCGGGAACTCTACGCGATCCTCACCACCCTACGAGAACCAAACGATCTTCCAGTGATCACTTGACATCCATAGGAGCATCCCCTCCGAACTAATTTATCGATCTTCGGAGATTCCCGCGGTAGGAATATGAGCCCGGCGTCGTACTGGGTGTGTGCCAGACCAGAGTCCGATCGCAGCGTTCGGTCCTTCGGGACGGTGGTCGAGGTGGAGGACTTGCCGCTCATTGCTCGGCTAACGCGAAGCGATGGGATCCCCGTGCGGCACGATGAGGGAATTCCGGGGTGCTGTGGGAGTGATCGTTCGGTGTTCGTTCACCAGGACCGGTAGCGATCAGCGGCGGGGGAACCTGGTGACCCAGCGGCGCTGCCAGGGGGTCTCGACCGCTCGGGGATGGTGGTGTTGCCGGGTCCAGGCGGTGGCGTCGGCGGGGTCCAGTCCGGCCAGGACGGCGAGGCAGGCGATGACAGTGCCGGTGCGGCCGACTCCGCCTCCGCATGCGACCTCGACTGCCGCGCCGGACTGTGCCTGTTCGTGGAGCGCCCGGATGTGCCGGACGGCTTGGTCGTGGTCGCGGGGCAGGAGGAAATCGGGCCAGTCGATCCACGTGCGCGGCCAGGGAAGTGTGGCGTCGTGTCGGTGGCGCAGGCGACGGGATCCCAGATAGAGGCCGAAGTCGGGCGATTCGCCGTCTGGCGCCGGACGGCGCAGGCCGCGGCCGCGGACCCAGGAGCCGTCGGGGAGTTGGAATGCGCCGACGAGGGGCGGAGTGCTCACCGCGCCATGCCCGTGATCTGTCGGCGGGCGCGGTGGTTTGCCACGTTGAGGCGGTTGCCGCACCGGTCGGGCATGCAGTAGCGGCGCTGTCCAGCTCGGCTGATGTCGACGAACACTCCCCGGCAGTCCGGGGCCTGGCAGGCGCGGAATCGTTCGTGTCCGAGCGTCCGGATGACTCCAAGGAGACCAGCACCCACGAGTGCGGCCAGCTCGTCAACGAGCGACGCGCCTGCCACGGTGGGGATGTGCCACTGCCAGCGGTTGGCGGCGTCGCGCTGCAACGTCGGGGCGAGACCGGCCCGCCTGAGTAGCACGGTCGCGCCAGCGACCGCGTGATCCTCGGTCGCGGTCTCCAGGACGCCACGCACCTCGCGGCGCAGAAAATGCACCCGACGGACCTCGTCGGCCGTGGGCGGGAAGCTGTCCGCCCCGGCGGCGCCCCGGTGGAGACCGTGCTCGGCCAGGAAGGCCGCGAGGGCGTCCGGGTCCGGAAGGGCCTCGCCCTCGATAGTCCGCACTGTGGGCGAGGTGTTGACCAGGTCCGTTGCGACCGTCGCCCCCACCGTGTAGTCGACCAGGGGCAGCCGCATCGCCGACCCTCCGATCATGGTAACTGGCATAAGGCGACTATACCACTTACGCGCCTGGGATGGAGGAGGGATCCGTCGGTGCGGTCCGCTTGATCGCCCGGTCGACTCGAGGCAGGACGAGAGCGGGTGGATGATGGTCGCGGCGGACCAGTTGACCGCCGCGGCGGCCCAGTAGGTCGACCGGGTGATCGAAGCGGTGCCGAGCCGGGTCTCCGTGGTCATGGCCCAGTCCATGGGCGTCACCGCGGTGCTGCGGTGGCTCGTGGCCGACGTGAACCGGGACGTCGACGCGATTGTTCTCGTCTCCCGTGCTACCGGGCGGACTCCATGGGGTCCGGACTTTCGGTACTGGAGCGGCTGAGCCTGGACATCCAGCACGCCTCACGCGCGGTGGTGCGAAGCATGTACGGGGAGCGGGTCAAGAACGTCGATCCGGAGATCCTCGACCATATCGCCGGGAAGTTCTACGACCGTGCGGGCCCTCAGGCGATGATGGCCGTGCCACGGCGCGGGCGGAGCGGGCGAGCGGGGCCGTCACGGCCGGAGGATGCGAGGGCTCGGAGGGTGGTGAGGGCGCATGCCCGCCGAGCGGGCACGCACCGCTCCTCCTTGGGCCGGCCGGGTCACTCGGCCACCGTGAAGTAGGCGGCAGGATCAAGGGAGTTGAGTGCGATCCAGCGCTGCGCCGTCGCCTCGGCGGGCGCCTGGCCGCCGCCCGCCGAAGTGCGGAAGAAGCCCTGCACGTCGAGAGCGATGCGGGGATCGCCGTCGATGCGCCGCGCCATGTCGTAGTAGACGGCCAGCTCATGGACGCACCGCGGAGTGGCGGCCGGGCAGGAGCAGTCGACGCTGTCGAGGACCGGTGCGGGCGGATGGCCCGCGTCGGCGATCGCGCGGTACAGATCGTCAGTGAGCAGGGGCTGGATGCTGCTCAGCTGTCGGGAGATCTCGGCCGTCGCCCCCGTGGACATCGGCGCGACCTCGATCGTGACCACCGAGGTGCCGCGGCCGCGGTGCACGACGGCGCGCACGGTCCGGCCGTCGAACGTGATCTGCACCTTCCCGTCGCGCGCCATGCGCCGCGCGCTCGGCAGTTGGGGATAGAGACGGGTCTGGCGCAACGACTCGGCGAACCGGACCCAGTCCATGCCCCACTTCGTGTAACCGTAGTCGTGGTCGGCCATCGTCAGTTGACTCGCTTCCGGCGCAGGACCTCGATGAGACGGTCGTCGTCCAGGCGGGTCAGCTCGGCGACGCTGGACATGTCGGCGATGTCCGACAGCGCGGACTTGTGGTTGTGCATGGCCGCGATGTGCTCCTCGACGGTGGTCCCGGTGGTCAGGGTGGTGACGGTGACCGTGCGGGTCTGACCGATCCGGTGGACCCGGTCGGACGCCTGGGCCTCCACGGCCGGGTTCCACCACCGGTCGAAGTGGATGACGTCGGCCGCGCGCGTGAGCGTGAGCCCGGTGCCCCCGGCCTTCAGGCTGAGGACGAGCACCTTCGGACCGTCGTCGGACTGGAACCGGCGGACGATGTCGGCCCGTTGCTCCTGGTTCAGGCCGCCGTGGAAGAACGGCGTACTGACCCCGAACTGTTCGGCGAAGTGCCGGACCAGCAGCTCACCGGTCTGCCGGTACTGGGTGAAGACGAGGGTCGGAGAGTCGTTCTCCAGGTTGTTGGCCACGATGTCGGTGCACAGGTCGAGCTTGCCCGACCTGCCCGACAGCTCCCCGAAGTCGTCCGTGATCAGGCCCGGATGGTTGCAGACCTGCTTGAGCGAGGTCAGGACCGCAAGCACCTTGGTCTGCCGCTGGGTGCCACCGCCGAAGCCGTCGTCGATGACCTGCTCCAGCAGCCGGTCGTACAGCCGCTCCTGCTCCTCGGTGAGGTCGCAGATGAGATCCGCGTGGATCTTGGGCGGGAGCGACCTCGCGACCTGGGACTTCTTCCGCATCAGCACGACCGGCTCGATGGCCCCGCGCAGCCGGGCGGAAGCGGCCAGGGAGCCGTCCGAGATCGGCCGCACGAAGCGACGGCGGAACTGCGTCCGGTTCCCGAACAGGTACGGTGCGACCAGATTGAGCAGGGCCCACAGCTCGTCGAGGTGATTCTCGACGGGCGTCCCGGTCAGGGCGATCCGCGCGTCGGCCGCGATGGTGCGCGCGGCCTTCGACACCTGCGTACGGGGGTTCTTCAGGCTCTGCGCCTCGTCGAAGACCACGGTGCTCCACTGGATCCCCGCCAGGGCCGGGCTGTGCGTGCGCAGCGTGGGGTAGCCGGTGAGCACCACCGTGCCGTTGTCCACCTCGGGTAGCGGCCCGCCGCGCCAGATCGTAGCCCGCAGGCCAGGTGCGAACCGCGCGATCTCGTGTGCCCAGTTCCCCACCAACGACGTGGGACAGACCACCAGTTGCGGCCCCTCTCGGCCCGTCCGGCGACACAGCCGATGGTCTGTAGGGTCTTGCCGAGTCCCATCTCGTCGGCCAGCACCGCGCCGCCGTGCGTCTCGATGGTCTCGCGCAGCCAGCTCACCCCGCGCACCTGATACGGGCGCAGCTTGGCGGTGAGCGCCGCGCGCATCTCGGCCTCCACCGAGGTGGTGCGGCGGAAGACGCCGCCCGCGTGTTCCGCCGTCGTGACGGCGACACCCGTGGCGTCGGGGACCGCGTGCGCGGCGATCGGCAGAGCCGACTCGCTGCCCGCGATCCACGACCGCCAGACGTCCACCGACCGGCCGGGCGAGTCGAGGGGCACGGCCACGAGCCGGTCCGGCTCGATCAGCACGCAATCGACGTCGGACACCTTGAGCCTGCCGAGGTCCGGCGTCGGCACAACCAGGGGAGCGGTCTCGACGTCACCGACCGCCGGGGCCGCCCCCACGGTGCCGTCGGACCAGGTCCACAGGGCGAACATGTGCCGGTCGGGCAGGTATGTGGCCTGACTGTCCGACCGCGCCTCGGGGGGTTTCTGCCTGGTTCCCATGGCGTCAGCGGGTGCCCACGTCGGCGCCCTCGCGGGCGGTCAGGTCCTCGGCCCCAGCCCGGGGGGCCGTCTCGTCCGCGGTCGGGCCGCCGTCCCGCGCGGGCTCCGGCGCGCCCCCGGCAGTCAGCCCACGGACCGGGTCCGCGAGGGTCTCCAGGGTGGTGCTCAGGACAGTGTTGTCCAGCCAGATCAGCAGTGAACACACCATGAGAACGGCAAGAATCAACTGCTGCCTGGACTTCGGCAACGTGGATGTAGTCATGAAGACCTTCGGACGCGGTCTGGAAAAGCTGACGAGCGGACCGTAGACAACCATCGGGCGTGTGTCAATTCCCGGGCGGCCGGTAACGGTCGGCGATTTTCCGGCGCCCCCGAGGGCATGCCGCCAAGTGCTCTGTCAATTCTTGAAGATGTGAGCGGACCGACGGTTTAGTGCGCCCCGTGGGCATGGCGCCAAGCGCCGTGTCAATTTCTGATCCTGTTTTTTGACTTCGCGCGAATTCCGTGCCCTCACCTTGTGTTCTGCCTCTGCTCTGCGCCCTGTCCCGCCCCGTGTCCCGCGTCGTGCGCGGCACCGGGAGCAGGAGGGGATGGGCGCCAGCGCCTGTGCGGGCCGCTGGCAGATCGAGGAGGACAATGAGATCAACAAACGGCTCGTCGGCCTCGACTCCTACCAGATGCGCAAGTGGACTCCGTGGCACCGGCACGTCACCGCCTGCATGCTCGCCACCGCGTTCCTCGCCGTCCAACGCGCCGCCTTCCCCGACCCCGACCAGGACCCCGAGCCGGAACAGCTCGCCACCTGGGAAAAGACCAGAGGACCAGCGAGAGCGGGGCCACTGGCTGATCCCCGGACCACCGCTGCGGCCCACGGCCCACTCCATCCGCCACTGCCTGGCCGCCGTCCATCTCAACCCGCGCCACACCGCCGAGACGATCAGCTCCTGCGAACTGTGGCGACGCTGGGTGAGTCGCCGAGGGGAGTCTCACCCCTCGGCGCTCGTAGATCCGGACGTGAGACTCTCGCCTCATCCGGCTCCCGTCATCCAGCCTTCGGCCGCAGTCCGAGCTGCCAGTGGGCGAACAGCCCTGGGTCGCGTCGTGCGACCTGTCCCAGGAGTCTGCGTGCCCGTCGCCAGCTGCGGTGCAGCCGTTTGTACTTCCGCATGGCCCACCGGGCAAGGTGGTCGTTGAGGTAGGAGAAGACCCGGACCAGCTCGGACCTACGGAAGCGTCCGTAATAGTTGATCCAGCCCTGGATAACAGCGTTGACCGTCTGTGCCAGGTCGAGGAGAGTCTGCCCGGAACGAAGATGTAACCGCCAGCGGCGCATCTCCTGCCGCATCCGTTTGGCGGCATAATCTGAGACCGCGGGCGAGAAGGCGACGAAACCCATACCCCGACTGTTAACTGCCAGCCGTGGCCGGAACGTGTACCCGAGGAAATCGAACCGCTCATGCTCGTAAGAACCTGAACGGTACGTGCTCTTGCAGTACACGATACGGGTCTTGGTCTCGTTGAGTTCCAAGCCCACATCCGCCAGCCGAGCCGCGATCGCGTCCCGAACGTATTGCGCCTGCCGGCCGGTCCGGCAGTGCACGATAACATCGTCACTGTAACGCTCGAAGGGCACACTCGGATGCTCCCGGGTCATCCAGGCGTCGAACGCATAGTGCAGAAAAATGTTCGCGAGCAACGGTGAGATCGCAGAGCCCTGAGGACTTCCGCGATCGCGTTCGACCAGCGTTCCGTCCGGCTGCCGCAACGGGGCAACCAGCCACCGCCGCACATACAGCAGGATCCAGCGCTGGTCGGTGTGGCGTTCCACCGCACGAAGCAGCAGATCGTGGTCGATGCTGTCGAAGAACGACCGGATGTCGAGATCAATGACCCAGTCACTGCGCCAGCAGCGTTCACGGCACACCCCGACAGCATCGAGCGCCGACCGGTTCGGCCGGTACCCGTACGAGTCCTGATGGAAGATTGGTTCCACCGCTGGCTCCAGGTACATCACCGCCACGGTCTGCGCCACCCGGTCCGTCACCGTGGGCACGCCGAGAACCCTGACCCCATCACCACCCCGTTTGGGGATCTCCACAGCGCGTACCGGCGACGGGAAATAACATCCCGACGACATCCGGTTCCACAGCCGATACAGGTTCCCTTTCAGGTCCTGCTCGAACTGGGCAATCGACTGTTCGTCGACGCCCGCCGCCCCCTTGTTCGCCTTGACTCTCTTCCACGCCTCCCACACCGCATGCTTGGAAATAGCAAATGGCTTCGACCCGCGAGGTGCATCAACTACCACCGGCTCCTCCCACCATCAGACCATGACGGTTGACCGGCCCGCGGGCCTGGACAACCCGCCCCCTTCGCTCCCCCCGCATTACCAGGGTTCACCACTACTACGAGGCGGTCCGCCCCCGTTCTCCAACGACTCGGTACTCTCCCCTCGCGGCATCCACCGCTTGAAGTTCTCCCTCCCACGACCTCGACCAGAGGCCGCAGCGCTGGAGCGACAGGTTCACACGTTCCGCACGAGAGCCCAGACCAGGCTCGCGCCGCCTCCATGCCGGGCACCATCCGGGCAGCACGCAGGCAGCCCCCGAACTCATCCCAGAGCACAAGCACGACCCTGGTTTCGATGCCATCATATTTCTTTCGACACGTCATCAGCGGTTCGCTTTCGCTCGCCTTCCTGGCCCACACCTGACGCACTCACCGGCACGCCTTTTCCGCAGCGCTCAGCACCCCGGCCCTTAACCGACGCACCCTGCGGTGGTTTGCGGCCAGCCCCTGCATGGCCGACCACGGAGGATCCACCTCCATCTCCCGCACAGCACCGCTCCAGAACGGTCTCCGTCTACATCGGAGCCCTCCTTCGTGTTCGTGTCGCACTGCTTGCCGAAAAGTACATTCGGGCTGATCGGGACGGTCGCGGCCGATCCTGGGCCCTCCCGGTGCCTGGTGCCCGTCGGGGGCGGTGACTGCGGGAGGATCCCGCTTCGTGGTGCTTCGACTGACCTACCTCGGTGTCACGAACGTGTTCGCGCTGCTGCGCCTGCTGCCTCGCAGTGATCGTGACAAGGATGTCGAAATCCTCACATTGCGGCACCAGATCGCCGTGCTGCAGCGCCAGCTCGACGGCCAGCGGATCCGGTTCCAGCCCACCGACCGTGCGCTGCTGGCGGCACTCCTGCACGCGTTGCCCCGGCCAACGCTGCGCGGCCTGCACCTGCTGGCGCGTCCGGAGACCGTCCTTCGCTGGCATCGCAACCTGATCGCCCGCCACCACGCCGCCATCTCCCGCCCCCAGCGGCGCGGACGGCCTCGCACCGTGCGCTCGATCCGCGCCCTGGTGCTGCGCCTGGCCCGCGAGAACACCGGCTGGGGCTATCGGCGGATACACGGCGAGCTGGTCGTCCTCGGCGTCACAATCGCCCCGTCGACGGTCTGGGAGATCCTGCACCAGGCAGGCATCGACCCCGCACCCGCGCGGACCGCCACCACGTGGGCCGACTTCCTGCGCTCCCAGGCCAACGCGATCCTCGCCGTCGACTTCCTCGAGACGCAGACACTCACCGGCACGCGTCTGTACATCCTCGCGGTGATCGAACACGCCACCCGGCGCATCCGGATCCAGGGCGCCACCGCGCACCCCACCGCCGCCTGGGTAACCCAAGCAGCCCGTAACCTCGCGATGGACCTCCACGATGCCGGGTCGACCGCGTGGTACCTCATCCGCGACCGCGACGGCAAATACCCCGCTCTGTTCGACGCGATCCTCGCCGACGCAGGGATCACGGTCGTACTCAGTGGTGTCCGAGCCCCTCGGATGAACACGATCATGGAACGATGGGTCCGGACCTGCCGCCGAGAACTCCTCGACCGAACCCTGATCTACAACCAGCGCCACCTCCTACACGCCCTCCGCGCATACGAGGCTTTTTACAACACGCACAGGCCCCATCAGGGCATCGCTTACAACACGCACAGGCCCCATCAGGGCATCGCGAACGCCAGACCCCTGAACCCGCTGCCCGAACCGATCACCGACCCCGACCGGCTCACCCACCTCGACATCCGCCGGCGCGATCGCCTGGCCGGCATCCTGCACGAGTACGAACATGCCGCCTGACCAGCCCGGACGCGTTTATCGGCAGGTACAACGTCAGCAACCACATGCAGATCATCGCCCGCAACGTCGGCCTGTGCGCCACCCTGTCCACGGACGCACCGGCGGGGTCCCTGACGGTCGACGTCGGGCGCCGCCACACGGCCCCCGAGCGGACGTGGACGGTCTACCGCGACCGCGAACCGATCGGCCAGGTCACCGTGACCCGATGCGCCCGCCGCCGCGGCTCGGGCGCGACGCTCACCTTGTCCACCAGGCTCGGCCTCGACCTACGCAAGGGCGACGAACTCGGCGAGGACCTCCTGTCCCGACGCCGGCTGCACGACCTGCGGCACTCCTCCGCGTCCATCCAGCTCGACCAGGGCATCGACATCACCCTGGTCTCCAAACGGCTCGGCCACTCGTCCACGACGATCACCGGCACCCTGTATGCCCACCTGCTGCGATCCACTGGCCAACGGGCCGCCGAAACGGTGGCGAACGCGATCCCACGCCACGCGCAAGATCACGCCCACATCGCGCCCACAACGATCACCAACGAAAAAGACCGGCTCTAGGCCGGTCAGTTCCTGCAGGTCACGGGCCTGCAAACGGGTGCGCCGCCAGGGACTTGAACCCCGAACCCGCGGATTAAGAGAAGAGGGCGGGTCGTCCGCCGACGTCCGCAGCGGTCCGTGCGCGCTGCCCGTCCAACTGATCGATACCGTCGGCGTCCGCCACCGTCCAGCCCTCCTTGTCAGTCTCGGGTGAGACACCTGCTGGGTGCGGGTTGGCTACGGGGGGCGTGATCGGAGATCCTTGTGTTCGTGGAGTCAGAGTCGGCGGAGCGTCCGAGCGGGTCCTCGCCGCGGCGTGATCCGGCGCCGCGTCCGTCGCGGCGGGTGTTCAGCGCGGCGTACAAGTTGCGGATCATCGCCGAGTACGAGAACGCCCCGCACGGAGAGAAAGGCGCGATCCTGCGCCGGGAGGGTTTGTTCTCCTCGCATGTGGTGGAGTGGACCCGGGCCCGTGACGCGGGTGCCCTGGGAGGAACAAACACCGCGGCTCGCGGTCCGGAGAAGAAGCCCGGAAAATCGGCGGAGCAGATCGAGTTGGAGAAACTGCGCAGGGAGAACGAGCGGTTGAAATCCCGGCTCGCGACGACCGAGACCGCGCTGGATATCATGGGAAAAGCACACGCGCTCTTGGCTTGAGATTTAACCATCTCATGATCGAGTTCGGGTTGGGTTGGCGATCTACTGGACAGCTGGCACCCTTCACGTGATCGTGTCTCTTTACTGAGACCAATCCGAGTCGCGTGAAGGTCGTAGAGGTGAGTTTGCTGCGCGAGAACGCCAATGTTGAATTGTTTTTCGCATTGACCCGTTTCCGTGATGGGTTCTACGACTGCCTGGACGCTCGGGCCGACACGCTCTTCGAGCTGACGGACGCGGTGATCTGCACTGAAGCTCCGGTGACCTCCCTGGTCGAGTTGTCACTTGCTTCGGTATTCCGCCGCGGCCACGGAGCCCTGTATGACGCGTTGGCGCAAGGCGCCATCGACGAGGAACGGCTGCGGGATCTGCTGGCCGACCAGCTCCCACCCGACAGCCCACCGATCTTCGGTGTGGACGTGACGACCTTCCCCAGGCCGAACGCCGAGTGCTCACCCGACCGGGGCCTGCACTACGCGCCGTGCCGCTGCGACGGCGACCGCAAGGTCGTACCGGGCTGGGAGTTCCAGTGGGTGACCGCCCTGGAATGGGGCCGCTCCTCGTGGACGCTGCCGGTCGACGCCCGCCGCCTGCCGCAGGGAGCCTGCCCGGTGACCGCCACCGCCGAGCAGATCCGCGACCTCACCCGACGGCTGGGCACCCAGCCCCCGACACCACAGCCCGCACCGATGTTCGTGCTGGACCAGGGATACGCAGCCGCCGCACTGACCCACGCCCTGGGAGACCTTCCGGTCCAGACCCTCGTAAGGATCGCCGGCGACCGTGTCTTCTACGACGGTCGGCCCGGCCCCCGCAAACCCGGCCCCGGCCGCAACGGCATCCACGGCCAGCGGTTCGCCCTCGCCGCGCCGATGAACCTGCGCCGCCCCGACCAGATGCTGATCGTGCCCGACACGACCAACTACGGCCGGGTCGAGGTCCGGGCCTGGCAGCGCATGCACCAGAGGGTGGCACGCTCGGGCTACTTCGCCCGCCTGGGAGACGAGCTGTTCACCCGGCTACCCATCATCGAGGGCACCGTCCTGGAAGTGCGGGTGGAACGTCTGCCCGACGGCCGCAGCCCGCACCGCACCATGTGGCTGTGGCACTCCGGCCCCCATGCACCCGACCTGGACGTGTGCTGGCGGGCCTACCTGCGCCGCTTCGACATGGAACACACCTTCAAGATGATGAAGTCCCAGCTCGGATGGACCGCGGCACGGCTACGCCATCCTGAGCAGGCCGTCCGCTGGACCTGGCTGCTCATCGCCGCCTACACCCAACTCCGCCTCGCCCGTGACCTGGCCAACGACCTGCGTCGCCCCTGGGAACGACGGCCCCGCCCAGGCAAGCCGCTCACCCCCTACCGGGTCCGCCGCGCATTTCGACATCTGCGCGACCGGCTGGGCACCCCGACGCGTCTACCGAAAACCAGCCACCCCGGCCCAGGACGTCCACCCGGAGGCAGAAACACCCCAGCCCGACGCCACCGTCTCGGCTCAGAAATGCGCAAAACAGACATACCCGCGAAGCCGGGAGGCAAGAAGAAAGGTTAAATCTCAAGCTTGGAACAGATCTCCGAGAGCGCGGACACCGAACGGCCGTAGACCAGGTTTTGACCGGTGCTTTCGACCAGCTGCGCGCCGCGGGGGTGCCGGTGAACCGGGCCTGCGTCTACACGGGCCGGTCGAGAGCGACGCACTACCGTCAAGCCGCGCCGGGCGGACGGCGCCATGGGCCGTGGCTGGCGCGGACTCCGTCGCCGGGGACGTTGACCGACGTCGAACGCGCCCAGGTGCTGGCGGTCCTGGCGAGCCCGGCCTACCAGGACCTGGCGATCCCGCAGGTCTGGGCGCGGGAACTCGACGCTGGCCGGTACTGGTGCTCGCTGTCGACGATGTACCGCATCGCGCGTGCGGCCGGGCAGACCCGGGAACGTCGCGCGCTGGCGACCCACCCGCCGCGGGTCCGCCCCGAGCTGACCGCGACCGGCCCCGACCAGGTCTGGTCGTGGGACATCACCGCGTTGAAAGGACCCGAGAAAGGAGTCTGGTACAGGCTCTACGTCGTGCTCGACATCTACTCCCGGTACGTTACCGGCTGGCTGGTGGCCGCCGGCGAGGATGCCGTGGTCGCGAAGGACTTCCTCGCCGCCGCCATTGCCCGGAACGGAGCCCCGCCCCGGGCGATCCATGCGGACCGCGGTGGGGTGATGGTTTCGAAGCCGGTATCCGAACTCCTTGTCAACCTTCATGTCCACCGGTCTCATTCCCGGCCACGGACCTCGAACGACAACCCCTATTCCGAAGCGCAGTTCAAGACTCTCAAGTACAGCTACGACTTCCCCGACCGGTTCGGGTCGCTCGCCGACGCACGGACCTTCTGCGAGGGGTTCTTCACCGCCTACAACCACGACCACCGCCACTCCGGGATCGGGTTCCACACCCCGGCCTCGGTCCACTTCGGCACCGCCGACCAGGTCCAGACCCACCGCCAGGCCACCCTCGACCGCGCCCACGCAGCGCACCCCGAGCGGTTCGCCCGCCGGCCACGGCCACCCCGGCTACCCGAGACCGTGTGGATCAACCAGCCAGTTCCCAGCCAACCGAGCAACGACCAACTGTCTCATTTGACTTGACATCTACCGCAGGGCCGTCCACTGGCTCGGGTACACGCTTGGGTGTAGTACCCATGTGGCTGCCTCCGTGCAGTCCGGAGTGGAGTCCACCCGACACACCCGAGATCAGCGTGACACCCGAAGCCCTCGCCGCATAACCTGCACCCAGGATCGCGGGATGTCACCCTCCGTACACCACGCCGCTGGACGTGACCCAGTCCGGATCGGCTTCCCGACAGCTATCCCAATGCCTGATCACTCGCCCACATCGACTCCGGCGCCGCCCCCGCTACCTGCTCCCCGACCGTATCCATGACAACGTGAAGCATCGCGACAAGCTCGCGGCTGGGAACATCATCTCGATCATCGCTCGCCGCGGTTGGCACATGGTTCCGGCCTGGGAAAGCACCGCTGGCCGGTGGAGCGGACGCTCGGCCGTGGGAACGTGGAGGCGACATCCACAAGGCCTTCCTCAGCCTGGCCTGCTCGATCATCTGCCTGTGAAACTCTACCGGACCTTCTGGAAACGAGGTCTGAGCGGCGAGCGCGCCCCGTCCACGCGTCTGTGGCGGTCCGCGATGTACTCCCACCCAGTTGATCGCTACCGATGGTGTCCACCAACGTCCGACGCCGTCCCCCGGCTCCGTTACGCACAGGGAGTCGTGGCGCTCGCCCGCAGTGAACAGCCGACCGATGTCCCTGTGGCTATGCCGTCCCTGCCTGCTCGTGCGGGCGAGGCGAAGGCGTCACGGTCCCAAACCCTCACGTAACGGCTGCTTCCGACCTTGTCTCCGCTCCTCACGGCGATGGCAGCCATGTCCTCGGCTGGGCCCGAGGCACCCTCTCGAAAGCTGCGCGGACAAGTCGGCCAGAGAAGCCTTTCTTCAAGCAACTGGTGTCAGATGCCGAACAGCACCGACGCGGGTGCATGAGAGGTTGATGAGCGCTTCGTAGGTGGTACGCTACGCGCACGTGCTGGCGATCTCACCGGAGCGGGGGCCATGCGATCGAAGCCGAACACCTCTTGGCGACCGTCGGCGACGACACCCCGACCGCCGCCGTGACCTGCCCGTTCGTCCTCCCACCTAGGACGCACGCCAGCACGGTCCGCGTCCGCGTCGCCGACGCCTGCGACGTCTTTGGCCGACGCACGCCGCTCCTCAGCGGACAGCACGGTCGGCACGGCGGCAGACCTAGGCACGCTCCCATTTCACGATCCACGAAAGAACTGACGACTCAGGACACTAGCCAGTAGCACCGAGGAGCCTTACCGCCATGATCTCCCGGGGCCATCTTCCAGGGCTGGTGAGGACCGAAGTGCCTGTTAGCTCGGCGACATGGGCGCAAGCGAGCTCAACGCCCGTCACATGGACCGCCATGGAGCATCGGGGCGCTTAAGGAGATGGCGACCACGAAGCTCAACCGGAAGCACCTAATCATTACGGCCCTCGTCACAATCGGTTTGATCTCCATCGTCATCCGAGCCGTGCGCGAAGCGGATTACAGCTTGGTTGACGCCGCTTACGGGCTTGCCTATGAGGCCCTCCCGACCGCCCTGTTTTACGTTCTCACCGACAGTCTCATCGGACGCTTCGAGACTCGCCAGCAACGGCGTCTCGATGCGCTTCGCCGACTGCGCGGCGCCCCATCCGACTCCAATGCCGCCCTACTGGACGACATCGCTGTGGGTAACGAACTGCGACTCGCGGATATGATAGGCGCGCAGCTTGAAGGCATTGAAATTAGAGGGAAGCGCATTCCCGAGGGCCGGATTGATGGCGCCAACGCCGACCGATGCCACATCATCGACTGTCGGGTGGCAAACCTATCGGCTAGGGGCGCTTCCCTCCGCCTGGCGGTCTTCGATCAATCTAGCTTCACAGCGTCCTCATTCCACGAGGCAGATCTTAGCGGCGCACTCTTTGCCAGCTGCAATCTCCAGGGACGAGACTACTTCCGCGGCGCATCGATGGCCGATGTCCGGTTCGTTGACTGCTCGTTCGGTCCGGGAGTTCTCGAGCATGTCCCGACAGTAGGGCCCAAGTTCATCAGGTGCACTGGTGCGGCCAGTGGCTAGAAGAGCAGGAATACTTTGCCTCGGAGCGCTCAACGAAGATGAGGTCCATGTCGGTACGGTTCCACGAATCCTAATCGAATTGCTTGCAGACAGCGGAGTTAAATACGCGCCCTACGGGGAGATCGTGCTTCCCGATGAGCTCGCCGAACGAGTTCGATCGCACCTAACAAGTCCTGCGCACTCGCATCTCGGCGGTGCTGCTTTCAATGTCGCCCGCATCCTAGCCTCGCTGATTCCTGAGGTCAGAATCGGCTTCGCAGGAGTCGCAGGGAGGACGCGTGGCGGTGGGCATCCACACGCAGCCTGCCTGGAGCACCTGGGTGTTGATACCGAGTTCTTGCGGCTCAGCGAGCATGAGCCGGCACGATCGATTGGTTTCACCGCTGACGGCGACCGAACACTCCTCACATCGGTCGGAACCAGCAGCGAGGTCTCCGAGTACCTAGTGAGCCGCGAGAGTGACCTTCCACCCTACATTTCCTCCTTCGAGTTCATCCATATCTCGTCCATCTTGGACCCCGAGGTTCCCGAGCTTGTCGCAACCGCTATTGAGCGCGCCATCTCGTTATCCGACCAGTTGGTCGTATCGCTTGACCCCGGGCACTACTGGGCTGTCGACCTTGCTCCAGCCGCCGAGCGCCTGATCGGCTGCGCAAACGTGCTCCATCTCAATGCACGGCAGTTGTCTGCGCTAGGAGGACAACTACGCGTCGAAGATGAGCCGGTCGTCGCGGATCGGATCCTCCGACTGATGCGGACCGGCGTTCGGTACCTAGTGGTCCGGCGGCACGACTCCGCTTCCATCTTCTTCCAGGATCACAGCGGCGACACTTACGTAAGTACCGTGCCCTCTGATACGGTACCCGCCGCCGATATAATGGATGCTTCTGGTGCCGGCGCTACGTTTACAGCCGGATTCCTTGCCTTCCTCGCTTCTCCGCTCCTTCGCGCAATCGCAGGCGCCCGCCTTGGATCTGCACTTGCCGGAGCGAAAGTCCGCCAACTAGGCCCGCTTGACGGCGCATCTCTGGTCGAAGCGGCAGAACAAGTTGCGGGTAGGGTGGGCAAAGTCTTGAACCAGAACAGGTCGCCCAAGCAGGAGGTGTCAGGCTGATGGCCGACGCGTCCAGGGTCAGACCATTCGAGATTTTCGAGCAGAGAATCATGCTCTCGCTGGGACCGCTCCACGCTAACCGGTACTGCACGTACAACTGTCCGTTCTGCTACGTCCATGTTGACTACGATTCATATTGGTCGATGACGCCCCAGCAGATTTCCGCCTGGGTATCAAGGCAAGATCCGCGAGAGTTCGACATAATCTACATCTCCGGCGATACCGACTCCTTTGCCCCGCCGCGTGAAGCAGAGGCCGTGCGCCTCGTCGAGTTGTTGTCTCAGTTCAACGTCGACCTCCTCTTTACCACACGTGCAATCCTAAGCGATGATGCACTTTCAAGACTCGTAGCGATCAGTTCGGTGCTTAACCAGTCAGGAAAGTCGCTGTTTGGCTGCTGCAGCGTCGCCCAGTACACGCTCCCGTCACTCGAACCAAGACCAATTGCGCCACCCAGCGCACGGATCGCGCAACTGCGGCAATTTCGGGAGAGCGGAATTGTATCGGTCTTGGCCATGCGTCCGTTTCTTCCAAATGTTCCTCTTTCCGACTATAGGACGATTCTCGATGAGGCCGACGGCGTCGTCGATGTAGTGCTGGGCGAGCATTGGTACGCAGACAGTCGGGGGGAACTCGAAGCTCGTGTGGTGGCCGCCGCGGGCCCTTTCACGCGTGACGATACACAGACGTCGTCGGGCGGAATGCCGTTCGACAGCAACGAACATGTCTGGCGAATCTACGAAATGCCCAGGTCGGAACGATTCGTGGCCGAGGAATGTTCACGCAGGGGGATCCCATTCTTTATGCGGAGCCGCCCCGCAATTGAGTGGTGGAGAGGGAGGCGATAAGCCTTGGTGGGATCCTTGCCGAGGCCCAAGCGGGTGCGACTCCTCTGCGCACCAGAAGACCGGCCGTGGACCAGCAGATTGGCGACCCTCATCGAGGCTCTGCCGGAACCCGTCATGGTGGAAATCGCGGCCGCCGGCGAGCATGCGTCCTCAGGCACGACATGCGTCATTCTGATATGGAGCCATGTCACGGAGCGCAATGCCGCTGTGTTCCGCGAGATCAACGACTGGGATCGGAACGGTACGCCAATTCACATTCTTCGCGCGGAGGGTGTGCCAGTTTTGGCTTTCCTCAATGATCTCGCATCTACGGTGTCAGTGTACACGGACGAGGCAGAGCTATCGCGCTGGATTCGGGTTGAGGTTCTAGACCTCGGACCAGACGAGGGCGATGGGCCGCGGACTGAAGTGGTCGTTCGTTTCCAAGACGCCGCTGACCGTTACCGTCAAGCGCTCTCAGATCGTTTGTCATTAGCCACGGTGGTCGGTCGGCGTGACAAGGAACGACTCGATTCCTTGTACCTTCAGCTGTACATAGCAGATGCCGATCTGTCGTACCCGTCGACTGATCGAAGCCTAGTGGAGGTCCTGACGGAGACGCACGGCGGCCGGCTTTTCGTGGTCGGACCGGCCGGCGCAGGAAAGTCGACGATGCTCGACTACGCCGCATTGCGTCTTGCGAAGGACGACCTCGGAGCCGCCCGGCTGCCCCTGCTCCTCAGAGCGGCGGACCTCGTCAGTTCTGCGTACTCATCCGTGACCGATTACATTCAGCTCGTGATCAAGGGCGTGGTCCCGCGTTATGGAAAGCAGGCCAGCTATGTCATTTCAAACTCAGAGGACTTCGGCGGTCAGGGTACGGTCCTCCTCGTCGATGGTGTGGACGAACTCCGCCGTGAGCATCGGCCGCGACTGCGCCAGTTGCTCCGGCAATTCGAAATACAGTTTCCGGACGCGACTATCGTGCTCGCAGCCCGGCCGAGCGGCTACGATCGCTCGCTTTGGTTTGACTACAACATCTACGAACTGCGACCGCTGTCGGACGAGCAGGTGTCTGACTATGTCCGGCGGTTCGCTACTGCTGCGGCCCGCGACCAGTTGCTGTCGCTCCTGGCCAACTCCGAGAGAATCAGAGAGCTGGCTAGAACCCCATTCATGCTGGCGTTGATTACGTCATTCGAGGGTGACGCCGGAGCCCTGCCGATCCGGCGAGCTTTGCTAATCCGCGCGTGTGTCAACTCGTTGCTGTCCAGGCGACCATTGAGCGACACCGCTGGCCTATCGAACAGCGACCTTGCGTCGTGCCTGCGGAGCCTCGGCATGCGGCTGTTCAAACTTTCGTCGGCTGGCGGACACAGGGAGGTCGAGGTTCTGTTCGCCCTGGAACAGTATCTGGGCGAGCGTCCCCAGTCGGCCACTCGGTCGGGCCGCGCCTCGCTGAGGGATCGCGCAGTCCTCATTCTCGATGAGGTCATTGATCGTACTGGGTTGCTTCAGCGTGACGGCGACATCATTGACTTCGTCCACCGTTCGATATGGGAGTACTTCGTAGCGCTGGCGCTCGTCGATGAATCCTTGGAAGCCTTGGCCGGCGTCGCCGCGATCCCGGCCTATGAAGAGCCAATCCGTTTGATGGTTGGCCTGCTCGACCACGATGGGGCTGTCACTCGGCTAAGAGCGGTTTGGCGCGTCAACCGCGGCCTCGCCCTCCGTAGTGCAGGAGAGTCGCCATACGACCTTGACGAGGTCGTCGGGCAGCTAATTCGAGATCTTCAGGACGGAGACGCTGCGGAACTCGTGCGTAGCCTGAAGGTTAGTCTCGCGGACCGCACTACGTTGGATGCGGGTGAGAGAACGATCACCGATACCCTCGGGGTCCTACTTCCGCACACACGGTCGTGCGAGACGCTCTGGGAGGGGCTGACAGCGCTCGTCGCGATCAGGCGGCGGCGGCCCGAGGCAGGCGCGCTTCTGGAACAAATCTTCGATACCAACGGTAGCGGGCAACGTCGGGAGCAACTGCTGAACGCCACTGGGATTGAGTTCGTGGCCGTACCAGGTGGTTCGTTCACGATGGGTTCCGATGCGCCAGGGCGGTCCGTCGACGAGCGGCCCAGCCACGGTGTCGAGGTTTCCTCGTTCAATATTACGACGATCACGACGCCGAATGCCGCTCGTGCGCTGTTTCCGTTCAACATCGGTCTGGTGGATGACCCCCGGTCGCCAACGACTCAGCACCCAATCGTGGGTGTCACGTGGTATGAGGCATCGATATTCGCCATGTGGTTTGGCGGCAGGCTTCCCACGGAGGCAGAGTGGGAATACGCCTGTCGCGCAGGCGGTCACGATGATGCGGTGCTGTCGGCCGAGAACTCGATCCCCTCGTATGCTTGGTTTGCCGGCAACGCTGGGAACACCACGCACGTGCCCGGTCAATTGCTCTCCAACTCGCTTGGCCTTTTCGATGTGCTAGGAAACGTGAGGGAGTGGTGCTCAGACTGGTTCGGCCCTGGGTACTATCAGGAGTGCGCCGAGGTGGGGATCGTGAAAGATCCGGAAGGACCTGCTGACGGCATTCAGAAGGTTCTGCGTGGAGGTTGTTTCGATTGGAACACGGCTAACCTCGTTCCAACCTACAGAAATTCCAACTTGCCTAACAACCGCGGCTTTCAGAATGGTTTCCGACTAGTTTGGGGCCTTCCGATCTGGCTTGTAGAGCACTAGGCGAAGTCCCGAGAAAGGAATGCAAGAAATAATGTCAGAGTCACCATTCAAGGTCGGTATCGTTGGGACGGGAGTCGGTATTCGTACCCACTTCCCAGGTTTCGCTGCCGTGCCTGGTGTCGAAATTGTCGGTGTCGTCGGTTCCAACCCGCAACGGGCTGCGGAGTTGCTCTCGAATGCGGGCTTGCCGAGTCAACTCGCGTGTTCCCTCGACGAGCTCATCGCCTCGGGCCCAGACCTGGTTGCGGTCACCACGCCGCCGGCCGAACGAGGAACGTTGGTGGGCGCGCTCAGCCGCAGTTCGTGTGCATTGCTCGTCGAGAAACCCGTCGCTCGGGACGCGGACGAGGCGTCGAGGATCTACCAGAGTATTCTGGGGAGCAGCCGACCCGTGTTCCACGGTGTCCAGCTTCGGGGTCTCCCTGCCTTTCAGTATGTGCGGGGGATTGTCCAGGATGGGTTGATCGGAAGGGCTTTCTCGGTGCGACTGCGGGAGCGGACATCTGCGTTCCGAGCAGATAGCGTTGCGGACTGGGTAGGAGCACGGTCTAAGGGAGGTGGAGAGCGACTCGCTATGGGACCGCACTTGCTTGACCTCGGCGTGTTTGTGTCCGGCCACAAGTTTGACGACGTGCCCCGCCCATTTGGATCAGGGCCACACTTCGGAACTGCCGTAACGCCGCGTGGCACATGGATTTCAGCGCTTGCCGACCGCAAGGATGCCGCGGACGAAGCGTTCGGGTGCGGACTCTTCGTCGGCGGCTGCTGGTCTGAACTCTTCTGCACAGGGGCCGGTGCAGGTCCGCGCCTCCTGGAGTTCGATATCGAGGGCACGGAAGGTTTGATCCAGTTCTCCTTCGTCGACGGTCGTGGACGGCTGGACGTCTTCACCGACGCTGAGGAGTGGCATTACCACCTTTCTGAGGGCGGAAATCTCGTTCAGGCGAGCGGCTCCGAACCACCGAAACTGAATCCTTCGCTGTTCAGAGTCGCTTTCCCGTCATACGCTAATGAGATCGTCGCCACACTGCGCGGCGTTTCTGTAGGCCCCAATTTGGCGACGCTGCGTGACGGCATCGACACGCTGGCAATTCTTGACGCGCTCGGGAGGTAGCAATCATGGGATTGTTTGGGAAAGATCGAACACTCAGCCCTGAGCTGAGTTTGCGCGTATCCACGATTGTTCGTTCGGCGTCTATTGCGTCGCTAGCGACGGTGGGCGGGGAGGGCCCGTCAATCTGCGCGGTGTTCTATGTATACCTAGGCGACGGCAGGTTCGGATTCAAGAGCCGGCGAGCGAGTGAACACATGAGGAACGTGGCCCGCAGCCCGAGCGCCTCGCTCCTCGTCGTCAGCCCGGAGAGTACGTACGCGGCCAAGTTTGGTATCCAGATTCGGGGCCAGGTCCGGGCATGCGCCGACGTCGAAGAGATGGCTCAGGTGATCACGCTTTATAGCAGTGCATTTGAAGGCGCCGGCAAGAAGCTCTCTGACCCGGAGACAATGCTCTTGACCTCGACTGAAAGCACGTTCTTTGTCTTCCAGGCTGAGAGGGTGAAGCTCATAGACGAAAGCCCTAGTGCCAACCGCACAACAACCGAGTACGCCAGTTTCCCCGTCGGATGAAGTCTTCCGAGTCGGCGTCGCATTTCGAAACGGAAGAATGGGCAGCTGGAATTGGCCGACCCCTCGGAGTTAGAATTTCTCAGACGGCTGAACGCGGACGTCTTCGAGTGGTACAAACTCGCCGACTCGAAGGCGCAATTCTTGTTGGCGCTGGACGGCGTGTTCATCACGGTCCTGGGATCGGTATTGTTGGGCGCAAACGCGGGCACGGCTGGTGGGATAAATCTGACGTCGTCTGATATTGTCTTCGCATCTGTCGTTGCTATTGGCGTGATCTCGTCAATAGGCTGCGCTCTGGCATGCCTCTTCTCTCGAATGCGAAATGCGAGAATTGGGAGCCTCTTGCGGGGATTTGGTGTTGATGTCGCCGACATCAGTACCTACTCGCCTCGCGTGGCATGGTGGTTTGGAATGATCGCGGTACTTGAGCCGACTCTCGCTGTGGAATATCTGCGTCGAGCGGACGGACCTTTCGAATCCGAGGCGTTGGCGCAACAGATCGTAATCTTGTCGAAGAACGTTTTACATAAGCACCGATGGGTGAATAGAGGTTGGGTGGCGACTGGTGTTGGGCTCGTCGCCCTACTTTGCGCATTTGCCAGTCATTTTGTGACATCGCTTAGGTAATGTGCCTATGTTCTTTTGTTGGTAAATGGAGGTATGCCTGCGCCGGCCGTCCTGCGGAGTGTGCTGTCCGGCTCGGAGCGGAGGTGTCGGAGGCCTGGGCGCGTCCGCCCAGCCGAAGTAGTCGTCGCGGATCAGGTAGTCGGTGAACCCGTCGCGCAAACCCAGGTCCTTGATCGCCTTCGACGAGCGCGACTGGACCGGGGTGTACCAGGCCCGGGGTCCGTACGGTGACCACGTGCGGGCGGCCCGCCAGTGGTTCCCCGTCACGTCGGTATCCTTGTGCGACAGGTTGACCGGTGTCTCGTGTCTCGTCCGCGCATAGCACCGGCTCGGCGCCAGCGCCGCTTTCATCGCCGCGTCGAACCCGGCGGCGGCCAACTGTTCGGCGAGCTGGGCGTTCGCGCGGGCGACGAACCCGGACGACACTGCCTCCCGCAGCAGCCCGTCGGCCAGCCCCGCGGCCCGCTCGACGGGCACGTTGCCCCCCGAGGCCGGCAGCACCGCCACGCCGTTCAGGTTCGGCCCATAGGCACACGACCTGGCCGGGCGAACGGCGCTTCGGTGGTGGTTACCTTCCCGCAGCAGCAGCAGCACCGCCGCGGCAGCACTTGGTGCACCTTCTCCAGCAGCGCCGGCAGCACGTCCCACACCTGCGCCCAGCCCTCGCCCAGCGGCCAACCCCGATCAAGCAACGGCCCCGGCGTGTCACCTCAACATCCGCCCAACTCAGCAGCCCCGCCAGCCCAACCCGTGAGTGGACACTCTATTCGGCGCTGATGATGAACCGGATTGGCAGGGGCATGGACGCCTGGATACGTCCGCGACCGTTCACGACGGTACGCTTTGGCTTCACCGTAGTTCCGATTTGATGCGGACCGGTCGACGCGCCGGCGAGCACGGCGCGCCAGCGCCGCGCGCAGCCGCCGCGCGGCGCCACCGGCAATCTACGCTTGATCCTAAATCGGACGATTCGGCAGTTGGCGCGCTGCTGCGCGGACTCGCGTGCCGACAGGCCACCGGAGTCGGGCCGTCGGGTCTACTCGGACACGACCACACACGGTCCGTTGTCGGGCGGAGGGCTGGCGAACGACCCCATCGATCGGCGCGGGAATGGGTCCCAGAGCGCGTTTGTCGAGCGCGTCGCCGTCATCCTGGTGCCATGTATTCCCGTGGCTGGTGGCGGTGACGTACAACGTCGTCATGGTGCGGGGAGTTGTGAGACGGGCTGGCCGCCGAGTATGCCGCTGGCGAGTGGGCTACGCGCTCGTCCTACTCTTGGCCGCCGGGGGGCTGGTCACCCTGTGGATCATCGCTCCTGTTCTTTATTTGCACACCGGCGGCGCCAAGGCTGACGCCCGTACCGCCGCCGCGGCGACTACCCGGCTGGGGATCATGACTCTCGCTGCTGGACTGATCGCTTTTGCCGGGGTGACACTTAACCTCCGCGAGACCCGCCAAGCCAACGAACTCACCCGGAAACGGGACCGGGACACCCATCTGCGGGAGCTGGACGAACAACGCACCAGCCGCTACACCCAGGCGATCACCCAGCTCGGCTCGGTCACCCTGGACATCCGCCTCGGCGGCATCTACGCCCTCGCACGCCTCGCCAAGGACTCCCCTGACGACCAGCCCACGGTCGTCGAGGTGCTCTCCGCGTTCGTGCGCACCCGCAGCACCGATCCAGGCCTGCGCCCACTCCCGCCCGCCGACGGGCAGGACCCGCCGCCGCGGCCGGCGCCGGACATCCGTACCGCCGTCCAGATCCTCGCCCGCCTCCCCGGGCTCGATGACGTCCCCCGCGCCGACCTGGATGGCGCCGACCTCGCCGGTCCCGCCAGCCTCGCCCGCCTCGTCCTCACGAACGCCGATCTTCGCAACGTCGTGCTAAGCGGGGCGGACCTCACCGGTGCCAGGCTGGATGGGGCGAACCTCACCGGCGCCACGCTGGGTGCGAACCTCGCCTACGCCCGGCTGGAAGGCGCGAACCTCACCGGCGCCTCGCTATATGGGGCGAACCTCACCGGCGCCAGGCTGGATGGGGCGAACCTCACCGGCGCCTCGCTATATGGGGCGAACCTCACCGGTGCCAGGCTGGATGGGGCGAACCTCACCGGCGCCGATCTGAACCGGGCGAGCCTCAGGGTTGCCAAGCTGCACGGCGCAAACCTCACCGACGCCGAGTTGGGACGGACGAACCTCACCGACACCGAGTTGCACGGCGCGGACCTCAGCGGCGTCCGCCGACTGATGCAGGGGCAGGTGGACGTGGCACTCGGGGACGAGCGGACGCGACTGCCAGAGGAGCCGGACAAGATCGTGCGGCCGGCGGGGTGGCCGCCGCCGGCCCCGGAGGAAGAGGTCTGACGGGCGGGCGGGACCCCCTGGGTGTTCGGATGTTCGACCAGCCGGCGAACCTTCCTTTGGACCACCAGGTAGCCGGTCCGGAGCATGAAGGCCCGCCGTTCCACATCAGATCGACCGTCGGCCATGACCTGGGACGAAAACATCAAACATCAGGCGGAGCTGGACAGCCAGGGCTGTTGCGCTACCGCGACGGATGCCGCCCGGTGAACGCGACCTCGTGGCGGCTGGTCCACCGGTAGGTGTGGCCCTCGCGGCGGAGTTCGAGCAGATGTACGCCGGTGACTGGGACCTCGACCAGTGGGACCTCGCGTCGGAGCGTGGCCAACCTTCGAACGACCTCGGCGGCCGGTGGAGTGGCGTTGCAGTAGGTGACGCTGATGTGGGGCTTGAAGCGGGCTGGCTCGGCGGGGACCTGGTCGGCGCCGAGCTCGGCGGCGATGGACTCGCGGAGACGATCGCGGACCTCGGCGACCGGACGCCAGGGGGCAGCCCGGAGGAACGTGCCGCCGGGATAGGCGGCGATCGGGCCAACGGTCAGCGTGAACGGCTCGATGTCCGCCGTGCGGGCGGTGGCCTGCTCGCCGATGCGGGCGGCGGTGCTGGGGTCGACCTCGTCGGGGAAACCGACGCCTTGGACGGTCATGTGGATGCCGTCCGCGGGGACCGGGTCGAGGTAGTCCAGATCGGCCAATGCCTTCTGATGCGCGGCGACGTGGTCGCGGAGGGCCTGGTCGTCGAAGACGACGTACCACGTCAGGTAGTTGCGGCCGGGGCGGTGACCCGGACGCCAGTACCAGTGGTCGGCCATCCGTTCCGTGTGTTGGAAGGCTTCCCAGTCCTCGGCGTCGACTTGGTCCTCGTGAGGGTGCGGCACTCCGTCAGGCTATGGCCGGCGTGAGTCAGGCGTTGGGGGCACGCCATGCGGCAACAGAGTCGGCGACCTCGGCGATTTCGGGGACGCTCGACCAGGGGGCGGCGCTGGTGACCAAGTCCTGGGCGCGGCGGGCCACGATCTGCGAATTGAGGTTGGCGCCGACGGTCAGGGCCTCGGAGACCAGGGCTCCGGCGCGGTCGGGCTCGGCAGTGCGGCCGACGAGGTAGGTCATGCTGGCGTCCACCAGCGTCAGGGCGTGGCTGGCGGCGGAGTTCGACCGGGCGAAGATGGGAATGGCCTGGTCGGTGAACTCACGGACGCGGTCGACGGCGCCCAACGCGAGATAGGCGCTGGCGGCGTTGCCGGCCAGACGCGCGGCGCCGAACGGCTCGAACGACAGGAAGTAGCCGACCGGGTCGACGTCGTCGGCCTGGGCGTGGGCGGTAAGCGCGCGGCTTACGGCGTCGTCCACGCCGCGACGGTCACCCAGCTTCCCGAGAGTGCGCGCTTCGCCGCTGATCGCAAGGCGGATGGACGCGGGACCGCCCGCGGCGTAGCGCTGCCCGTCACGGGCGTAGTCCAGGGCCTGCTTGTACCGGCCCGCGTAGTAGGCGACGAAGCTTTGGGTCCCGCGCACCCACGCGGCGAGGTCGCGATGGCCGGCGGCCTGGGCCAGGCTCATGGCCTCGTTGCAGTAGGCGCGGGCGAGCAACTCGTTGCCGAGGTCGAACGCGAGGTAGCCGAGCAGGCCGGACAGCTTGCCGGCCACGACGTACAGCTCGCCGCGGTAGCGCGGGTGCTGGTGGCCGTTCATCAGCTCGGCGACGTAACGGCGCTGGCGCAGCGCGGTCGGGTAGACGGAGCTGGCGTCGGATGCCTCGTAGCGGCGGCCGATCAGGTCCACGCTCATGTCCAGCTGCTCGACCGCGGCATCGTCGACGTTCGACGCGGCGAACAGCTGCATGCGGTGGGTGACCTCGTCCAGCTCGTCATCGGCGGCCAGGACCACGCTGGCGGCGGTCGCGGCGAGAACCGTCCGCCGGTCCGGGCCGGTGCGCTCGGCTACTGGCGGTTCGCTGGTCGTTGCCGGCTCGGCGAGTCCGAGCAGGGCGCGGGGAATGTCGAGGCCACGCGCGAACCGCTCGTACATATCCAGGCTGGTGACCTGGCGCTTTCCCCGCAGGATGTGCGAGATGTGCGACTGCGGGACTTCGCAGGCGGTGGCGATCTGTGTTTGGGTCGCGCCGGTCCACCGCTGGTAGATCCTCAGGACAGCGCCGATATCCCTGCTGGCCAGGGCTTGTGTGACGTCGGGGCGCTGCCAGAATCCGGGCGGGGTGACGGGGCGGGGGCTGCGTGGGGTCATGTGCGCGGGCCTTCCGTGCGGGCGGCGGTTCCCTACCGTGTCGGTGGCGGCACTATGCGGAAGTGTAGCCACGGTTCGTATACGTCCGTAGCTCTTTCCGATGCGCACTGATCGCGGAAAGGCTCCGGCCAACCCCGCCGCGCGGTCAACGGCGCCCGATGCGGCGGGGTGACCTGGGCCGGTGAGCGGATCGGAGAGCGACAGATGGTGCAGGACCTGGCGGACGACGCGGAGCAGGGTGGCGGGCTCGATGTGGCGACAGACGGCGGGGATGTGTCCCCATGGAAGAGTGCTTCGCCGGGGGTGGTGGCCACGCCATGGGCAGGGGACGACTGGGCGCTCGTGGTCGGGACGGGCTCGGATCTGGCGGAGCTGTGCGCCCAGATCGCGAAGCTTCCGGCAGGCCTGGAGTTCGTCGAGGCGTTCGGCGACGTCGACCTGGTCCTCGTGTACCGGCCGGCCCAGCAGGCGCCAACCCGGCGGGAGCTACTCGGCGCGCTCGTGGACCAGGTGGTCGAGCACGGCGGGATGCTCGTCGGGCCGGTCGGTCCGGGTGGGCTGTCGGCGGGCGAGCGGTTCATGACCTCGGCGGAACGGGTCGCGTTCGCGGCCGGGCAGGCCGACGCGCTCGGCGCGATGCGCCGCGCGCTGACCGGGATGGGGAAACCACGAACCGACGCGCACGGCATACCGGCGGTGTCGTAGGCGACCGACTCCAGACGGCTGGTGGGCTGGACCTGGCGGGCTGACGTCCGCGGGTCCGGCCCTCGTCATTTCCCGGGCCGTGGGCTCGCCGGTGCCTACGCCGGGGCGAGGTGGCGCGCGATCTGCTCGACGTGACGCTCGATGCGCAGCACGGCGGCGAGGATCTGCGCGGCAGTCTCCGCGGACGTGGGGTCGTCGGCGGGTGGCTCGGCGAGCAGGACACGCAACAAGCGGTCGTCGGGCCAGCCGAGGGCGCGGCAGATGGCGGTCAGGGTGGCGTTCTGGACGCGGCGGCCGGTCGCGCCGCGTTGGAGCGCGCGCACGGTCGAGACAGAGACACCGGCGGCGTTGGCAAGCTCCTGCTGACCGATCCGGCGGGCGGCCATGCGCCGGTTGAGCGCGTCGGCGACTGCCGCCCAGTCCTCGCCGTCGACCGGTCCGCGGGCGGTGTGCGGCCTGGCCGATAGGTTGTCCGTCGTCCCCATGGATCAAGCAAACTCGCCCTTTGGCTCGAAAGCAAACAGCGCCTGGCGGGTGATCGTGGTTTATACCCTGGCGTCATACACAGGCGCATAGCAGGTTGGCGAGCGGTTCATGGCGCGCGCATCGTTAACGCACCCCCAAAGTGTCCGGATGGTCCGGATGCGCGGGTAGGAGGTGTGGCGCGGTGGCGATTCCTCGTCGGATTCCGGTGGCGTTCGGAGACGTGTTCCCGAACGGTGCCTACGTGCTGGGTGTGGAGCCCTCGAACGACTTCGAAAAGGTCCAGGCGGGTGCGCACGACACGCAGGAGCGTGACCCGCACTCGGGTCTGCTCGTGTGGGCGGTGCGGGTCCTGGATGCGGACCCGGCGGCGCGGACGGCGGAACTGAAGGTGAAGATCGCGGCCGAGGTCGCGCCGGTGCCGCCGGACCCCGTTCCGGGGACGCCGTTTCGGCCGGTGGAGCTGGTCGGGGTGCAGGTCATCCCGTGGCTGGACCTGAACGGCCAGCGGCCGAAGCTGATGTTCGCGCTGCGGGCGTCTGGCATGCGGCCGGCGTCGCCGCTGCCGGCCCGTCAGAACCCGGGAGCGGCGGCGTGAGCGGCGACCGCGTGTCCTCGATGACACGGCTGTCGGCGGATCTCACCGTCGGCGGCGGCGCGGTCATCGACCTGCACACCTACCCGCACCGATCTCCAATCCTGTCCCTGCATATGGGCGCGGTGTCAGTCACGATCGCCTTCCCGACCGGCGACCTCGGCGAGGCGCCGATGCGGTTCGTGCGCGAGTTCGCGGACGCTGCCGCGCGGTTCACCGAGGACTGCGAACGCTTCGCCACGACTAAGCGCAACACGCCGGGCGGCTCGGCGCCCGGTCCGGTCTCGGCGGAGATTCCGCCGGCCTCACGCGCGGTCTGAGCGCGCTTTCTCGCGGGCTTCCCGGGGCGCCGGGCCGATAGCCGTCCGGCGCTCCGGGGCCTGCCCGCCTTTCTCTTTCGTGTTTCTGCCCCTGGCTTTGCCGTGCCGTGAAACGGGTGGTGCTTTGTCATGCCGAGAATCAACGGGGATCGTCCGGTCCCGTCGCTGCCGGCGCGGCACGACAAAATCCGGGTCCCGCTATGGGTGCTGCTCGTAGGCCTGGCGGCCCGGCTCGTGGGCCGGCTGGTCCTCCTGCTGATGCGGCACCCGATCGCGGTTGCCGTGTTGGTCGTGCTGACCGCGTTCTACCGGGCAACGGGTCTGCTCGGCCTCGGCACGTTGGCCGCCGCGGTCGTGCTCGTGTCCATGGCCTGGCGGCTGGCCCATCGGTCGTCGTTCAACCAGGCGGCCTGGTGGGCCTGGGGCCGGCTGCGGCTCGTGTTCGTCTACCGGCGGCGGTGGCGGGCGGCGACGGTGCATTGCGGCCTGGCGATCCGGATCCCTGCGTCGAACGCGGAGCGGGTGACCTTCGACGAGTACTTCCCGCGCATCCGAGCGTTCCGCACCTCTCGCCCCGTCGAGTCCCTGCGGGTGGAACTGCTTCCCGGCCAGACCCCGCAGACCTGGGCAGAGCAGGCGGAGGCGCTGCGCCACGTCTACCGGACGCGGGCGTGCCGGGTCCGTGCGGAGCGGGTCGGTTTCGTCTGGGTCGACTTCTACCGCCGCGATTCGCTCGGTCGCACTGTGGCGCCGTACCCGGTCGACGGTCCGGACGCGCCGGGCGCCGGGCTCGAGAACCTGGTCGTTGGCCGGCGGGAGGACGGCCGGCCGTGGCTGCTGCAGCTGCGCGGCTCGCACGTCCTGGTGGCCGGCGCCACCGGGTCGGGCAAGGGCTCGGTGCTGTGGTCGCTGATCCGCGCACTTGGCCCGGCGGTGCGGGACGGCCTCGTCGAGCTGTGGGTGTGTGATCCCAAGGGCGGGATGGAGATGGCGGCCGGCGCACCGCTGTTCGCCCGGTTCGCCTACGACCTGCCCTCCATCGCGGACCTGCTCGACGACGCGGTGACGCGGATGCAGGCGCGGGCTGACGTGCTGCGCGGGGTGACTCGGCTGCACGAGCCGACCCGGGATGAGCCGCTGATCGTCGTGGTCGTCGACGAGATCGCCGCGCTGACCGCGTATGTCACCGACCGGGACTTGAAACGGCGGCTGTCGGCCTCCCTGCCGCTCCTGCTGTCGCAGGGCCGCGCGCCTGGCGTCGTCGTGGTCGCGGCCGTCCAAGATCCGCGCAAGGAGACGTTGCCGTTCCGGGACCTGTTCCCGGTCCGGGTCGCGCTGCGGCTGGTCGAGGCCGATCAGGTCGACCTTGTCCTCGGCGACGGCGCGCACGACAAGGGCGCGCGCTGCGAGGACATCGGCACCGATCAGCAGGGCACGGGCTATGTCGCCGAGGACGGCGGTGCCGAACCGGTCCGCGTCCGCGCCTCGTTCCCGGATGACGCGGAGATCCGCCGCACCGTCGACCGCTACCGGCTGCCCGCCGCGGGGCCGGTTCTTGCGCTGCCCGCGCCGTCGACAGCGCCGGACCTCGTCGATCTCCTGCGGCTGCGCGGCGCCCGGGCCGTTGACGATCTCAGCCCGCCGGTTCGGCCTCGGCGGCGGACGTGGCCGTGGCGCAGGGCGGCCGGCGCGCGACCCGGCCCGCATCCCGAAACGGGCGGCTGGGTGCCTGACCTCGCCGAGTACGGCAACCCCTGGGGCGACCAGTGACCACCCCCGGCCCGGACGGCGCGACGCCCGGCGAGCAGGAACCGCGGCCCGGTTCCCGGCTCGCCCGGCTACGGATGCCGCTCGCGCGCCATGTCGTCGAGGCGGTCGCGGTCGAGGAAGGCGTGTGCGTGCGGCCGATCGCGCTGCGCCGGGTCGACCTCGACACCGGCGAGACGACGATCATCCCCGCACCCTGCGGCGCCACCCTCGCCAGCAAATGCCCGCCCTGCGCCGAGCGGGCGCGGCGACTACGGATGGCGCAGTGCAAGACCGGCTGGCACCTCGACGACGAACCCCTCCCGCCACCAGACCCGCCCGACGACGACGCCAAACAACTCGCCCGGCTGCGCGCGGACCTCGAAGCGATCCGGGCCGAGGCGGAGCAGGCAGGCGACCTGGCCGGCGTCGCCGATGCCGACCAGGTGATCGGTCACGTCGACGAAGCCCTCGCCGACCTCGGCGTCCGCGGCAAGGCCGCACCGGACGATCGGACGCGGCCGCGGCGGAGCAGGTCGACGAAACGGCGTCAGGACGTCGCCGACCTGCCTCGGCTCCCGGTCGACAAGCGCACTGTCGGGCGGACGTATGTGGCGGCGGATGGCACGGCCTGGCGGCCGTCGATGTTCCTCACGCTCACCTGCGACACCTATGGCAAGGTCCTCGGCGACGGAACCCCGGTAGACCCGGACGGCTACGACTACCGGCGGGCGGCCCGCGACGCGATCCACTTCCCGAAACTCGTCGATCGGTTCTGGCAGAACCTGCGCCGCGCGGTCGGCTGGGACGTCCAGTACTTCGCCGTCCTGGAGCCACAGCGGCGGCTCGCGCCGCACCTGCACGCCGCGTTCCGCGGAACGGTTCCCCGGGTCGTGCTGCGTCAGGTCGCGGCGGCGACCTATCACCAGGTGTGGTGGCCGCCCACCGACGCGCCGGTCTACGCGCCCGATGGCCCAGGGCTGCCGGTGTGGGACGAGCAGGCGGCCGGCTACGTCGACCCGGCGACCAAGGCAGCGTTGACGTCGTGGGATGAGGCGCTCGACGCCATCGGCCCGGACGATCAACCCGCGCACGTCGTCAGGTTCGGACCACAGATCCAGGCCGACGGCGTCACGTCGAACAGCGCCACGGCCGGACGGCTGATCGGCTACCTGACCAAGTACCTCACCAAGTCGCTGGACGCCTGCCACGCCGTCGACACCGACCGGCAGCGCGCGCACGTCGACCGGCTCGCCGCGGCGCTGCGCTACGAACCGTGCTCGCCCACCTGCGCCAACTGGCTCCTACACGGCATCGCGCCACGCAACGCCCGGCCCGGCCTCGTCCCCGGCCGATGCAAGGGCAAGGCACACCGGCGCGAAACGCTCGGCTTCGGCGGCCGCCGCGTCCTGGTCTCCCGCAAATGGTCCGGCAAGACGCTGTCCGACCACAAAGCCGACCGGGTCGACTTCGTCCGGGCTCAGCTCGAAGCCCTCGGCCACCGACCCGACGCAGGCAGTCCAGCCGAGCAGACGACCGGCGACCCGGCCGGCGCGCCGCGCGTCTCCTGGGAACTGATCCGGCCCGGCGACCCGAACGCGCCACGACGCGAACACCTGATCATCCACGCGATCGCCAACCGGCAACGCTGGCACGCCCAGCTGGCGAACCCCACGACGACCGGGCCACCCGCCGGCGGCAGCGCGCTGCCAGACGTGGCCTGACCTGGCCTCCCTCGACTCCCGCGACAGGAGGAACGACGTGACCAAGCTCCTGCTCACCCCCGTCGAGGCGGCCGAACTGCTCGGCCTCGGACGCTCGACCGTCTATGAACTCCTCACCGCCGGCAACCTCGAATCGGTCCAGATTGGGCGGGCTCGCCGCATCCCACACGCCGCGCTGCTCGCCTACATCGACCGACTCCGCGACGAGCAGAACGGCGCCGCGGCATGAAACCGGCAGCGTGCAAGCAGGCGCGCGGACCACCTCGGCGACCTGGCGGACGGCGCCGGAGTTCGTCCCGCTCTCGGCAACTCCCGCGTCCGGCAACACGGAACACGGATCGAAAGGCGGCCCCGGTAGGTGCGGCAACACCCACCGGGACCTGAGGCGCACCCCTTGAACACCGCAAGGAGCAACACCCTGATGGACATCTTTCCGTTTGACGACGCCACGCCGTGGCGCACCCCCGAAACCGGCCCGGCCCTCGTCTACGTCCGCGCCACGCCCGACGGCGACCGGGAGCTGACGATCCGGCCCGGCGCCGACGCCATCGACCTCGTGGCCGCGCTCGCGACGCTCCCGCCTGGCGTGATCTTCCTGGAGCACTTCGGCGACGTCGACGCGGTCCTCGTCTTCCGGCAGAACCCCGCCGGACCGCCGGAGCTGGACGGCATCCCACTCTTCCCGCCATCCCCGCTGGTCCCGGCCGGCGCGGCGCGCGGCTGAGCCACCGGGGTACCTCCCGCTCCCCACTTCTTTCCCGGTTCTCTGCTGGCGCTTCACACCGTCGGGGGGCCGGACGGGTCCAGGGTCGGCCGAAGGCCGATCGCGCAGCGACGCGCAGCGCCCTGGATGCGGCCGGACCCCCGACGGACCCTCCCCGCGCCAGAGAACCGAACGCCACCGGAACCGGAAGACCGCATTCCTTGCCCTCGTCCCTCTCATAGAAGGAGCACAACCCAGATGGCGCGTTCGATCTCTCCGCAACCGTCGGACGAAGGTTCCGGCAGCTCCCGACCCGCGGGCGACCCGGTCGACGGCACGCCGTCCGGCGAGGCCAAGCCCGCGCGGAAGAAGGGGGCCAGCGACAAGAAGAAGTCCCGGCGGGCGCACGGCGACGGCGGCCTGTTCCAGCGGTCCAGCGATGGCCTGTGGGTCGGCCGCGTCGACCTCGGTTGGAAGGACGGCAAGCGCGTCCGCAAGACCGTCTATGCCAAGACGCAGGCTGAGTGCCGCACGAAGCTGGAGAAGCTGAAGCGGGCCGCCGAACTCGGCGTCAACGTCACGGCGGAGCGGCGCACGGTTGAGAAGTGGCTCGCCGAGTGGCTGACCATCAAGGCGGCCGACGGCACCCGGCCGTCGACTTTGCGCTCGTACCGCTGGCTGATCGCGTCGCACATCGTCCCGGCGATCGGCCGTATCCAGCTGGACAAGCTCACCCCGCTCGACGTGCGCCGGCTCGTCGCGGCGGCGAAGGCGGCCGGGCTCGCCCCGACGAGCGTCCGCCATGTTCACGGGCTGATCCGCAACGCGCTGTCGGAAGCGGAACGGCTGGACCTGGTGCCGCGCAACGTCGCCAAGGCGGTCAGGGCGCCGTCCGCGCCGCACGCGCAGGTTCGAGCGCTGCGCCCCGAGGAAGCGCGCCGGCTTGTCGAGGTGCTGCGCAGCGATCGGCTCGAAGCTGTCTTCGCGTGCGGGCTCATGCTCGGCCTGCGGCGCGCGGAGATCCTCGGCCTGCGCTGGGACGACGTCGACCTCGACGGCGCTGTGCTGCACGTCCGGCACGGCCTCCAGCGGGTCGACGGCAAGCTCGCCTTCGTCCCGACGAAGACCGAACGGTCGCGGCGCCGGCTGCCCATCCCGCCGCGGCTCGTCGAGATCCTGCGCCGTCACCGTGCGGCACAGCGAGCCGAACGAACCGGCCGCGGCGATGCCTGGAAGGAAACCGGCCTCGTTTTCACGACGACTATCGGCACGGCGCTGGAGCCGAGAAACGTCAACCGCCATTTCGACCGGATCCGCAAGGAAGCGGGCCTTCCGTGGCTGCGGCTGCATGACCTCCGCCACGCATTCGCGACCATGCTTTAACTAGGCAATGTTGCATCTGATGCAACATTCGGCAGTTTCTGTGATCGCCCGCGAGCGGGAGTTTCTGTGCCAGTGGGGTTTCTTCGCGCGGGCTGACGACATGGGCGACATGCCGTCTGACCTGCTGTGATCACTCCTTCGATGCATTCGATGACAGATTGCGGCGTCTGGTGACGTTGCGTTCGGTGCCGCGATGTGGCGGCTGGCGCAACGCGTAGGGAGACGCTGATATGCGGTCGAGGA